>NZ_LSJI01000031.1 GCF_001557235.1 Phenylobacterium sp. CCH9-H3 | reverse complement strand
TATAAGAGACAGGGACGGGGCGGCTCAGCCGGCCTCGCGGAGCTCCCGGCGGGAGGCGGCGAAGCCGTAGAAGGCGGCGTGGACCTCGTCCCAGGCGGGCCGGGCGCGCATCCGGTCCATCCACCCGGCCACCTTGGGCCAGGGCGTCACGTCGAAGGCGACGGCCTGCGACAGGCCGACGTAGACCGCGCCCAGGTAGTCGGCGATGGAGAGCTCCGCGCCGCAGACGTACGGGCTATCGCCCAGCATGTGACTGTCGAGGACGCGGAGCCAGTGCTGCGCCCGCTCCAGCCCGCGGCGGGAGACCTCGGCCTGCAGGGCGGGCGGCAGCGCGGTCTCGGGCAGCAGGCGCGGATAGACGTAGTCGCCGTTCAGGTCCTTGGAGAGGCCGGTGTTGAACCAGTCCATGGCCGCGTTGACCCGGGCGCGGGCGCGCAGCTCGGCCGGATAGGTCTTCGAGCCGGCGAGGTCGGCCAGGTATTTGAGGATGGCCGAGCCTTCGGTCAGGACGAAGCCGTCGTGCTCCAGCACCGGTACGGCGCAATTGGGGTTGAGCGCCGCGAAGGCCTCGCTGCGGATCTCGCCGGCGAGGATCTCCACCCGCACGAGCTCTGCCGGCAGGTCGTGTTCCGCGAGGAACAGCATGACCGGCCGCGAGGTGGTCGAGATGGGATCGTAGTAGAGTTTCACGTCGCAGGTCCTTCGTCGCGGCGTCCGAATAGTTGCGCGAACGTTAGCGCTCAATCGACAAGCTTGAGCCTAGGCTCTACAGAAATGTTGAGCATGGCCGAGTTCGACTGGAACGATGTGCGCTTCGTGCTGGCCGCGGCGCGCAGCGGCAGCGCCCTGGCCGCCGCGCGGGCGCTGAAGGTGAGCCAGCCGACGATCGGCCGCCGCATCGCCGCGCTGGAGGCGGCCCTGGGCGCGAGCCTGTTCGAGCGCAGCGCGGCGGGCCTTCACCTGACCGACCAGGGTCAGGCGCTGATGGCGCGGTTCGAGGCCGTGGAGGCGGCCGCGCGCGATCTGGAGTCGGCGGCTCGCGCCGAGGCGCGGCGGGTCTCTGGGACGCTGCGGGTGACCACCAACGAGATCATCGCCAACTACGGCCTGGCCCCGGCGCTGCGGGAGTTCAGCGCCCAGTACCCGCATGTGCGCGTGGAGGTCATCGTGACCGACGAGACGCTGGACCTGTCGCGCGGCGAGGCGGACGTGGCCATCCGCGGCGGCGGGCGGCCCGCGGAGGCCGGCGTGGTGGCGCGGCGGCTGATGGGTTCCGCCGTCGGGATATTCGGCGCCGAGGCCTATTTCGCGGCGCACGGCCGGCCGCAGTCCATGGCGGACCTGAACGACCACGTCTTCGTCTGCGGCGAGGGGCCGTATGCGCTGGTCGAGCCGATCATCCGGCAGTTCGCCCCCAGGGCGCGGTTCGAGTACCGGTCGTCGACGGTGTCGAACATGGTGGCGAATGCGCGCCACGGACTGGGACTGGTGATGCTGCCGGCCGCGTTCTTCACGCCGGACCGGGAGCGGGACCTGTCGCTGTGCCTGGTGACGCCGGGCATGGAGGTGGAGACCTGGCTGGCCACCCACGAGCGCATCCGCCACGAGCCGCGCGTGCGGGCCTTCATGGACTTCGTGGCCGCGTTCGAGGGCGCGCGCCGGCGGGTGGGGCCGGCGTAGGCCCCTACTCCTTCCGGAAGTAGCCGTAGATCCGCTCGGCCAGCTGCTGGCTGACGCCTTCCACCTTGGCGAGGTCGTCGACGCTGGCGCGGCTGACGCCTCTGGCGGAGCCGAAGGCGTGGAGCAGGGCGCGCTTGCGGCCGGGGCCGACCCCGTCGATCTCGTCGAGGGGATTGCGCTTCATGTCGATGGCCCGGCGCGTGCGATGGCTGCCGATGGCGAAGCGGTGGGCTTCGTCGCGGAGGCGCTGGAGGTAGTAGAGCACCGGGGACTTGTGGTCGAAGCGGAAGGGCTCCTTCCCGGGGACGAAGAAGCGTTCCATCCCGGCGTCGCGGTCCAGGCCCTTGGCGACGCCGACCACGGGGATGTCGTCGACGCCGAGGTCGGCCATGATCTCCAGCGCCGCGGCCAACTGGCCGGCGCCGCCGTCGAGCAGGACGAGGTCGGGGCGGACGGCGCCCTCCCCCTCCTCCTCTTCCTTGACCAGGCGCGAGAAGCGGCGGCGCAGCACCTCCTTCATCATGCCGAAGTCGTCGCCGGGGGTGATCTCGGTGCTCTTGATGTTGAACTTGCGGTACTGGCTCTTCTGGAAGCCGTCGGGACCGGCCACGATCATGCCGCCGACCGCGTTCGTGCCCATGATGTGGCTGTTGTCGTAGACCTCGATCCGCTCGGGCATGGCCTCCAGGCCAAAGGCCTCGCACACCCCGGCCAGCAGCTTGGACTGGGCCGAGCTCTCGGCCATCTTGCGGCCCAGGGCCTCGCGGGCGTTGGTGAAGGCGTGCTCGACCAGCTGCTTCTTCTCGCCGCGCTGGGGGCGCAGGATCTCGACCTTGCGGCCCGACTTCTGGGCGAAGGCCTCGCAGAGCAGCTCGCGTTCGGCCGGCTCGATATTGACCAGGATCGCCTTGGGGATCGGCTTGTCGTCGTAGAATTGGCCCAGGAAGGCGCCCATGATGTCGGCGTCCTCGTCGGAGCGGTCGACGCGGGGGAAGTAGGCGCGGTTGCCCCAGTTCTGGCCGGCGCGGAAGAAGAAGACCTGGACGCAGGCCTGGCCGCCCTCGGCGTGGAGGGCGAAGACGTCGCCCTCCTCCAGGGTCTCGGGGTTGATCTGCTGTTCCTGGGCGACCGAGGCCAGGGCGCGGATGCGGTCGCGCAGGCGCGCGGCGCGCTCGAACTCCATGTCGTCGGAGAGGGCCTGCATCTCGGCGGCCATCCGCTGCATCACCGCCCGGCTCTTGCCGCGCAGGAAGGCCTCGGCCTCGTCCACCAGCTTGCCGTAGTCCTCAAGCGAGACGAGGCCGGTGCACGGGGCGGCGCAGCGCTTGATCTGGTGCAGCATGCAGGGGCGCGTGCGGGTCTCGTACACGCTGTCGGAGCAAGAGCGCAGCAGGAAGGCCTTCTGCAGGGTGTTGAGCGTCTTGTTGACCGAATAGGCCGAGGCGAAGGGGCCGAAGTAGTCGCCCTTGATGGTGTGGGCGCCGCGGTGCTTGCGCAGCTGGGCGGCCGGGTGCTCGCGGCGGATGACGATCTCGGGGAAGGACTTGTCGTCGCGCAGCAGGACGTTGAAGCGGGGCTTCAGCTGCTTGATCAGGTTGATCTCGAGCAGCAGGGCGTCGGTCTCGGTGCGGGTGGTGACGAACTCCATCGACCGGGTCGCGTCGACCATGTGGGCGATGCGCTGGGTGTGGAAGCGGCCCTGGGCGTACTGGGTGACGCGCTTCTTCAGGCTGCGCGCTTTGCCCACATAGAGCACCTCGCCGTCTTCGCCGATCATGCGATAGACGCCCGGCTTGTCGGGCAGCCGGCGGACCTCGTCCCTGATGAGCGCGGCGCCTTTCAGGGGCGGAGCCTCATTTGTAAGCGACGGGGGACCTTCGAGCATGGCGTCAATATAGGCGAGTCCGGGCGCTCCGGCAGGGGCGGCCGGCGCGCGGGAACAGGCTTGGCCTTAGCGCGTTGTGCGCCGAAGGGGGAACGGACCGGCATGGACGCCAGCTTTCAGGGCCTGCAGCCGACGGCCGTCCAGCCGGACTTTGGCGCGCTGTTCCACGTGCTGCCCAGCCCGTACATGATCCTGGACCGCGACTTCCGCTACGTGGAGGTGAACGAGGCCTATTGCGCGGTGCTGGAGCGCCGGCGCGAGGAGCTGATCGGGCGCAACCTGTTCGAGGCTTTTCCGGACGGCGGCGAGAGCGGACGGCGGCTGCGGGCCTCGTTCCAGCGGGTGCTGGACACCGGCCGGGCCGACTCCCTGCCCCTGATCCCCTACGCCATCGAGCGGCCGGCCAGCCGCGGCGGCGGATTCGAGATGCGCTACTGGTCGGCGGCGCACGTGCCGCTGCTGGGCCCGGACGGCCAGGTGGCGTTCATCGTCCAGAACACCGTGGACGTCACCGAACTGCAGCAGCTGAAGGCCATGGCGTTCGGCCCGGGCGGGCCGCCGGCGCCGGGCGAGTCGCAGCTGCTGCAGCGGGCGCGGGAGGTGGAGGCGGCGAACCTCAGCCTGATGCGCGAGACCCAGGACCTGCGCGACCTGTTCATGCAGGCGCCGGGGTTCATGGCCGTGTTGGCGGGGCCGGAGCTGCGGTTCGCCCTGGTGAACAACGCCTACCAGCAGCTGATCGGCCACCGGCATGTGATCGGCCGGACGATCGACGAAGCCCTGCCCGAGGTGCGCGAGCAGGGCTTCGTGGAGCTGCTGCACGGGGTGATGGCGCGGCGGGAACCCTACATCGGCAAGGCGCTCAGCGTGCGGCTGCGGCGGACGGCGGACGCGCCGTTGGAGGAGCGGTTCGTCGACTTCATCTACCAGCCGCTGCTGTTGCCGGGCGGGGAGGTCTCGGGGGTGTTCGTCGAGGGCAGCGACGTGACCGACCGGGTGCTGGCCGAGCGACAGCAGAAGCTGCTGGTGGACGAGCTGAACCACCGCGTGAAGAACAGCCTGGCCACGGTGCAGGCGATCGCCAGCCAGACCCTGCGCGCGACGCCGGAGCCGGGAGCGTTCCGCCAAGCGTTCGAGGCGCGGCTGATCGCCCTCTCGGCCACTCACGACCTGCTGACGGCCACGAGCTGGCGCGGCGCGGACCTGCGGGACGTGCTGCTGGTGGAGCTGAAGCCGTATGCGCCGAGCCGCTACGAACTGGACGGCGAGGGCGTGGACCTGGCCCCCAGCGAGGCGCTGGCGCTGGGCCTGGTGGTCCACGAGCTGGCCACCAACGCGGCCAAGTACGGCGCGCTGTCGGAGGGCGAGGGCTGCGTGGAGGTGTCCTGGCGCGTGGCGGACGGGCGGCTCAGCCTGACCTGGCGGGAGCGCGGGGGACCACCGGTGGCGCCGCCCACGCGGGTGGGCTTCGGCTCCCGCCTGATCGAGCGCAGCCTGACGGGCGCCCTGGGCGGCTCGGCGCGCCTGGACTTCGCGCCGGAGGGCCTCGTCTGCCACATCGAACTGCCGCTGGCGGGCGCCCCGCCCTAGATCTTGATCGCTCCGGCGGCCAGCCGGTCCCACACCGACTTGGTGAGCTTCACATAGCCCTTCTTGGCGTCGTGGAAGAAGAGCGGCCCCTTGATCCTGGCGGGATCGTAGCCGTCAGCCACGAGGTCGACCTTGCGGATCTTGAAGGTGCCGGTGGTGTCCAGCGACGGCAGGATGCGGACGAACAGCGGCTGGGCGTAGATCGGCAGCTCGCGGGTGACGTGTTCGCCGAACGACTTGGCGTCGAAGGCCCCGTCGACGACGATCGCCGCCATCCCCGCCCGCCCGTCGGCGCCGTCCACCGCCACGCCATAGACGTTGGCCTGGGCGACCCCCGGGAACGCCTGCAGCCGCTCGGCCACCTCGTTGGTGGAGACGTTCTCGCCCTTCCAACGGAAGGTGTCGCCGATGCGGTCGACGAAGTAGAAATAGCCATCGGCGTCCATCTTCATCAGGTCGCCGGTGGCGAACCAGGCGTCGCCGCGGACGAAGACGTTCTGCAGCACCTTCTTCTCGGAGGCGGCCTTGTCGAGATAGCCGGAGAACTCGCTGCGCGCGTCGCCGCCGCCGATCAGGCCCACGCATTGGCCCACCTGTCCCGGGCCGCATTCGATGCACAGGCCGTCGGTTCCGCGGATCACCTGCTCGGCCTCCACGTCGTACTGCACGAGCCGGACGTTGAAGCGCTTGCGGAGCCACTTGGGGATCCGGCCGATGGCGCCCTCGCGGCCGTCGAAGTTGAACATCGACACATTGCCCTCGGTGGAGCCGTAGAACTCCAGGATCTCGGGAATGCGGAAGCGCTGCTTCAGGGTCGGCCAGACGTCCGGGCGCAGGCCGTTGCCGAAGGCCATGCGGATCTTGTGCCGGGTCTCGTCCTCGACCGGTTCGTGGTTCACCAGATAGCGGCAGAGCTCGCCGATGTAGACGAACATGGTGCAGCGCTCCTGGGCGATCTCGCTCCAGAAGTGGCTGGCCGAGAACTTGCGCCGCAGGACGACCGAACCGCCGTTGAGCAGGGCCGCCCCCAGGGCGCAGAGGCCGCCGGTGGCATGGTAGAGCGGCAGGGCGACGTAGATGCGGTCCTTGTCGGTGGCGCCGGTCGAGCCGGCGAAGCCGCGCATATAGAGCTGGGCGCGCATGTGAGTGATCCGCGCCGCCTTGGGCAGGCCCGTGGTGCCGGACGTGTAGATCAGGAGAGCCGTGTCGCTGGCGGTCATGTCCTCGCGGACCGACCGATCCGGCGCAAGCTGGCTGCAGCTCTTCAGAGCCTGGACCAGGTCGCGCTGATCGCCTTGCGCGGGACCGAGCACCCACTGCTGCATCGGCCGTTCGACCAGGGGCTTGGCCTGTTCGAAGACCGGAGAGGTCTCGCTGTCGACCAGGATGTGGTTCGCGCCCGAGATGCTGAGGCAATGCGCCAGCGGCAGGCCGGTGAGCTGATTGTTGATCAGGGCGGTGACCACGCCGACCTTCGACAGGCCGTACCAGATGGCGAAATACTCCAGCCGGTTGGGCATGAAGAGCGCCACCGTCTGGCCGCGGCGCAGGTTCAGGCCCTTGGCCCAGTGCGCATAGCGGTTGGCGATGCCGTCCAGCTCGCCATAGGTGACCGTGCGCCCCTCGAACGTCATGGCCGGCCGATCGCGCCACTGGGCCACGGCGGACTCCAGGTCGTCGCAGATCAGGTTGTCCGAATCCCGGGCGATGGATTTGACCCGCTTCAGGGTCCTGCTGAGTCCTTTCCAGAACCGCCAGTCGCGCTTGAGCCTGGCATTGAGCCGCATCCGCACCTCCAGTCCCCCCGACCTTGGCGAGCGCCGGTGCGACCGGTCAAGCGCCGCCGAACGGGAGCTGCGCTTCACCCCTTCTCCCGGGAGTCCCGGGCGGCTCGATTGTGGCGGAGAATTGGCGAGATATGGTCTAGATTTCGGTCCACTCGATAATGTATAGATATGCTATCCGAAGTAATCCTGCGACCAACGGCGAAGCTTTCCCGGAACCCGATCGCTACAACACCGTTTGTTTCCTCCGACACATCCTTGGAGGGACGAAATGTCGATGGACTTCAACGGACGCGAGTCCGACAAGCCGATCACCGACCAGGAAGGCGTGATGTTCGCCGCCCAGCCGGTGTGGGAACGGAGCCGCAAGCGCAAGGGCTTCGGCGCCCGCCGCGCGGCCGCCCCGGCCGCTGAAACGCCTGTGGCGCCGGAACCTCGCAGCTTCGCCGCCACGCGTGACGACGAAGAACCGATGGTGCTGGACACGCCCGTGGACCGGAGCCCGGCCGACCGTGACTACGCGCGCTCGGAGTACGCGGCGATGAACACGACCACGCCGTCGACGTTGGCGAGCGAGCCGGCGCGCGAGCGTGAAGCCGAGGCGGGCCTCGTCGCGCCCATCGGCGTCGGCCGCGGCGCGTCGCCGTCCGCCCGCGCGGCCAGGTCGAACGGAGTGGCGCCGGCCGCCATCGCGGCCGGGGTCGTGGCCCTGGGCGCCCTGGGCGCCACCGGCTGGTACATGAGCCGCGACACCGCGGACGGCGTGCCGGAACTGACGCCCGGCTCCACCACCAGCCAGGTGGCCGCCGCCCCGCTGACGCCCACCGACCCGCCGGCCCAGATGGCGATGAA
>NZ_LSJI01000303.1 GCF_001557235.1 Phenylobacterium sp. CCH9-H3 | reverse complement strand
CGACGGGCGTGACCCGCGTCGAGGACATGATCAACAGCCTGCCCCAGGCCTTCGCCGCCCAGGGCGCCTCGGTGTCGAACGGCTCCACCGGCACGGCCACCATCAGCCTCCGCGGCCTTGGCGCGACCCGCACCCAGGTCCTGATCGACGGCCGCCGTCTGATGCCCGGCACGCCGAACACCACCGGCGCGTCCTTGGCCGCCGACATCAACTTCATCCCCTCGGCCCTGATCGAGCGCGTCGACGTCCTGACGGGCGGCGCCTCGGCCGT
>NZ_LSJI01000302.1 GCF_001557235.1 Phenylobacterium sp. CCH9-H3 | reverse complement strand
AGGTGCGATCAATGTCTGGCCAGGAGCCGATGTCGAAGCCCAGTAGCGTCACTTGATAGCCGGCGAGCGGCTTCAAGTATATTTCAATCCCGTTGTCGTAGCCGAACGCCACATTGGTCATGCCACTATAAGCGTCCGCCCAGTAAGAGAACCCGTCATTGCCTGGGGAATTCCCATCCCAGATCACGTCAAGTCCAGTGGTGTCGCCATAGATTTGGTCGATCACTGCGAAATTCGTGCACGCGTTCCCGCCGTTGCAGATGGAACCATCGAAGGTGAGGATGTCGGCGGCGGCTGGAACAGCCGAAATGGCGGTGGCCACCGAGACCACAGCCGCTGTCAGGAGAGCTGAACGCATGAGGAATTCTCCTATTTCATGTCGTGATGGAAACAACGTAAGTGCGGTGCGTCAATCCGATTCGCCTACACGGTGAATTTCGTGCGATCAAAATGATCAGCGATTGTGGCCGCCTTCCCGTGATTGAGGGATAGCTGCACTGCTAACGGGGTGGTTAGAGCGGTGTTGGCAGCAGGCGTGGTGTATTCGACGCTGATCACGGAACCGAAGCGGCGCCGCCGATGGAGCGAAGACCAGAAGCTGGCGTTGCTGGCGGAGGCCTTCGTGCCGGCCGGTAATGTGACGAAAACCGCGCGGCGCGCGGAGGCCACACGAGCCCGTTGTACCGGTGGCGGTGCCATCCACCTTGATGTCCGGTCGTCCAAGGCCGCGCGGTGGCGCTGACGGCCGCCCAGTTGGGCTACATGCTCGAAGGGATCGTCTGGCGTAACCCCCAGCACACCTGGTGGCCGGCGAGCGCCGGATAGCTGCGAATTTCTCCGGACGGCCTGCTGTTTGGGGCGCCTCAAGTGGCGGATTTTGTGATTCCATCCAGGCATGGATGGGGCGTCTCGCCGAGGCCGGAGGAGTTCGAAGCGCTGCGGGCGGCCGAGGCGCGCGCCGATGTCGCCGAGGCCGAGCTGGTCGTCGCCCGTGCCCTTCGCCTGCCCCGCGTGCGGCGGGACGCGCCTTTCCAGGCTGGCTGAGGACGTCACCGAGACGCTGGAGGTGATCCCTCGCCAGTGGATTGGGACCTACTTCAGCGCCCTGCGGGCGCCATGGCAGAAGGGCACGGTCGAGAACCCCAAAGCGCGTTCGCGACGCTTCCGGCCGCTGGTCGTCGATATCGCGAGATTGCGCCGACCCCGTCCGATGGGGACGGCCTCGGCAGGCCGTGGGTCAGCCGCAAAGTCCAGCTTGCGACCTGCCGAGGCTCCAGACGAGGAGAGCCAGTCTGGACACCCACAATGGGATGGCAGACAGGAAACATCAAGCCCGCCGAGTTCGCGTCGCGGCGATCCTTTAGCCAGACGGATGCGACGGGCGAGCCTGGGGCAGCGAGGACTTCCGTCGGTCCGACCGGCTTCTCGGAAGGGTTCGCGGCGGATACCATGTCAGGGGGCGTCGCACCCGGCTCCGGCGAGAGGGGCCGGAAGCCGTCCCCGCCAAGCCCCGCTGCTCGCCGGCCGCATATGCAGGCGCTGTCACGCGATCGTCGCGCGGGCGTGACGCGTCTGACACGCGAGGTCCCTAAGCCGCCCCGGGTGTGGTCGAGCGGGGGGTATGGGATGCGACGGTTCACGGCTTCGGTAGGCGGCATGGCGCTGGCCTCGGTGCTGGCGGCGGGTCCCGCCGCGGCGCAGCAGGTGGACGAACTGGTCGTCACCGGCCAGCGCCTGTCCCAGCAGC
>NZ_LSJI01000301.1 GCF_001557235.1 Phenylobacterium sp. CCH9-H3 | reverse complement strand
TGGCGCGGGCTCTCGATGAACTTCTCGATGAAGATCCGGTCGTCGCCGAAGCTGGACTTTGCCTCAGCGCGCACCGCCGGGAAGCCCTCTTCCACGTCCTTGCGGGTCCAGGCGACGCGGATCCCCTTCCCGCCCCCGCCCGCCGAGGCCTTGATCATCACCGGGTAGCCGATCTCCTCGGAGATCTTCACGGCGTGGGCGGTGTCGTCGATCTCGCCCACATGGCCGGGGACGACCGAGACGTTGGCCCGGGCGGCGAACTTCTTCGATTCGATCTTGTCGCCCATGGCCTCGATGGCGTGCGGGTTGGGACCGATGAAGACGATGCCCTCCTTGGCCAGCCGCCGGGCGAAGGCCGCGTTCTCGGAGAGGAAGCCGAATCCGGGGTGGACGGCCTCGGCTCCCGTGGCGCGGACGGCGTCGACGATCTTGTCGGCCACCAGATAGCTTTCGGAGGCCGGCGCGCCGCCGATGAACACCGTCTCGTCGGCCATCTCCACGGCCATGGAGTCGGCGTCGGCCTCGGAGTAGACGACCACCGTCTTGATGCCCATGCGGCGGCAGGTCTTGATGATCCGGACGGCGATTTCGCCCCGGTTGGCGATCAGGATTTTCGAGAACATTCGGTGTCTTACGCGCCCAATTTAACTGCAGTGCCGCACGCCGTGACCATCAGCATGCCGTTCTCCACGCCGAGGGTCTCATAGTCGAGGTCGACGCCCACGACGGCGTCGGCGCCCAGCGCCTGGGCGTCGAGCGTCATCTCCTGGATGGCGATGTCCCGGGCCTCGCGCAGCGCCTTCTCGTAGCCGCCGGCGCGGCCGCCGATGACGTTGGTGATGCCGGCGAAAAAGTCGCGGAAGATGTGCGCGCCGATGATGGCCTCGCCCGTGACGACGCCCAGGGTCTTCACGACCCTGCCCTCCGGCACGTCAGGCGTGGTGGCGATGATCATGGCGCATGGTCTCCGGTCTTTCGCCGCGAAGGGCGGGACCTTAGATTGGCGGTCATGGACACGCCAGCAGTCTCCCCTTCCGGTTTCTCTCTCTCGCCGCCTGACCCTGAGGAACGCAAGCGACTGGAGGCCTCCCTCACGCGCGAGGAGGCCGACGTCCTGCTGCACCACGGCACGGAGGCGCCATTCTGCGGCGGCCTGCTCGATCAGAAGGACGACGGCGTCTACTGCTGCCGCCTCTGCGGGCTGCCGCTCTTCCAGCACAGGACCAAGTTCGAGAGCGGCACCGGCTGGCCCTCGTTCTGGGCGCCGGTGGACGAGGCGCATGTGAAGGCCGTTCGCGACACCTCGTACGGGATGGTCCGGATCGAGACCACCTGCGCGCGCTGCGGCAGCCACCAGGGCCACGTGTTTCCCGACGGCCCGCCGCCGACCCGGCTGCGCTACTGCATCAATTCGGTGTCGCTGACGTTCGTGAAGGGCGGCGGCGCCCTCCCCGACCCGCTGGGCCGCGGCGACAACGAGCACGCCGCGGGCGTCTACGCCTGAGCGAGCCCCCGCACCGCGGTTCGATCTGGACGTCGGGCCTCTGGGCGTTCCTGGCGGCCATCGCCATGCTGGGCTGGGTGGCGTGGCAGAACCGCGCGGAAGACACCCGGCCCGGTCTCGCCTTCACCACCCTGGACGGGGCGTCGGAGGCCGAGCGCGAGGCCGCCGGCCGGCTGCTGCAGGAGGGCTATGCCGTGCTGCGGTCCAGCGCCTTCCGCGCGAACCTGGAAGCCCTCCAGGATCGGTATCCGACGATCTACGCCCGGACGGCCGAGCAGGATATCGATCCCAAGGGCGTGGCCTCGGTCGTCGCGCTTGAGCCGCCCGGTTCGCGCTTCGCCCCCGCCCAGGCGATGGTGGTCGACGACAACGGCGCCGCCCTGGGCGCCGCCGGCGAAGGCGGAGCCTCCGGACGCTACGCCGACCTCCTGATCACCCGGGGCGTGCTCAGGGCCTTCCAGTCGGACAACATGGTCGCCCGATCCTGCGCGATCAACGTCGCGGCGCACGAGTACGCCCACACCATCTCGCTGACGCCGATGGGCTATCGGGTGGCGTTCACCGATACTGGAGAATCCCAGCGTCGCATCGCGGATCGGCGCAACCCCGGCACGCCGATCGCCAGCTACCTGATCGGTTCGGTCGCCCAATGCACATGGCTGCAGCGCCAGGGCCGGATCGGGACCGGCGACCTGCGCGCCTGCGTCGAGGTGTTCGGCACGGCCGCCTTCAACTGGGCTCGCTGCAACCAGTTCGCTGGCGGCGAGCCCGTGGCCTTGCGCCCCGGGCTCGCGCCAGCCGTCCCGCCGCTTTAGTTCCGCTTCTGGGCGGGCGGCGAGGTGTTGCCGTCGGTCACGTCCTTCACCGCATCGCTGGTGGCCATGCGGGCCTCCTGGACGCTGTCGCCGTACCCGCGGCCGGCGCTGGTGAAGTAGTTGCCCGACTGGATGCGCAGGTTGTTCTGGACGTGCTTCACGCCCGAGAGGTCCTCCACGATCCGCTCGGCGCGGTGCTTGGCCTCACGGCTCTCGACCGTGCCGGACAGGGTGACTTCCCCGCCCGAGACCGAGCAACTGACCTCGCTGGCGTCCAGCCAGGGGTCATCGGTCAGGCGCTGATGCACCTCCTCGCTGATCCGCTCGTCCGAGCGCTGGTAGCCCTTGGGCCCACGGCCGCGCGCGCCGCGGAATTCCTCGTAGCGCTGGCGGTCCTCGCCGTAGCTATCGCCACCCATGTCGCTGAACCAGTTGGAGATCTTGCGGCCCGTCCGACGGAAGAAATCGCCCGCTTCGCGCGCGCGGTCCTCGAAGTCGTGGTCGCCGTCCCGGCTCTCGTACCGGCCGCGGTAGTCGCGACCGCCGTCGCCGTAGCCGCGCTCGTAGTCGTAGCCCCCGGTGCCGCCGCTGGCCGGCCGGCGCATCTCGCGCGCCCATCGCTGATCGGCCTCCTGGCTGCCGAACCGGCGGCCCTCGGCGTCGTAGGGGCGCGAGCCGGCGCCGTACGCATGCTCGCCGCGGTACAGCGGAAACCGGCCGTCATCGCCGTAAAAGCGGCCGCCGCGGGTATAGTCCTGGTTCTGGAACCGGGGAGACGCGCGATAGCCGGTCTCGTAATCGCCGCGCCGCATGGCGGGGGAGACGCCGCCGTAGTCCTCATCCTGCCAGTTGGCGTCGCTGCGCGTACGATAGTCGCGCTCGCGCCGCGGGCGGTTGTAGGCCGCGCCGCTCTCGCGCTCGCCGAACACGCGCTCGCCACGATCGAAGCTGCGATCCTCGCGCCCGGCGTAGCGGTCGCCCTCGTCATTCAGGCCGAAGACGTCGTAGCGGTCGTCATAACGCTGCTGAAGCCCGCGATCCCGCCATTCCCGTTCATCGTTCCACCGACCGGCCATGTTCGTTCTCCTTCGCTTCACGGGCGAATCCCGTTTGGCGGAGAACGGGGCGCGGGAGGCAGGGTTCCGATGGAAAGCCCGCCGGCGTCCGCTCCTGGATCACAAGCGCAGGAGCACCATCGCGGCCGAGATCACCCCAGCCCACAAGGCCAGTGAGACCAGGAGCGCGATCGTCAGCGAGACGCCGACGGGCCAGCGGGACGACTCCGCGCGCCGCGCTGGCCGCGTTCGGATTCCCCCCCGGTCGGACGTCGTACGAAGGAATCCTGTCTGCGCCATCTTGCGATACATGGCCCCATCCCTGGTCCGCCGCGCCAGGCGTAGCGGGGGCATGCCCACGGCCGACGGCTCCGGGACCAGAGTTGCCCGCTAAGGTTGAGCCTGGAATCAGGTGAAACCCGGGGCGATCCCTCAGGCGTCGACCGACCGGCTCAACGGTCGGATTGCGGCGCCCAGGCCCGGACCTTCAGTCCGCGCGCCTGCTCCTCCAGGGTCAGGGAGCCCCCGAGCTGCGTCATCCGCGCCAGCATCCCGCTGAGGCCGACGCCCAGGGGTTCGGAGGGGGCGGTGTGGTCGCTTCGGCGACGGAGCCCGACGCCGTCGTCCTCGACCTCCAGCACCACCGTCGAGGCCTCGCGAAACAGCCGCACCGTCGCATGCCGCGCCTGTGCGTGGCGATGGACGTTCATCAGCGCCTCCTGCGCGACCCGGAACAGCGCCATCTCCATCGTGCGTGGCAGGCTCCAGGGTCCCGCCCCCGTCTCCACCTTGACGCCGAGGCCCGTCCTGGGACCGAAGCCCGCCCCGAAGTCCTCCAGCGCCTTGGGCAGGCCCTCGTCGGCCAGCACGGGAGGATGCAGCAGGAACGAAAAGGTGCGGATCTCGGCGAGGGCGGCGCCGATCGAGCGGCGCGCGTCGATGGCGATCCGGCGCGCCTCGCCCTTCAGCTCGGTCCGGCGCTCCAGCGCACTCAGCCCCAGCTGGGCGGCCACCAGGAGCTGGGACGTGCAATCGTGGAGTTCGCGCCCCACGCGCCGGCGCTCCCTCTGTTCGGCCTGCGCGACCGCGAGGGCCGGATCCGGCTCGACCGCGCCGGCCCGGCGCGCGGCCGCGGCGAACGTCAGCAGGACCCCCTCGGAGCCAAACTGCGCCTGGACGTCGAGGCGGACGATCCGCTCGCCACGGCCCTGGGCCACCCTGGTCCGCACGGCCTGCTGCGTTTGCAGGCAGGCCTCGACGGCCCGGGCCAGGCGATCGGCCGATCGCGGCGGGAACACCTGCCGGAGCGTGCGGCCCTCGAGGCTGGAGGCGTGCGCCCCGAGTTGCGTGGCGAGGCGCTCGGTGACGGCGAGAACACGGGGTTCCGGATACTCCGGCGACACCAGCGCCATGGCGACGGGCAACGCTGCGAACACCTCCCGGTAGTCCGTCGGGCTGCTCCGACCGCTTTCCGTCCGCGCCAGCATCCTAGCCTCGCATCGTGGCGTCACCTCAACGTGATGTACGTCGACGACCGCGCCCTGTTCCCCGGTCAGAATGGTACAGCTTTGGAGGGAATTCGTACACGATATTCCCGCATAAAGTGTCGGACGCCTCCCGAGTCCACGACCTCGGGACGAGGGTTTCGCCTGATGGGCGTCGGCGGCCGCGTCGGTACGTACTCCTGTCATCGAGCCCCGGCTTTGGAGACAGGCATGCTGCGCATCATGATCGCTGACGATCATGAAATCGTGAGGAAGGGCGTCCGTGACCTGATCGAGAGCCATGTGGGCTGGGAGGTATGCGGCGAAGCCGCCGACGGGCAGAGCGCTCTGGAGATCGCGCTCAATCAGACGCCTGATATCGCGGTCCTCGACGTCTCGCTGCCGATCCTCAACGGCGTGGCGCTCACCCGCCGGCTGCGGCTGGAGCGGCCGAGCATCAGGGTCCTGCTTTTCACCATGCACGACGACGACGAGACGGTGGGGAGCGGCCTGGCCGCCGGCGCCCGGGGCTATCTGCTCAAGACCGACACCGAGCTCGATCTGGAGGCGGCGATCTCGGCGCTGGGCGCCAACCGGCCCTTCTTCTCGGCCTCGGTCTCGGACCTGTTGCTGGAGACGGTGGTGCATGGGCGTACGCCCGGGCGGCTGGAAACCTTCAGCCTGCGGGAACTGGAGGTCGCCCAGCTCATCGCCGAGGGCAACTCCAACAAGATGATCGCCCGCCTGCTGGGCATCAGCATCAAGACCGTGGAAAGCCACCGCGCCGCGGCGATGCGAAAGGCGGGCGTGCACAGCGGACCCGAATTCGTTCGGTTCGCGGTGAAGCACAACCTGATCCAGGTTTAGCGCGCCCCGGCCTCAGGGTTTCACCCGATGCCGGATCGGCTCGCGGGGCGCAGAGTGGCCCTGGGCGTGGCTGCACCCCCAACGCCACGAAGGCATGCACCCCGTTGCGGCGCTGACCCGCGTGCGCAGCCGCGCCCACCCCTACGCCGACTTACAGCGGGATGTTGTCGTGCTTCTTCCAGGGGTTCGTCAGCGTCTTGCCCCTGAGGTTCTTCAGCGCATTGACGATGCGCTTGCGGGTGGAGTGCGGCATGATCACGTCGTCGATATAGCCCCGTGAGGCGGCGACGAACGGGTTGGCGAAGCGGGCCTTGTATTCCGCCTCGCGCTTGGCGATGGCCTCCGGGTCACCGATCTCGGAGCGGAAGATGATTTCAACCGCCCCCTTCGAGCCCATCACCGCGATCTCGGCCGTGGGCCAGGCGTAGTTGACGTCGCCGCGGATGTGCTTGGAGCTCATCACGTCGTAGGCGCCGCCATAGGCCTTGCGCGTGATGATGGTGATCTTGGGCACCGTGGCCTCGGCGAAGGCGAACAGCAGCTTGGCGCCGTGGCGGATCAACCCGCCCTGCTCCTGCTTGGTCCCCGGCATGAAGCCGGGCACGTCGACGAAGGTGATGATCGGGATCTCGAAGGCGTCGCAGAACCGGACGAACCGGGCGCCCTTGCGCGAGCTGTCGATGTCCAGCACCCCGGCCAGGGTCTGGGGCTGGTTGGCGACGATGCCCACCGGCTGGCCGTCCATGCGGCCGAAGCCGACGACGATGTTCTTGGCGAAGTCCGGGCTGATCTCGAAGAAGTCGGCCTCGTCCACGACCTTCAGGATCAGTTCCTTCATGTCGTAGGGCTTGTTGGGATTGGCCGGCACCAGGGTGTCCAGCGACGCCTCGATGCGCGCGGGCTCGTCGTAGCTCTGCCGGACCGGCGGCTTCTCGCGGTTGTTCAGCGGCAGGAAGTCGATCAGGCGGCGGACCTGGGTCAGGGCTTCCAGGTCGTTCTCGAACGCCCCATCGGCGACACCGGACTTCAGCGCGTGGACCCGGTAGCCGCCCAGGTCCTCGTGGCTGACATCCTCGTGGGTGACCGTCTTCACCACGTCGGGGCCGGTCACGTACATGTAGCTCGTGTCCTTCACCATGAAGATGAAGTCCGTGATGGCGGGCGAATAGACGTCGCCGCCAGCGCAGGGGCCCATGATCACGCTGATCTGGGGAATGACCCCCGAGGCCAGGGTGTTCTCGAGGAAGATGTCGGCATAGCCGCCCAGGGCCGCGACGCCCTCCTGGATCCGCGCCCCGCCGGCGTCGAACAGGCCGATCACCGGCGCGCCCACCTTCATCGCCTGGCGCTGGACCTTCAGAATCTTCTCGGCGTGGGCGCTCGACAGAGAGCCGCCGAAGACCGTGAAGTCCTTGGAGAAGACGAACACCACCCGGCCGTTGATCCGGCCCCAGCCGGTGACCACGCCGTCGCCCGGGATGCGCTGGTCGGCCATGCCGAACTCGGTCACCCGGTGCTCGACGAACATGTCGAACTCCTCGAACGAGCCCTCGTCCAGCAGGAGGTCGATCCGCTCGCGCGCGGTCAGCTTGCCCTTGGCGTGCTGGCTGGCGATCCGCTTCTCGCCGCCACCCAGGCGGGCCTCGCCGCGACGCTTCTCGAGTTCTTCCAGGATCTGCTTCACGCGTGGGCGCCCCGTGTCGACGAAAGGCGAAGGCGTAGAGGCGCTTCGGCCGGGAAGCAAGCTGCCGCCAGGGGAGGCCTCGCACCGCGGAAATCGCTGCTGTATGAGCAGACCCATGTTCTTCCAGCGGGACCCATCCAGCCCGGAGCAGGATCGTCGCGCCGCGTCGGTGGCCGTGGTCCCGTTCTCGCCCCTCGCGCTCGAGCCGGAGACCGGGCGGACGGCGACCGGCTTCCTCGAAGACGTGATCGCAGAACTGGCCCGCTCGCCCGACATCGAGGTGCTGGCCGCGCGCACGTCCCTGTCGCTGTCGCCCGATCAGCTCGACCCGCGCTCGCTCATGGAGGCCTATGGGGTCACCCACGTCCTGGACTGCGCGGTGCGCCCCGGGCCGACGGGCGTGCAGGTGAAGGTGAACCTTGTCGAGGCCGCCGCGGGCCGGGTCGTCTGGGCCCAGCGGTACGAGGCGCCGCTCCGGCGCGCCGGCGAGGTCCTGGAGGACATCGCGGTGCAGGTGGCCAACCACCTCACGGCCCGGGTGCGCCTGACCCGCCTGGCGCAGGCGCGCCTGCGCCCGCTGACAAGCCTTCGTGCGCAGGACTGCTGGCTGCGCGGCCTGGAATGCTTGCGCAGATCAACGCCGGAAAGCGATGAGGAGGCGCGCCGCCTCTTCGAGCGCGCGCTCTCGATCGACCCCACCTACGCCCGCGCCTACGCCGGCCTGTCGCTCAGCCATTTCAAGCGCTGGAACTGGCGGCACGCGACCCCGCGCGAGGAGGAGGACGACCGCGCGTGCCTCCGCTACGCGGCCCGCGCCGAGGGGCTCGACGAGATGGACCCGGTCGTCCAGGTGGTCTGCGGCCGCCTGCACGTCTACGCCCGCGATTTCCCCCAGGGACGCCGGCATCTGGAGCGCGCGCTGGAGCTCAGCCCCAACCATGCGGACGGCCTGATGCAGATCGCGCCGCTCTGGGCCTATCTGGGCGAGCCGGAGCAGGCGCTGGAGATGGCGGCCAAGGCGTTCCGCCTCAATCCGCTGCACGAGCCCTGGTACTACTTCATCTCCTTCATCCCCCACTTCGTGGCCCGCGACCTGGCCACCGGCCTGGCGATCTTCGAGCGCTCGCCGCCGGACCAGATCTTCGAGCAGTCCGCCCTGATGGCCGCGAGCTACGCGCATCTGGGCCGCCTGGAGGAGGCGCGAGCCCAGATTCCGAAGTTCCTGGACGCGTTCCGCCGCGACATCACGGGCGGGCGGGAGCCGCGCCCCGGCGAGGCGCTGCAGCACATCTTCGATTCCAACCCCTTCGCCCGCGAGGAGGACGCCGCGTTCCTGCGCGAAGGCCTGCGCCTGGCGGGGCTGGCCGACGTCGCGGGCGGCCCCCTGGTCGTCGAGGCGCCGGCGCCGGCCGACAGCGGCCGCTTCGCCCGCCAGGGGGGACTTTGGGAGCTGGACTTCGCCGGCCGCCGGGCGCTGCTCCCCGACATGAAGGGCTTCTCGGACCTGGCGCTTCTGCTGGCCTCCCCGCGGGAGCGGATCCACTGCATGGAACTCGCGGGCCGGCTCGTCGAGGGCGACAGCGGCGCAGCCATGGACGTCAAGGCCCGCGCCGCCTGCCAGCGCCGGATCCAGGACCTGCAAGCGGACCTTGCCGAAGCCGAGCGCGATAACGACTTCGCCCGCACCGAGCGCCTGTCGGCGGAACTGGACGGGGTGATCGAACAGCTCTCGGCCGCGGTGGGCCTGGGCGGACGGGGGCGGCGGCTGGGCGACCCGGCCGAGAAGGCCCGGACCGCGGTCACCTGGCGAATCCGCAGCGCCATCCGCAAGATCGGCGAGGCGCACCCCGCCCTGGGGCGCCACCTGGAGGCGTCGATCCGCACCGGGGCGTTCTGCGCCTATCAGCCCGAGAACCCGGTCCGCTGGGCGGTGGGCTGACGCCGGCTCAGGCGGCCAGCATCAGCGCATCGCGGGCCGCGGCCGCCAGTTCGAGCGAGCGGATTCGCCTGTCCTGGTCGAAGATCTGGGCCGTCAGGATGATCTCGTCCGGCGCATGCCGCGCCACGAACGCCTGCAGGCCGGCCCGCACGGTGTCGGGGCCGCCCACCACCGCCATGGACAGCGGGGAGCCCGGACCGACCGTGGCGGCCAGGGAGCCGTCGGTGTCCTCCCGCGGGGGCGGCAGGGGCCCCGGCTGGCCGCGGTGGAGGTTAATGAAGGCCTGCTGCAGCGACGAGAACAGGAACCGGGCCTCCGCGTCGCTCTCGGCGGCCACCACGTTCAGTCCGAGCATGAGGTGGGGGCGCGCCCGGTACTCCGAGGGCTTGAACCGCTCGCGATAGATCTGCGCGGCCTGGTCCATCATCTGCGGCGCGAAGTGCGAGGCGAAGGCGAACGGCAGGCCGAGGGCGGCGGCCAGCTGCGCGCCGAACAGGCTGGAGCCCAGCACCCACACGGGCACCTTCGAGCCTGAACCCGGCACGGCGCGGATCGCCTGCCCCGGTTCCGGATCGCCCAGCAGGGCCAGCAGCTCAACCACGTCCTGCGGGAACTGGTCGACCCCGCTGGCGAGGTTGCGCCGCAGGGCGCGGGCGGTGAGCTGGTCGGTCCCGGGAGCCCGTCCCACGCCCAGGTCGATCCGGCCGGGATACAGCGCATCCAGCGTGCCGAACTGTTCGGCGATGATCAGCGGGGCGTGGTTGGGCAGCATCACACCGCCGGCGCCCAGCCGGATGGTGGAGGTGCCGTCGCCCACATAGGCCAGGGCCACGGCGGTCGCGGCGCTGGCGATGCCGGTCATGTTGTGGTGCTCAGCCAGCCAGTAGCGCTGGTAGCCGAAACGTTCGGCCGCCTGGGCGAGCGCGCGGCTGGCGCGCAGGGACTGGCCGGGGCTGCCGCCCTGGACGATGGGCGAGAGGTCGAGGACGGAGAGCGGAACCATGCCGCCTATGTAGGGGCCGCATCGGCGCGATCCCAGCCCGCGGCTCCACCTCACGCAACCGGCCTCACAATGTGAGGCGCCGGCTCACGCTCTTGAAAGGCAACTCAAGAGAAAAGGAGCCGCCCGTGTTCGGGTTCTACGACTACTGGCTGTTCGGGCTTTTCGCCGCCTTCGCAGCCTTCGACATCCTCGCGCCGGCCAGGGCCTTCCCCATCATCCGCGGCTGGCGGCTGAAGGGGCTCGCCTCGGCGATCCTCTACTGGTTCGTCTCTACCCGCGCGCCGTTCCTGTGGGACGGCTTCCTGGGCGAGCACCGGCTGGTCGACGCGACCGCCCTGCCGCTCTGGGTCGGCGCTCCGATGGCGTTCCTGCTGTACGAGCTGGGCGTCTACGCCTGGCACCGCACCATGCATGGGTCGGACACCCTGTGGCGCGTCTTCCACCAGACCCATCACAGCCCCGAGCGGGTCGACATCTGGGGTGCGCTCTACTTCCATCCCCTGGACATACTGGGCTTCGCCTT
>NZ_LSJI01000300.1 GCF_001557235.1 Phenylobacterium sp. CCH9-H3 | reverse complement strand
GCAGGTGGCGGGCGGGCAGCAGGATCGGCGCGCCGCTCATGTTGCCGTTCAGCTTGGCGAAGGCGATCACCGAGCCGGTGAAGGTGACGGCGCCAATGGCGAGGCCGAGGCTGAGCTCGATCAGCGAGGTCAGATGGACGGTCCCATCTTCGGCGGCGATGCCGTAGGCGGCCGGCGTGTAGATCGCGGCCACCGCCACCAGGCAGGCGGCCATGCCGACGAGGGAGTGGAACGCCGCCACCAGCTGCGGCATCGAGGTCATGGCCACGCGTCGGGCGATCACCGCGCCGATGCCGCCGCCGACCGCCACCCCGCCCAGGATCAGGCCGATGGTGAGGCCGTCGAGCTTGCCCTGGGTGAACAGCGTGCCCAGCGCCGTGCCGACGGCGATGACCATGCCGATCATGCCGTTGCGGTTGCCCGCCTGGCTGGTCGTCGGCGACGACAGGCCCCGGAGTGCGAGGATGAAGAGCACCCCGGAGACGAGGTAGAGGATGGCCGCGAGATTGGCGTTCATGCGCGGGAGCCCCTGCCCGTTGAACTGTCGATGAGGTGGAGGAGGACGCTCAGGCTCACTTGGCCTTGTCCTTCTTCTTGTACATGGCCAGCATCCGCTGGGTGACGAGGAAGCCGCCGAAGATGTTGACGGCGGCGAAGCCGGCGGCGACGGCGCCGGCCCCCTTGGAGACCAGGATCGAGCCGGTCAGGCCCTGGTCGCCCTTGGCGGCGGCGGCCAAGAGAGCGCCCACGATGATCACCGAGGAGATGGCGTTGGTGACGGCCATGAGCGGGGTGTGCAGGGCCGGGGTCACGCTCCAGACCACGTAGTAGCCGACGAAGATCGCCAGCACGAAGATCGCGAGGCGGAAGACGGTCGGATCGACGTCCATGATGGTTTTGTCCTTCTTCTGACGTCTCGGACGCGGAGGCGTTGGGTTGTCGGGCGGCAGCGGGATGCCGCAGCCCTGGAACATGGCGACCCAGACGTAGTCTTCGGCTGTTGCCGGAGGCTCAGCGGTCGTCCACGCGATCTCGCGGGAGCTCATGGTGTCAGCGACGGATGGACCACGGCGCCGCCGTGGGTGACGAGGCTGGCCTTCAGGATCTCGTCCTCGAGGTCCGGGGCGAAGGCGCCTTCCTTGTTTTTGAAGAGCTCGGCGAAGGCCAAGAGATTGCGCGCGTACAGGGCCGAACTATCGGCCGAGATGCGGGCCGGCAGGTTGGGCACGCCCATGATCTTCACGCCGTTCTTGGTGATCGCCACCTCGTTCAGCCTGGCGCCCTCGACGTTGCCGCCCTGCTCGATGGCGAGATCCACCAGCACCGAGCCCGCCTTCATCGAGGCCACCTGCGCGGCCGAGACCAGCTTCGGCGCCGGGCGGCCGGGGATCAGGGCCGTGGTGATGACGATGTCCTGCTTGGCGATGTGCCCGGACACCAGCTCGGCCTGCTTGGCCTGGTATTCCTTGCTCATCTCCTTGGCGTAGCCGC
>NZ_LSJI01000299.1 GCF_001557235.1 Phenylobacterium sp. CCH9-H3 | reverse complement strand
GCTGGGCCAGGTCCTCGATCGAATAGATGTCGTGGTGCGGCGGCGGGCTGATCAGCATCACCCCCGGCGTCGCATGGCGCAGCTTGGCGATCAGCTCGGTCACCTTGAAGCCGGGCAGCTGTCCGCCTTCGCCCGGCTTGGCGCCCTGGCTGACCTTGATCTCGATCTCGCGGCACTGGTTGAGGTACTCGGCGGTCACGCCGAACCGGCCCGAGGCGATCTGCTTCACCGCCGAGTTGGGGTTGTCGCCGTTGGGCAGGGGGCGATAGCGGCTGCGGTCCTCGCCGCCCTCGCCGGAGACGCTCTTCGCGCCGATCCGGTTCATGGCGATGTTCAGCACCCCATGGGCCTCGGGGCCCAGGGCCCCCAGGCTCATGCCGGGCGTCAGGAAGCGCTTGCGGATCTCGTTGACGCTCTCGACGTCCTCCAGCGGCGCCGGCTTGGCGTCGGGGCGGATGTCCAACAGGTCGCGCAGCTGGATGGCGGGCAGGGTGCGCATGCCGTCCGAGAAGCGCTTGTAGATCTGGTAGTCGCCGGTGTCGCAGGCGCGCTGCAGGGTGTGGATCATCCGCGCCTCGAAGGCGTGCGCCTCGCCCGAGCGCCGCGCCTTGTAGAAGCCGCCCACCGGCAGGCTGACCGCCGCCGGGTCCCACGCCTTGCGGTGCAGCTCGACCGCTTTGGCCTCCAGGCCCGCCAGGCCGATGCCCGAGATGCGCGAGGGCATGCCGGGGAAGAACTCGGCCACCAGGCTGCGCGACAGGCCGACGGCTTCGAAGTTGTAGCCGCCGCGGTACGAGGAGATCACCGAGATCCCCATCTTGGAGATGATCTTGAGCAGGCCGCCCTCGATCGCCTTCTTGTGGTTGAGGCACAGGTCGCGGAGCGTCAGCTCGCCTGTCAGGCCGCGCTCCAGCCGGTCCACATAGCTTTCCTGGGCCAGGTAGGCGTTCACCGCCGTCGCCCCCACGCCCACCAGGACGGCATAGGCGTGGGTGTCCAGGCACTCGGCCGAGCGGACGATGATCGAGACGTACGAGCGCAGGCCCTTGCCCACCAGCCAGGCATGCACCCCGCCGGTGGCCAGGATCATCGGCAGGGCGACGCGGTCGGCGCCCGTCGCCATGTCGCTGAGCACGATGGTGGAGCAGCCGCGCAGCGCGGCCTCCTCGGCCTCGGCGCGGATACGGTCCAGGTTCGCCCGCAGCGCATCGCCGGGCCGGGCGTCGGCCGCTGGGATCGGCATGGTGCAGTCGATCAGGGCGACGTTCTTCTCGCCGATCTCCTCGACTACCCGGTTGTACATGCCGTTCGTCAGCACCGGGCTTTCCATCACGAAGACGTCGGCCTGGGTCTCGTTCTCGGCCAGGATGTTGCCCAGGTTCTTGAACCGGGTCTTCAGGCTCATCACCGCCGTCTCGCGCAGGGAGTCGATGGGCGGGTTGGTCACCTGGCTGAAGTTCTGGCGGAAGAAGTGGCTGAGCGGGCGATAGCCGTCGGACAGCACCGCCAGCGGCGTGTCGTCCCCCATCGAGCCCACCGCTTCCTTGGCGTCCTCCACCATGGGGGCCAGGATCAGCTCCAGGTCCTCCAGGGTGATGCCGGCCGCGGCCTGGCGGCGCACCAGTTCCTCGCGGCCATAGAGGCGCGGCTCCGGCCCGGGGCCGATCTTCTCCTCCAGGTCCACCATGTTGCCGAGCCAGCGGTCGTAGGGGTGCTGGGCGGCCAGGCGGTCGAGGATCCCTTCTTCGTCGTAGAGCCGGCCCTCGACCAGGTCGATGGCCAGCATCCGGCCGGGCTCGATGTGCGCCTTGCGCACGATGCGGCTCTCCTCGACGCGGCACATGCCGGCCTCCGAGCCCACGATCAGCAGGCCGTCCGAGGTCTGGGCCACGCGCAGGGGGCGCAGGCCGTTGCGGTCCTTGCCGGCCACCACCCAGCGGCCGTCGCTGGCGCAGATCGCCGCCGGCCCGTCCCACGGCTCCATCACGGCGTTGCAGTACGAATAGAGCGCCCGGTGCGCGGGCTTCATCTGCTCGGCCGAGCGCGTGTTCCACGCCTCGGGCATCAAGAGGGCCTTGGCCATGGGCGCGTCGCGGCCCGCGCGGACCAGCACCTCAAAAGTGTTGTCCAAGGCGGCCGAGTCGGAAACGCCGGGTTGGATCACGGGCTTGATGTCGTCCTGGTAGTCGCCGAACGCCGAGGCCGCCATGCGGATCTCGTGGCTCTTCATCCAGTTGACGTTGCCCTTCAGCGTGTTGATCTCGCCGTTGTGGGCCAGCATCCGGAACGGCTGGGCCAGCCGCCATTCCGGGAAGGTGTTGGTCGAATAGCGCTGGTGGAAGATCGCCACCGCCGCCTGGAACCGTGGGTCGGTCAGGTCGGGGTAGAAGGCGTCGATGCTCTCGGCCAGGAACATGCCCTTGTAGATCAGGGCCCGCGCCGACAGCGAGCAGATGTAGAAGTGCTGGATGTTCGCCTGGGCGACCCGCTTCTCGATCCGCTTGCGGCAGAGGAACAGCGCCCGCTCCAGCGCCTCGCCCTCCATGCCCTTGGGCGGCGAGAGCATGATCTGCTCGATCTCGGGCCGGGTGGCGTTGGCCTTCTCGCCGATCACCGAGGTGTCGGTGGGCACCTGCCGCCAGCCGTAGATGTAGAAGCCGAAGCGCAGCACCTCGGACTCCACGATGGTCCGGGCCGCCTCCTGGGCGCCCAGGTCCACGCGCGGCAGGAAGACCTGGCCCACGGCGATGGGGCCCGGCCGCACCACGTGGCCGATCCGCTCCACGTGGGCGGCGAAGAAGTCCTGCGGCACGCTCACCAGCACGCCCGCCCCGTCGCCGGTCTTGCCGTCGGCGTCCACCGCGCCCCGGTGCCAGACGGCCTTCAGCGCGCGGATGGCCAGCTCCACCACCTCCCGGCGCGGCTTGCCGTCGATGGCGCAGACCAGGCCCACGCCGCAGGCGTCGTGCTGGGCGGTGATGTCGTAGCCGCCGTTGGCTTCGAGCAGCAGCTGCCGGTCGCGTTCGTAGCGGGCGAGGATGTCGTCGGTCATCGGCGTCACTCGGCGGGAAGGAGGGCGTCGGCGCGGGCGTGCGCCGTCAGGTAGCGGTGCATGGCTTCGGCGGCGTCGCGTCCATCGCGGATCGCCCAGACCACCAGGCTGGCGCCGCGCACGACGTCGCCCGCGGCGAAGACGCCGGGGATCGAGGTCATCATGCTGCGCATGTCGGTCTTCACCGTGCCCCAGCGGGTTGTGGCCAGGTCGGGGACGTCGAAGGCCGTCGGCAGGTCCTCGGGATCGAAGCCCAGGGCCTTGATCACCAGGTCCGCGCGGAGCTCGAAGTCGCCGCCCTCGACCTCCTCCGGCGCCTGGCGGCCCGAGGCGTCGGGCGGCCCCAGGCGCATACGGGCGGCCACCAGGCCCGCGGCCTTCAGGGCGTCGCCGCTCACCGCCTTCGGCGCGGCCAGCCATTCGAAGACGACGCCTTCCTCCTCGGCGTTCGCCACCTCGCGGTCGGAGCCCGGCATGTTGGCGCGGTCCCGGCGGTAGAGGCAGGTGACCGAAGTGGCGCCCTGGCGGATGGCGGTGCGCACGCAGTCCATCGCCGTGTCGCCGCCGCCGACCACCACCACGGCCTTGCCCTCGGCGTTCAGTTCGCCGCCGTCGAACGCGGGGACGTCATCGCCCATGCCCTTACGGTTGGAGGCGATCAGGTAGTCGAGGGCCGCCACCACGCCGGCGGACCCTGAGCCCGGCACGGTCATGTCGCGGGCCGCGTAGACGCCCGTGGCGATCAGCACGCTGTCGTGCCGCTCGCGCAGCTGCTCCAGGCTCGCGTCCCGGCCGACCTCGAAGCCCAGCACATAGTCGACCCCGCCCTCGGCCAGCCGGCGCGTGCGCCGCTCGACCACGTCCTTCTCCAGCTTGAAGCCGGGGATGCCATAGACCAGCAGGCCGCCGGGCCGGTCGTGGCGGTCGTAGACGGTGACCGCATAGCCCAGCTCGCGCAGGCGCTCGGCGGCCGCCAGACCCGCGGGACCCGCGCCGACGATCCCCACCGACTGGCCGCGCTCGGCGCCCGCCACGAGGGGCCGCACCCAGCCCATCTCCCAGGCCTTGTCCGACAGGTAGCGCTCGACCGAGCCGATGGTGACCGTGCCGTGGCCCGACTGCTCGATGACGCAGTTGCCCTCGCACAGGCGGTCCTGCGGGCAGATGCGGCCGCAGATCTCCGGCATGGAATTGGTCGCCTGGCTGAGGGCGTAGGCCTCTTCAAGCCGACCCTCGGCGGTCATCCGCAGCCAGTCGGGGATGTTGTTGTGCAGCGGGCAGTGGGTCTGACAGAACGGCACGCCGCACTGGCTGCAGCGCGAGGCCTGCTCCGCCGCCTTGGCGTCGATGAAGTCGCGGTAGATCTCGTGGAAATCCCCGGCGCGCGCCTCGGCCGCCCGTTTCTCGGGCGTCGCCCGCGGCGTCACCGTGAACTTCAGCATGCGCTCGGCCATGAAACTGCGCCCTCTCCGGTCCCGCGGCCATCTAGAGGGCAAAATCTTGCGCGAAAAGCTGATAATCCAATAAGTGGACCACTAGACGCAGTCTCTGACGCGGATGTGACCCGTCACACCCCACCTGGCGCCGAATTAGTCCAATTTTGAGATGAACTAGATGTTCACCATAGTCGCCGCAACCCCATCCCTGTTCATTTCAATGGAGTGTCGCCGTGCTGCCGGACTGGGCTTATGCCGTCATCCTCGGGGTCATCGAGGGCCTGACGGAGTTCATTCCGGTCTCCTCGACGGGCATGATGCTTCTCGCCAAACAGGCCATGGGCCTGCCGAGCGGCTTCTGGGACACCTTCGCGGTGATGATCCAGCTGGGCGCCATCCTCGCCGTGGTCGCCCTCTACTTCGGCAAGCTCTGGAAGCAGGTGATCAGCCTCCCCTCCGACCCCGAGGCCCGAAAGTTCGCCCTCAGCGTCCTCGTGGCCTTCATCCCCTCGATCGTGCTGGGCCTGCTGTTCCACGACTTCATCAAGGCGGTCCTGTTCGACAGCCCGGTGGTCCAGTGCGTCTCGCTGATCATCGGCGGGATCGTGCTGCTGTTCGTCGACCGCCTCGCGCCGCAGCCGGTGGCCCACGACGCCTTCAAGCTGCCGCTGGTGAAGGCGCTGATCATCGGCCTTTTCCAGGTCCTGGCGATGGTGCCGGGCGTCTCGCGCTCGGGCGCCACGATCGTCGGCGGGATGCTGTTCGGGGTGGAGAAGCGGGCCGCCGCCGAGTTCACCTTCTTCCTGGCGATCCCGACCATGCTGGGCGCCTTCGTCCTGGACGCCTGGGAAAGCCGCGATCAGCTGACCGCCGACACCATGCCGCTGATCGCCATCGGCTTCGTGGTGGCCTTCGCGGTGGCCCTCGTGGTGATCCGCACCATGCTGGCGGTGGTCACCAGCCGCGGCCTGGCGCCCTTCGGCTGGCTGCGGATCGCCATCGGCGGAACCGGCCTGGCGCTGCTGACGCTGACCTGAGCGGGCGGTTCAGGCCCGCCCGGCTTCCATCTCGCGGGCGTCCTGGTCGGCGTACTGCCCGCCCTTGCGATAGGCGTAGAGATAGGTCGGCAGAATGGCTTCGAGGCTGGTCGGCGACAGGCTCAGGTCGGCGAGACCAGGATAGCGTCCGCTGACCACGTTGTCGGACCTCAGCGCCTCGACCTGGTCGGAAGTGAGCGGCGGCGGAACGACCGCCGACATCACATCGCCCACCTTGCCGAGCAGGGCTGCGACGGGGAACGGAATGGGGACCAGGAGGCGGCGCTGGCCCGTCTCGGCCAGGATCCGCTCCATCAGCTCCTTGAAGGTGAAGACCGAGGGGCCGCCGAGTTCATAGGTCTGGCCGGCCGCCGCGTCGGTGACGACCATCCGCGCCAGGGCCTGGCCCAGGTCGCCGACGAACACCGGCTGGAAGCGGGTCTGGCCGCCGCCGATCAGCGGCAGCATGGGGCTGATCTGCGCCATGCTGGCGAACTTGTTGAAGAAGCCGTCGCCCGTGCCGAACACGATCGAGGGCCGCGCCACCACGGCGTCGGGATAGATCTCGCGAACCGCCGCCTCGCCCTCGGCCTTGGTGCGCAGGTACTTGGACGGCGAGTTCGCATCCGCGCCCAGCGCCGACATCTGCACGACGCGGCCAAGGCCCATGGCGCGCGCGGCCTCCGCCACGTTGCGGGCGCCCATCACATGGACCGCCTGGAAGCCCTGGCGGCCGGTCTCGTAGCCGACGCCGACAAGGTTCAGCGAGGCCGTGGCGCCGTCCAGCGCGCGCTCGATCGACGGCCCGTTGCGCAGGTTGGCCTGCACCACGTCGATCTGGCCCACGTCGCCCAGCAGCCGCATCTTGTAGGCCAGGTTCGGGTTGCGCACGGCGACCCGGACCCGCCAGCCGGCCTTGGCCAGGTAACGCACGGCCTGGGTCCCGACGAAGCCGGAGCCGCCGAAGACGGTGACGAGGTTCTGCATGGCGGCGCGGCCGCTCCTGTGGCTCTGAAGACGGGTGCGGTTTAGGCGATGCGGCGACGCCTCGCAATGCGCCGCGAGATTGGCCCGTTGACCTGCCTGGGGCGGCGCCATATGTAGCCGCCTCCCGATCCGACGGACGGGGCCCAGGTGGCGGAATTGGTAGACGCGCTGGCTTCAGGTGCCAGTGGCTTAACGGCCGTGAAGGTTCGAGTCCTTTCCTGGGCACCACCCCTAAGATAAACCGGGGGTTCGACGTCGGAGTTTGGAATCGCGTGACCACATTCGTGCATGATGGCGACCTGCCGGCCGAAGCGCTGGCGAACGCGTCGGCGGTGGCGGTCGATTCCGAGACCATGGGCCTGCGGCTGGGCCGCGATCCCCTCTGCGTCGTGCAGCTTTCCGACGGCAATGGCGACGCCCACGTGGTCAAGCTGGACCGGGCGACCTATGACGCGCCGAACCTCAAGCGGCTGCTGACCGACCCGGCGGTGACGAAGATCTTCCACTTCGGCCGCTTCGATATCGCCATGTTCTGGCTGCATCTTGGGGTCGTGACCGCCCCCGTCTACTGCACCAAGATCGCCTCGAAGATCGCCCGTACCTATACCGACCGCCACGGCCTCAAGGACGTGACGAAGGAGCTGGTCGGCATCGACATCTCCAAGGCCCAGCAAAGCTCGGACTGGGGCGCCGACAAGCTGTCGGACGACCAGGTCGCCTACGCCGCCTCCGACGTCCTGCACCTGCACGCCCTGCGCGCCCGCCTCGACGAGATGCTGGTCCGCGAGCGCCGCGACCATCTCGCCCGCGCCTGTTTCGAATTCCTCCCGCACCGCGCCCTGCTGGACGTGGCCGGCTGGGAGGATGCCGATATCTTCGCGCATACCTAGATAAGCGCGATGACCGCCGCCGGCGCACCCCTGTCCGAGCCCTTCGCCGAACCGCGGCGCGCCGACTTCGAGCGGTGGCGGCGGCGTTCGCGCCTGGTCCGCACGCTGCGGGTCGTGCTGCCGGCTCTCATCGCCCTGATCTTCCTGGGCCTGATCGGCAGCGTCGCCTGGTCCACCTTCAACGCCCAGCCGCGCTCTACGCAGGCCGGGGACGAGCCGATCCGGCTGATGAACCCGCGCTTCATCGGCCGCGACGACAAGGGCCGATCGTTCGTGCTCACCGCCGACTCGGCGATCCGCGACCGGCTCGACTACCAGCGCGTGATCCTGAAGAAGCCGGCGCTGGTTCTGGACGAAGGCGGTCCGGACGAGATGCGGATCAACGGCGCCGACGGCGTCTTCCACGAGCAGAACGGCAAGCTGGAGCTCTCGAACGGCGTGCGCATGGCCGACTCCAAGAACGTCTTCGAGACCGCCGCCTCCCTCTTCGACACCAAGACCGGCGAGGTCGTCGGTTCAGGCCCCATTCAGGGCGCTGGTGGCCTTGGAGAAATCCGCGCAGAGTCCTATGGCGTATACGGCAAGGGCGAGCGCATGGTCTTCAAGGGCGGCGTCCGCACCCGCCTGGAAACCAAGAAGAAGTAGCGGCGAGCGCAAGGGCAGTCATGAAGTCTCTCGTCAAAAGCTCCGTCCTGGCCGCGGCCCTGCTGGCCGCCGGCGCGGCGCACGCCCAGAGCCTCGGCCCGGGCGCCGACGGCCCCATGGACATCACCGCCGACGAACTCGAGGTGCAGAACAAGGCCTGCGTCTCGGTCTGGAAGGGCAAGGCCGAGGCGCTCCAGGGCCAGGCCCGCCTGCGCGCCGACGTGATCCGCGCCTTCTTCGAAACCAAGCAAGGCGCCTCCTCGGCCACCGGCACGGGCGCCTGCGGCGACCTGATCCGCATCGAGGCCGAGGGGTCGGTCTATTACGTCACCAGCAAGGACCAGCGGGTCCGTGGCGACGCCGGAACCTATGACGCCTCGGCCGAGACCGTCACCCTGACCGGCGATGTGGTGGCGGTGCAGGGACAGAACGTGCTGCGCGGCAGCCGCATGGTGTTCAACACCAACACCGGCGAAGGCCGCATGGTGGGCAACGCCACCGGGACGAACGCCAAGTCCCGCCCGCGCGGCGTGTTCTATCCTTCGAAAAAGCAGCAGAGCGCCGCCAAGTGAACGCGCCGCAACGGGTCCAGGCCAAGGGCGCGATCCCGACCGAGGGGCTCGTCGTCGACAATATCGGCAAGTCGTTCCGCGGCCGGGCCGTGGTGAAGGGCGTATCCTTGCGCCTCTGCCGGGGAGAGGTCGCGGGCCTGCTCGGCCCCAACGGCGCCGGCAAGACGACCACGTTCTACATGATCACCGGCCTGATCCCGGCCGACTACGGCGCCATCTACCTGGACGGCGAGAACATCACCGCCCAGCCCATGTACCAGCGCGCCCGGATGGGCGTCGGCTACCTGCCGCAGGAAACCTCGATCTTCCGCGGCATGAGCGTCTGGGAAAACGTCATGGCGGTGGTCGAACTGCGCCAGCGCGACCAGAAGAAGGCCCGCCAGACGGTGACCCAGCTCCTCGAGGAGCTGCACATCGAACACCTGCGGAACGCGCCTGCCGTCTCTCTGTCGGGCGGCGAGCGCCGCCGGGTGGAGATCGCCCGCGCCCTGGCCTCGGACCCGTCCTTCATGCTGCTGGACGAGCCGTTCGCCGGCATCGACCCCCTGGCCATCGCCGACATCCGCCAGGTGATCACCTATCTGAAGCAGCGCGGCATCGGCATCCTGATCACGGACCACAACGTCCGGGAGACGCTCGACATCATCGACCGCGCGTCGATCATCCACGCGGGCGAGGTGCTGTTCGAGGGCAGCCCGGACGAGATCGTGGACGACCCGGAAGTGCGCCGGGTCTACCTGGGCGACCGGTTCACCTGACCGTCGCCAGCGAAGCGCGGCGCCGTCGCAGCGCGCCGCCCGCCAGGCCGAAGCCGCAGAGCATCAGCGCCCACGTGGCCGGCTCCGGCACCCCTTGAGCGACGTCGCGGGCCATCCCGTCCAGGCTCACGCCCAACTCCCGGTCGGCATAGAAGGCGGCGTAGTCGATCGAGCGTGAATATGAGCCGCCGATGGAAAGGCCGGTGCTGCCGAACCCGGTGGTCGAGGTCGTGAACTGGCCCGCGTAGGCGGCCATGTCGCCGCTGAACGTCGGCAGGCCGCCCAACTGGGTGGCGACGCCGCCGGCGAACACGGTCGAGCCGTCGATCGCCAGGGCGGTCGAGAAGGCGCCCGAGTGATTGGCGTCGTTGGTGCCGATGTCGTTGCCGATGTCGAAGACCGTGACGTAGTCGAACATCAGCACCGCGCTCAGCACGTCTTCCGGCGCCGGCATGGCCTCGGCGATGGCGAACCCGGCGTCAGCCGCCCGCAACTTCACCTCGCCCTTCCATGTCAGGACGGCCTCCGAATAGAAGATGCCGTCCCCCGTCGCCTCGACCTTCTTCCCGAAGAGCGAGTTGTTGGCCGTCGCCTCTGCGAGCCCGAACTCGTCGAGCGCGATCGCGTTCACAGGGCCGGCGGCGCCGAACCAGTTGTCCTTGTCGCTCTGCACATCGAAATCGGTGGGAACGACGGCGACGGCGACGGCGCCGCGGTTGTCGTCGAACACCTGATGGATCGCCAGCTTGATCAGCTTGATCGAGAGGTCCTTGAGAGTCGCGGCGACCACCATGTCGATGAGGGTGGTGGCCGAGGCGGCCTGGGCGCCGAAGACGACGCAGAGGGCGACGCTGGCGCCCGCCAGGCGACGATTGCGAACACGGCGGCGGGCGTGGAGATGGGACATGGAGCTGCCTTTCGAGGAGGGATTGCACGCAGGAGCACTCGCCTCGCCCCCGGAACCTTGCGAGGGTCCGGACGAAAGACACCTCACCGTGGGGGTTGTGCGTGCAGGGGAGCGTTGACCATGATCAACGCCCGAGAAATTCTCCCGGGCGCCCGCTGTCCGCGCTCGATCAGCCCAGCAGCTTCTCCATCTCGTCGAGGGTGCGCGAGAACTTGCCCAAGAGGGTGCGGTAGGGCTCGGGGCTGGTCATGTCGACGCCGGCGCGCTTCAGGACGTCCACCGGATAGTCCGAACCACCGGCCTTGAGCACGGCCAGATAGGCGTCGCGCTCCGCCGCCTTGCCGGTGAGGATCCGCTCGGCGAAGGCCGAGGCGGCGGTCACCGACGTCGCGTACTGGTAGACGTAGTAGTTGTAGTTGAAGAAGTGGGAGGGGTAGGCCCACTCGATCCCGTAGGTGTCCTCCACCGCCACCTTGGGACCGTGGTAGCGCTTCAGGAGGTCGAGGTAGATGGCGCTGAGCCGCTTGCCCGACAGCGGCTCTCCGCGTTCCGCCGCCTCGTGCGCCGCCAGCTCGAACTCCGCGAACATGGTCTGGCGGTAGAACGTGGCGCGCATCATCTCGCAGACGCGATCCAGGTAGAACAGCCGCTCGTCCCGGCTCTTGGCGCCCTTCAGCATGTGGGCGACCAGGAGCTGTTCGTTCACCGTCGAGGCCACCTCGGCGGTGAAGGTGGGGTAGCCGGCCAGTTCGAACGGTTGGGCCTTCTGCGCCAGCAGGGTGTGCATGGCGTGGCCCCATTCGTGGGCGTAGGTGGACAGGCTCTCGTAGTCGTCCGTGTGGTTCAGCAACATGTAGGGATGGACGTCGTAGGCGGCGCCGAAGACGTAGGCGCCGGCGGCCTTGCCCTTCTGCGGATAGACGTGGACCCAGGGCGCCGCCGTCGCCCGCGCGAAGGCCTCGGCGTACTCAGGCCCCAGCGGCTTCATGGCTTCGAGCGAGATGCGGCGCGAGGCGGCCAGGTCGAACTTGGCGTCCAGCTTCGTCACCGGCGGATAGAGGTCGTAGTAGGCCATGTCGGGCAGGCCAAGCATCCGGCGGCGGACCTCGAAATAGCGGTGCAGGATCGGCAGGCCGCGGTTCGCCTCGGCCACCAGCGTCCGGTAGACCGACTCCGGGATGTTCGGCCCATCCACTGCGGCCGCGAGTGCGGTCGGATACTTGCGGGCGCGGGCGTTGAAGACGTCGCCGTCGATCTTGGCGCCCAGGGCCGCGCCCAGGCTGGACTCGTAGCGCTTGAAGGTTCCGAAGAAGGTGTCGAACACCTTCTTGCGCTCGGCCCGGTCCGGCGTGGCGCGCGCCTGGCTGTAGCCTTGCAGGTCCAGGCGCAGTTTACGGCCGGACACCTCGATCTCGGGCCAGGGGATGTCGGTCAGCACCAGTTGCGAGCGGATGGCCTGGGGCCCGTTGAGCGGGTTCGACGCGGCTGCCAGCAGGGCCTCGCCCGCATCGTCCAGGGTGTGGGGCGCCTGGCGCAGGGTGTTCTCGTAGCTGAACCGGAACTTCGCGAGCGCGGGGTCGGACTTTAGGAAGGCCTCGACCTTCGCCGCGCCCATGGCCAGGACCTCGGGACTGACCCAGGCCGTGGCCTCGCCCACCTTGGCGTTGAGGGCGTTGGCGGTCTGACGCCGCTCCTGGTTGGCGGCCACGCCCAGGTCCTCGTCGGCCTTGAGCGTGGCGTAGACGAAGAGGCGGAGCTGCCGCTTGATCACCGCCGAGATAGCCTCCGAGGCCGCCCGGAAGGTCGCGGCGCTCTCGCCGAGCCGGCCCTTGAACGCCAGCAGGCGCGGCAGTTCGGCCTCCACCGCCTGGCGCTCCGCCTCCCAGGCGGCGTCGTTGGGATAGAGGCGCGTGAGATCCCAGGTCGTGGGCAGCGCCGGATCGGCGGCCAGGGCCAGGCCCGGCGCCGCGGCGGCGGCGGCGGCCAGGATCAAGGCCGCGCGGCGGCTGAGGTCGGTCATGTGGGTAACTCCCCCGGAAACGTGTGACGCCACGCTAGGCGCCGCCGGGGCCCACGCCAACTTACCGAACGTTCACGCAGCGCGCGGGCCTAGCGGAGGGGATCGCGCGGCGGCGGCGTCTCGCTGGGCGGGTCGGCGCGCCGCGCGAGTTCGGAGGTTCCGAGGGAGGTGATGTCCCATCCCTCGTGACTGCGCGCGGCCAGGCCGCGGTCGCTCAAGGTGCGGGCGGCCGCGATATTGACGAAGGCGACTGCTTCGCCGGCCTTTTTCCGAGCGAGCAGCTGCAGGGTCCGCAGCTCGACGTCGGTGAGGTCTTCCATCGCGTCGCTTGCTCCAGCGGCGGTTTCGGGAGGCGGCCTAGATGGGCAGATGCGATAAAGTCGTGCGCGCGCCCCTGCGTTCGCAATATGCATCTCTTGGCGCGGCGCCAATACAAGATCTGAAAAGGTCGCGAATTATCCGCGGCCGATGACGTCATCGGCGCCGAAATTTACTGATATATCCAAAAGAATTACCTGGGTCGTCCACGTCGTGTTACATGACTTTGGGCCAGAAAATTTCGATGGGATGGATCTTTCGGTCTCCCGAATCTTGCGACGCCCGTAGGAGCAGAGACATGGCCAAGGGTCAAAAGCGATCCAACAAGGAAACGCGCAAGCCGAAGCAGGAGAAGGCCAAGCCGGCGGCGGCGACGCCCCTGTTCCGGACGACCCCGCCGCCGGGCGCGCGTTGATGAACCTGCTCTCCATGATCTTCCGGCCCGGCGTCGCCGACACCGAGGTGCGGGCCGAGATCTGGCGGCTGGGCGTACGGCACGTCGGCTGGCCGCTGGAAGGCGCTCTAAGAGAGCTTCGCGAACCCAATCTACCCATGGACCGTGCGGTCCTGCTGCGCGCCTGCGTCGACAAGCTCAGGCTGGAGGAAAGACGATGACGCGACCCGTAAAGCTCGGCGGACCCCCATATGCGCCGGCCGCTCGCGGCGGGCTCTCCGATCCCCGCTCCACCGGCAGCCCGGCCACGTCCGCCGGCGCTCGGCCGATGCTGACCGACCGCCGCAGCACGCGTTAGCCTCCCGCATCGGCCGCGGCCGCCTTGGCCTTGTGCGCCTGCATCGCCTGCCACTGTTCCTGCTGGTGGCGGCGCCAGCGGGCGCGGAGCGACGCGGGGCGGTCGGGATAGCGATCTTCGGTGAACTGGGCCGCGGAGACACGGTCGGTCCGGAAGCTGCGGAAATCGCGGCGCATCTCGCACCAGGCCATGATCAGCCGGCTGGTTTCATAATAGCCCACGGCGAACGGCCAGACGGTGCGCTCGGTCTCGCGCTCCCGTTCGTCGCGATAGGTCAGGACGATCTTCCGCCCCCCGCGGATGCATTGGCGCACCCCCGCCATGTCGATCTTGTCGGGCTGGGTGTTCCAGTTGGGCGCCGCGCGGGTCGCGGGTTCGACCACCAGCGGGCGCAGGTTCTCCGGAATCACCGCGCCGATCTTGGCGATCAGGTCCTCGGCCGCGCGGCGCAGCGCCGGGTCGCCGCGGGCGGCCACCATCTGTGCGCCGAGGACCGCGGCCTCCACCTCCTCGGGCGTCAGCATCAGGGGCGGCAAGTCGAAGCCGTCCTCCAGGATGTAGCCGACGCCCGCCTCGCCGCGGATCGGCGCCCGTTGGCCGATCAGGTCGGCGATGTCGCGGTAGACGGTGCGCTTGGAGGTCTCCAGTTCCTCGGCGATCGCGTCGGCGGTGATCGGTCGTGTCCCGCGCCGCAGGATCTGGATGATCTGGAACAGGCGGTCCGCCCGACGCATGTTCACTCACCGTTCTGCTGACAGAATGCTGTCAGCAAGCCGCTGTCAGGGTGGCGCTGTCAATGAGGGAGACGGCAGATGATCACGCTTTACGGCGCCGGCGAGGGCTTCGGGCTTCCGGAAATCAGCCCCTATGTCACCAAGACCGAGGTGCAGCTCAAGATGGCGGGGCTGCCGTACGTGAAGGTGCGGGCGCGTCCCGACGAGTCGCCCAAGGGGCAGGTGCCCTTCATCGATGCGAAGGGGGTCCGGATCGCCGACTCCACCTTCATCCGCGGCTATGTGGAACGGACCTACGGCGTCGACTTCGACGAGGGCCTGGATCCTGCCCAGCGGGCGCAGGCCTGGGCGATCGAGCGCATGATGGAGAACCATTTCGGCTGGACCCTGTGCGTCGAGCGCTGGCTGGACCCGGAGAACTTCGCCAAGGGCCCGGCGAACTTCTTCGAGGGCGCCCCCGAGGGCGTGCGCGAGGCGGTGCTGGACGAGGTGCGGCGGAACGTGCGGGCGGTCGGCATCGGGCGGCACAGCGACCTGGAGGTCGTGGCGCTGGCGGTGCGGTCGCTGGCCGCCGTCTCGGCCATCCTCGCCGACAAACCCTTCCTGTTCGGGCGCCAGCCGTGCGGCGCGGACGCCACGGTCTTCGCCATGCTGGCCGGCACGCTGACCCCGTTCTTCAACGGCGAGATCCGCCGCAGGGCCGAGGGCTTCGGCAACCTCGTGGCCTATGTGGACCGGCTGATGGCGCGGTTCTATCCGGAGTTCGAATGGGACCTGGAGTCGAGCGTCCACGCGCCCATCGCGGCTTAATCCGCGGGCGTTAACCAGTCAGTTGGGAACGCGCCCTAGCTTGTGAAGCAAGAAACAGGCCAGGAGGCGGTTCGTTGGCGCTCAGCGCACGACTTGAGATTCGGCAGGGGCAGGGGCTGGTCATCACGCCCCAGCTGCAGCAGGCGATCAAGCTGCTGCAGATGTCGAACCTCGAGCTCGAGGCGTTCGTCGAAACCGAGCTGGAGCGCAACCCGCTGCTCCAGCGCGACGAGAGCGAGAACGAGGCGCAGGACGGCCCGACCGACGAGGCCGTCGCTCCCGCCGAGCATGTGGCCGACGCCGAGGCGCGGGCCGACCTGGACGCCGCCCATGATGAGGCCTCGCCCGGCGAGCGCGCCACCGGCGACGCGCCCGAGGTGGCCGACGCCGGCGGCGCCATCGATTGGTCGCGCGCCGGGTCGGGCGGCAGCTTCGACCACGATGGCGAGGGCTTCGAAGGCGCCCTGAGCCGCGAGAAGACGCTTGCCGAGCACCTGCACGAACAGCTTTCGGCCTCGGGCCTGTCGCCGGCCGAGACCGTCGTCGCCGGCATCCTGATCGATGCGATCGACGAGGCGGGCTACCTGCGCGCCGACATCCAGGAGGTGGCCGAGCGGCTGGGCTGCGCGCCGGCGCTGGTGGAGAAGGTGCTGTCGGTGGTCCAGGGGTTCGACCCCGTGGGCGTCGGCGCGCGCGACGTGCGCGAATGCCTGATGATCCAGCTGAAGGATCAGAACCGCTACGACCCGGCGATCGGCGCCCTGCTCGACAACCTGCCGCTGCTGGCCAAGCGCGACCTCGCCGCCCTGAAGAAGATCTGCGGCGTCGACGACGAGGACCTGCGCGACATGATCGCCGAGGTGCGCGGCCTGACGCCCCGCCCCGGCGCCGCGTTTCCCGGCGGGGAGGCGGCGACCCCCGTGGCGCCGGACGTGTTCGTGCGCGAAGGGCCCGGCGGCCTGTGGCTGGTGGAGCTGAACACCGACACCCTGCCGCGCCTGCTGGTGGACCAGCGCTATCATGCCCGCGTCTCGGGGCAGTCGAAGACCGACCAGGAGAAGACCTTCGTCTCGGACTGCCTGGCCCAGGCCAACTGGCTGATGAAGAGCCTGGACCAGCGCGCCCGCACCATCCTGAAGGTCAGTTCCGAGATCGTGCGCCAGCAGGACGCCTTCCTGGCCTACGGCGTCGAGCACCTGCGGCCGCTGAACCTGAAGACGGTGGCCGAGGCCATCGGCATGCACGAGTCGACGGTCAGCCGGGTCACCTCCAGCAAGTACATCGCCACGCCGCGCGGGCTGTTCGAGATGAAGTTCTTCTTCACCTCGGCCATCGCCTCGTCCGAGGGCGGCGAGGCCCACTCGGCCGAGAGCGTGCGCCACAAGATCAAGCAGCTCATCGACACCGAGGCGCGCGAATCGGACGTCCACTCGGACGACCGGATCGTGGAGATCCTCAAGGCCGCCGGCGTCGACATCGCGCGGCGCACCGTGGCCAAGTATCGGGAAGCGATGCGCATTCCGTCATCGGTCGACCGCCGCAGGATGCTTAAGGAACCGGCCTGAGCCGATTTCGCTTTGGTCCACTTGGCGTGGCGCCTCCGAAGCGCCAGATGGACTGAGCGATGTCCGAAGCGACCCACCCGGCCGAACTGCCCTTCAAGGAGCAGCCGCTTTCCGCGGTGCTGCAGGATATCGCCGAGCACGAAGAGCCGCGGATCTCCGTCGAGGAATTGATGGAGAAGTTCGGCGGCCGCGCCATCGGCGCGCTGCTGTTCGTCTTCGGCCTGGCCTGCATGCTGCCCCTGCCACCGGGGGCGACGACCATCTTCGGCCTGCCGCTGCTGCTGCTGGCGCCGCAGCTGGTGATCGGCGCCGGCGCGCCCTGGCTGCCCGAGCGGATCCGGGTCCGCACCCTCTCCACGGCCGATCTTCGCAAGGGGCTGCCACGCCTGATCCCGACGCTCCGCAAGGCCGAGGCGGTGTCGAAGCCGCGGCTGGTTTTCCTGTTCGGCGCCGTGGGCGAGCGCGTGCTCGGCGTGGTCTGCACCGCCCTGGCGTTCGTGCTGATCCTGCCGATCCCGGGCGGCAACATCCTGCCGGCCATGGCCGTCTCGGCGCTGTCGTTCGCCCTGATCCAGCGGGACGGCGTGATCGCCCTCCTGGGGTATGCCCTGGCCATCACCAGCGCGTCGGTCCTGGCCCTCGCGGCTCACATTATCGTCAGGATGTTCCTGCACGCCTGGGCCGTCGTTTACCCGACTTGACACCTTCCAGCGGGAGGCGCGTTGATCTCACATGCAAGTCCAAGTCACCGGCAAGCATGTCGATGTCGGGGAGGCTCTGCGATCGCGAGTCACCGACGAACTCTCAAACTCCATCGCGAAGTATTTCGACCGTGGCGGCGGCGCCGACGTGGTCGTCAGTCGCGAAGGCACGGCCTTCAAGGTCGATTGCGCCGTCACCCTGGCCTCCGGCCAGCAACTGACGACGCACGGTGTGGGCGGTGACGCCCACCTGGCCTTCGACCAGGCGCTGGAGAAGATGTCCAAGCGCATCCGCCGCTACAAGAACCGGCTCAAGGACCATCACGGCCAGGCCGTGGCCAAGCAGGCCGAAAGCGCCGCCTATTTCGTGATCGCCTCGCCCGACCTCGACGAGGAGGACGAGGACCAGGACGAGACCGGGGGGCCGGCGTTCGGCGAGCCGATGATCATCGCCGAGACCGAGCACCCGGTGCGGTCGATGACGGTTTCTATGGCGGTCATGGAATTGGACCTGACCGAAGCTCAAACAATCGTGTTTCGAAACGCCGCGCACGGCGGACTTTCGGTGGTATATCGCCGCCCCGACGGGAACATCGGCTGGATCGACCCGGAGCGGACGAAAGGCCGCAACGGGACCGGGGGGGACGGGGCTTCGGCCCACTAATTGCTTGGCGACCGCGCAGGCGGCCTTCCCGGGGCCATCTGCGCGGATTGGGGTTAGTTCTTCAAGACCATGAACATCGGCGAACTGCTGGATCGCGGCGCGATCTCCACGCGCGTCAGCGCGGCCAACAAGAAGAAGGCTCTGGCGGTGATCGCCGAGATCGCCGGCCGCAACTTCGGCCTCGAGCCCGCCGAGGTGCTCGAGGCGCTGAGCGAGCGCGAGGCCGCAGGCTCGACCGGCGTGGGCCATGGCGTCGGCGTCCCCCACGCCCGCCTGGAGGGGTTGCAGCGCATGCGCGGGATCTTCGTCCGCCTCGAGCAACCCGTGGAATTCGAATCCGTGGACGACCAGCCGGTCGACCTGCTGTTCGCGCTGTTCGCCCCGAAGAACGCCGGCGCCGAACACCTACGCGCCCTGGCCCGCGTATCGCGCCTGCTGCGCCAGTCCGACCTGCGCGAACAGCTGCGCAAGGCCCGCAGCGCCGACGCCATCCATGCGCTCCTGGTCCAGGACATGTCCGCCCGGCCGGCGGCCTGAGCGCGCGAAAAAGGCCGGCGGGTGAGGCCGGCCTTCCGTGATCGTGCAGGGTGGCGGTTGGTCTAGTGGACCGACACCGGAGCCAGCTCGTGGGCCAGGGCGGCCGCCATCGCGGAGTCCTTGTCCGTCAGCACGGCCAGCCGCTCGCCGTCGGCGCGGTGCACCGCATAAAGGGTCTGGTCGGGATCCAGCTCGAAGCTCTGGATCTGCGCCGCCGGCGTGTTGGCGATGATCTCCGCCGCCTTGATCGGGCGGACATAGACGAGATTGGGGGCGCCCAATGCCGCAAACGCTTCCATCGAAAGAACAGGTGTCATCATGACCACCTCCATGAAACTCAACGCTCCGAAAGGCCGCGGGTTCAGCGCACCTTCCTTTTGACAGGACCCCGGCTCATCCGGCGGTCCTTCCGGGTAGACTTTGGCAAAGCTCAGCCGGCGGTGCGGATGGGGATCGACTGCACCCGCTTTTCCGGCTCTGGCCGCGCCAGATCGATGTGGAGCAGGCCATGCTCCAGGGTCGCGCCTTCCACCACCATGCCGTCGGCGAGAACGAAGCTTCGTACGAAGCCCCGGGCCGCGATGCCGCGGTGAAGGTAGGCTTCCTCGGACTTGCCGGGCGCCTGGCCGTCGCGCTTGCCCGTCACCACGAGCTGGCGATCCTCGATGTTCACGCTCAGCTGATCGGGCGAGAAGCCCGCCACGGCGAGCGTGATGCGAAGCGCGCCGTCGCCGCGATCCTCCACGTTGTAGGGGGGATAGCTCTCGGCGGCCGCCTTGGCCGCCCGCTCGATCAGGCTTCGCGTGTGTTCGAAGCCCAGCAGGAACGGGCTGTCGAAGATCAGGCTACGGTTCATCCTCGGAGTCCTCGCTGGAAGCGACTCTCCGGTCGGACCGCCCGATATCGGCACGGCTCGCCCGGACCCTCCCTATGTGGGGATCGAGGCCGGTCCGATCAATATCGCCGCAAGCGGGCCGGGACGGAGCTCACTTCGCGTAGAAGCTGATCGCGACGCCGTCGAAGTAGGACTGGCCATCGGCGGACACGACCCGGACAACCGCCGTGTGAGGCCCGGGCTTCACCGCGGGCAGGGCGGCCCGGAACCCGGTGGAGGCCAGGGCGTCGGCCTTGAAGTAGGCGGCCACGTCCGCGCGCTCATGGCCGTATTCGGTGGGATAGGCCGCGCCGTCGATGACGATGTCGACCGCCTTGCCCGGCGTCTTGGCCACGGGATCGAAGCCGAAACCCGAGACCGCGACGGGAACCCCCGCGCGGATGGTGGCCGGCATGTTCACCGGGTCCTGCGCCTCGTTGATCGCATCCAGAGAGAAGCCCGCCATTTCGTCGCGCTGGGCCAGGCCCGTCGACGCCGCGGGCGCCGCGGGGGCCGCCGGCGCGGCGGCGGGCGCGATCGCGAGGGGCGGCGCAGCCTGACGGGGCTTGGGTCTGTCGCAGGCGGCCACGGAAAGCAGGGCCAGGGCGGCGATCGGCAGGGCGGCTTTCAAGGGCGGCGGTCCTCACTGGATCTGACCGTTGATTGCCACAATGGCCGCGGCGCGAGAAGCGGCCGGAGGGCCGCGACATCGCACCGCATCGGCGGGTTAGCAGATCGGCAGGGCTTGCGGGTCTAATCCATGGCGGTGTCGCCGGAGCCGCACCGTCCATGAGCCTCACATCCGCCCATACGGCGTTCCGCAGGACCATGACCCTCATGGCCGCCGGCAACCCGCTGCCCGCCGTGCTGGAGGCGATCGTGCTGTCGGTCGAGGCCGAGGCCCCCGACATCCTCTGCAGCATCCTGTTGCTGGACGACACGGGCCAGCGGCTGGTCCTGGGAGCTGGCCCCAGCCTGCCGGCAAGCTACAACGCCGCGATCGAAGGCATCGGGATCGGGCCGGACGTCGGGTCATGCGGGGCGGCCGCCTTCCTCGCGAAACGCGTGATCGTCGAGGACATCCAGGCCGATCCGCTCTGGAAGGACTTCAAGGACCTGGCCGCGGCCGCCGGACTGGGCGCCTGCTGGTCCCAGCCGATCCTCGGCGCCGAGGGGGGCGTGCTCGGCACGTTCGGTATCTACCATCGCCAACCGGCCGTGCCCGACAGCGAGGACATCGCCTTCATCGAGGCCGCCGCCGAGCTGGCGGCGATCGCCATCGACCGCCAGCGCGCGCTGAAGAACCTGGCCCGCAGCGAGGCGCGCGCGCGGCGCGCCCTGGAGGTCGAGAAGGCGACGGCGCGCGAGCTGACCACCTTCTTCGAGGTTTCCCTCGACATGCTTTGTATCCGGGACAGCGCGTTCCGGTTCATCCGGGTCAACAGGGCGTGGGAGACCACGCTGGGCCACCCTGTCGCCGCCCTCGAGGGGGCCTCGATGCTCGACTTCGTTCATCCCGACGATCGCGCCGCGACGCTCGGCGAGATGGAGCGCATGCGGCGCGACGAGGAGGTCCTCGGCTTCGTCAACCGCTACCGCCATCGCGACGGCAGCTACCGGCACCTGGAATGGCGCGCCCGCCGGGTGGGCGACCTGACCTTCGGCGCCGCGCGCGACGTGACCGAGCGCCTCGCCTTCGAGGCGGATCTCAGCGCGGCGACGCGTGCGGCCGAGGCGGCGAACCGGGCGAAGAGCGATTTCCTCGCCAACATGAGCCACGAGATCCGCACGCCGCTGAACGGCGTGATCGGCGTGGTCGACGCCCTGGCGCGCACGCCGCTGGCGCCGGACCAGCGGGAGATGCTGGACCTGATCCGCAACTCGGGAATGACGCTGGAGCGCCTGGTGTCGGACATCCTCGACATCTCGAAGATCGAAGCCCGCCGGCTGGAGATCGAGAACAGCGTGTTCGATCTGCGCGCCGAGCTCGCCAGCGTCGTGGAGCTGACCCACCTGCGCGCGGAGGAGAAGGGCCTGGCGTTCAGCGTCGATTACGACGTGGCGGCGCGGGGCGAGTTCGTCGGCGACAGCACCCGCATCAAGCAGATCCTCGGCAACCTTCTGTCCAATGCGGTGAAGTTCACCCAGGCCGGCGAGATCGGCCTGAGCCTCGCGCTGGCGGACCCGATGGTCGCGGGCGAGCCGTCGCAGCTGACGATCGAGGTGGCGGACACCGGGCTGGGCATGGACGCTGCGGCCCAGGAGCGACTTTTCCAGCGGTTCAGCCAGGCCGACGCGACGATCACCCGGCAATACGGCGGCACGGGTCTGGGCCTGGCCATCTGCCGGTCCCTGGCCGAACTCATGGGCGGCGACATCGCCGTCACGTCCGAGCCTGGCCGCGGCAGCGTGTTCCGCGTCACCCTTCCGCTCCGCCGGGCGCGGTCCCTGGCCGCGTATGACGCCGAGACCCGGCGTTCCGAGGACCTGATCCCCGGCCAGGGGATCGAGGCGCTGCAGGACGGGCCCGTACGGATCCTGCTTGCCGAGGACCACCCCACCAACCAGAAGGTCGTGCAGCTGATCCTTGCGCCGCTGGGCGTCGACCTGAGCATCGTGGAAAACGGCGCGGATGCGGTCGCGGCTCTGCGCGAGGACGTCTTCGACCTGGTGCTCATGGACATGCAGATGCCCGTGATGGACGGCCTGGCGGCGGTGCGGGCGATCCGGAAGGCGGAGCGCCGGCGACCGGAGTCTGGGCGCACGCCGATCATCATGCTGAGCGCGAACGCCATGCCCGAGCACCGCCACGCCGCGCAGGCCGCGGGGGCCGACTTCCACATTTCCAAGCCGGTCACCGCCGAGGCGCTGATCCGGGGCGTTCGCGAGGCCCTGGCGCCTTCGCCAGCGCTGGGGGCGCTGGGGCAGGGCTGAGCGGCGCGGTCGCCGACCGGATACACTTCGATACAAACCGTAGCCTGGGGTTCATGGGGCTGCGGGGGCGGCGGGGCATAAGGCCGGGCCTCAACCGCGGAGTCCTCCTCGCCATGAAACCAGGCTGCAGCCAGCCCCGGGTGGCCGGGGCGGACGTCGCGCTGAGTCGATGACGACCTCCCCGACTCCGGCCGGCTTCGCGGCCGGCCGGCTTCTTTCGGGCCGGGCAGCCGCGGGGATGCGCCGCCGAACCTTGCTCGCGGCCGGTCTCGCGGCGGGTGTCGGCGTAAGCGGCGCCAAGGCGGCGCCGGGCGACCGGCGGGCCGCCGCCGACGCCCTGTTCGACAGGTTTCGCGCCGAGACCGGCCTGGCGGACGCCTCCACCATCGTGATGCGCGGCGAGGCGGTGCTCCATCTGCGCTACGCCGGGCGCTACGCACCGCAGACCCTTGTCCCCATCGCCTCGTCCTCCAAGTGGATGTTCGGCGCGCTGGTGATGACCCTGGCGGACGACGGCCTGCTGGCGCTGGACGCGCCCATCGGAACCTATCTGCCGGAGCTGCCGCCATCCCACCGCGCGCTGCGCCTGGACGCCCTGATGTCCTACACCGCCGGGTTGGTCGGCCTGCGTGAGGCGCTGGAACTCAAGCAGCCGGCGGGGATCTCACTGCTGGAGTCCGCCCTGCGCGCGGCGCGGACGCCCCTGGCCGCCCCGCCCGGCGCGCAGTTCGACTACGGCGGCCCGAACTTCCAGTTCGTGGGCGCCGCGGCCGAGCGGGTCACCGGCCGGACCTGGCATGAGCTTTTCCAGGCCCGGATCGCCGATCCCCTGGGCATGACCTCGACAGCCTGGGGCCGGTTGCGCGCGCCGCCGGACCCCCGCGCGCCGGTCGCCAATCCGGTGCTGCAGGCCGGCGCCTGGACCACGCTTCCGGACTATGCCGCCTTCCTCACCATGATCGCGCAGGACGGGACCTATCGCCGCCGCCGCGTCCTGAGCGCCCGGGCCGTGGCCGCCATGGGGACCATCATGACCCGCGGCCTGCGCAAGGTCGGGCCGGAAGGCCTCGGCGCCCAGCCGGCGGAATACATGATCGCGCACTGGTGCGAGCGGCCGCAGGGCCTGCGCTGCGCCCTGGAGTCCAGCCCGGGCTACTTCGGCGCCAACCCCTGGATCGACCGGACCGCCCGCCTGCACGGCGTGCTGCTGGTCCAGGACCAGAGGCGGCGCATCGTCGACGCCGAGACGAGGCTGCGCGACGGCCTGATCGACCTGTTCGCATGAGGGATGAGCAACGTGAAAGCCCGTGAGCGTAACGATCCGACGCCGGTGCGCAGCCGGCGGGTGCTGGCCTTGTTCGTCGGCCTGGGAGCCGCCCTGGCCGCCACGCCGGCCCTTGCCGCCGCCGATTGCACGCCGGCGCTGCGGACCATGCCGGCGGGCGATGCGGCCTCCGACGCGGCGGGCCGCGGCCAGATGTTCGAGAGCATCGAGGTTCCGGGGATCACCGACGTCCAGCTGTCCACCAACAGCGGCGTCCTGGCGGACGTGAACCAGGACGGGCGCACGGACGTGCTGCTGATCCAGTCGGGCGGCAGCGTGACCAAGCCGGAAGGCCGGCTGCGCCTGCTGCTGAACCGCGGCTGTTTCCGGTTCGAGGAGCACGCGGTGGACATCCAGGGCGCCGGCTTCACCGCCGCCCAGCTGGGAACCCAGACCCAGATCGCCAACATGGCCGACTTCAACAAGGACGGCCGGCTCGACATCCTCTTGACCCGCAGCCGAGGGCCGTACGACGCCCCGTCCATCGGCAACAGCCTGCTGGTCAGCGACGGCGCCTTCGACCGCTTCCGCGAGGTGGGCGCCGCCATGGGGATCGCCAACGATCAGGGCTACAACCGCGCCACCGCCATCGGCGACCTGGACGGCGACGGCTGGCTGGACTTCGCCGTGGGCGCCGACAACATCGGCAACACGCGCCGATACGGCATCCCGCGCCATGGCCTGTTCCTCTACCGCCCCGCGGCGTCCGGCCGGTTCGAGGACGGCCGGTTCGAGGACATGTCGACCAAGGGCCTGGCGCCCGACTTCCCGGGCGAGTTCGTGTGCAATGCGCGCAAGGACCGCGCCGGGCCGGACATCCTGTTCCGCGACCTGGACGGGGACGGCGACCTGGATGTGGTCCAGTCCTACCACGTGGACATGAACGGCTCGCGCGCCACGGACCTCTGCGCCAGCGGCGAGTACCGCACCGGCGTCTGGGTGTGGAAGAACACCCTGAAGGAGACCGGCGTCTTCGGCTTCGAGAAGGCGGAGGGCAATGGCCTGGCCGAGGAAGGCCGGGCGATCTACGAGCCGGCCAAACAGCTCTACCGGACCGAAAAGGCGGCCGTGAGCCTGCCCTACATGTTCACCGCCGACGTGGACAACGACGGGCGGCTGGACGTGCTGGCCACCGGCCCGACCGACGCGTCCTGGACGGTGAAAACCGATCCCACCGCTGCACGCTTCTGGCGCAACCTCGGCGGCTTCAAGTTCCAGGAGGGGCTGGAGGCCTCAGGCCTATCGGTCCTGAACTGGACCTATCGCCAGTGGGCGGAGTTCTGGGGCACGGCGCTGCCGGAGAAGACCCAGTTCGACCAGATGGCCTGCAAATTCAACCAGCTGCAGGTGTCGATCTGCAGCAAGATGACCATCGGCGACTACCAGTTCTACCACGCCGACGCCCTGATGGAGGACTTCGACAACGACGGCGACATCGACCTCCTGGTCGCCGACCGGCGCGAGGCCGACGGCATGTGGGGGATGTTGCGGAACATCCTGTTCCTGGGCGATGGCCGCGGCGGGTTCAAGCCGGTGGCCACCCAGGTCTCGGGGATCGACCGCAACTCCATCGCCATGGAGACGGGAGACCTGAACGACGACGGCCTGCTCGACGTGATCCTGCTCAACAGCCCCTTCAACAGCTATCCGCCCAACCTGCCCCTGGTGCCGCCGCTGCCGGCCGACCGGCGGTTGAACACCGTCTACTGGAACACCGGCGCGCATGGGGGGAAGGCCAACCACTGGCTGCGGCTGCGGTTCGAGGGCGTGGATCACGCCGCCCTGATCGGGGCGCAGGTGGAGCTGCTGCGCGGCGAGACCCTGCTCGGCAGCCGGCAGCTGCACACGGCCCAGTCCTACAAGTCGGGCGGGGAGCTCGCCGCGCACTTCGGCCTGGGCAAGGCGCGGCGCGGCGACGTGCGGGTCAGGCTGGGGAACGGCGACGTGAAGATCTTCAAGGGTCTGGCCGCCGACGCGACCTACGTCCTGGACCTCAAATCCGGCGCCGCGCGGGTCCAGCGGCCGCCGACGTCCTGACCCGCCGCCGTCAGCCGGCGAGGGCTTCCGCAGCTACGCGGGCGACGTCGGCGATGACGGCGTTGCGCTGTGCGCCCGTGGCCTGGGACTCCGCGTAGTAGACGGTCACGATCGCCGGCTGGCCGGAGGGCGGCAGGACCACCGCCACGTCGTTGTTCGCGCCGTTCTCGCCGGCCCCGGTCTTGTCCATGACCACCCAACCCATGGGGATGCCGCGCCGGATGCGGGCGTCGCCGGTGGTGTTGCTGGCCATCCACTGGCTCAGCCGTCGCCGGGATTCGGGCGAGAGGGCCGGGCCGAGCAGCAGCTTGCGCAGGTTGCGGGCCATGGCCTCGGGCGAGGTCGTATCGCGCGGATCGCCCGGCGTGGCCTCGTTCAGCAGCGTCTCGTACCGGTCGAGGCGGGTGATCCCGTCCCCCAGTCCACGGGCGAACCGGGTGAGCCCCGCCGGCCCGCCCAGGCTGTCCAGCAGCAGGTTGCCGGCCGTGTTGTCGCTGTAGCGGATGGCGGCCGCGCAGATCTCCGACAACGTCATGCCCTCGCCGCCGACCCGCGGGCCGGTGACCGGGGAGTAGGTGACCACCTGGTCCTTGCCGAACACGATACGGCGCGCCAGGTCCTCGCGCCCCCGGTCCACGCGAGCCAGCACAGCGGCGGCGGCCAGGGTTTTGAACGTGCTGCACATGGCGAACCGCTCGTCGGCGCGCCGGGCGATCCGCAGACCGTCGGCGGGCCGCCAGATCACCACGCCCAGCCGTCCGCCATGCCGCCGCTCAAGATCGGCCAGGGCGGCGTCGGCGGAGCTTGTGTCCGTGGCCGCGGCCGCAGCGGTCGCGGCGAGGGCGAAGGGGGTCGCCAGGGCGGTGCGTCGGGTCAGCATGGCGTGGCTCCTCTAGGCGGCGGAGGCATAGTCCAGATCGGCCTCGGCGCCTGCGCCTGCGATGTGGAGTTTCGGCGCCGTGGATCAGGAGCATGCGTGCAGGCGAAGATGCGGAGCTGCGCTCACGGCGCCGGCGGCCGGGCGCGGGCCGCGTGGGGCGCGAAGGCTTGGGCCAGGGGATCGCCGGCGTACCACGTCGGCCGCTGCGAAGCGTTGGCGGCGCCCTCGATCACGCCGTGGATGTACCGCGCCCACCGCTCGGCCTGGTCCCAGCGGATCGGCAGGTTCATGTCGTCCGACGGCTGATGATAGGCGGTGTTCTCGTAGCCGTCCCATTCGGCGATGCCGTCCGGGCCCGAACGGGGCAGGCCGCGGGCGGGGTTGGGGAACAGCACCGGCACGCCGTGGCGCAGGAACGGGTACTGGTCGCTGAGCGCCAGGTTGCCCCGGTCCGGGATCGGGTCGGGGACGTGCGCGGCGCCGATGGCCTTGGCCGCGGCCGCCGAGATCTGGCCCAGGGTCGAATGGTCGGCGCCCAGGGCGACGATGCCGCCGAAGTCGTGGAAGGTCATCAGGCCGTCGACGCTGATCGCGGCGGCGATCTTCTCCAGCGGCACGGTGGGATAGGTCACGTAGTAGTCCGAGCCCAGCAGCCCCTTTTCCTCGCCCGTGGTGGCGATGAACAGCACGGTCCGCTGCGGCGGCGGGCCGGCGGCCACGGCGCGGGCGACGTCCAGCATCACGGCGACCCCGCCGGCGTTGTCGATGGCGCCGTTGTAGATCCGGTCCCCGGCGACCTCCGGGCCGATCCCCACATGGTCGAGGTGCGCGGCCACCACGACGTACTCGCCCTTTAGCTTCGGATCGGCCCCGGGCAGGACGCCGATCACGTTCGGCGAACTGGCGTCCTCATGACGCGAGGCCCGGGCGATGCGGATGCGACCGTCCAGCGGAAAGCCGCGCGGCGGCGCCGTGTCCGCGGCCCGATAGATCGCCTCGATGTCCTGGCCGGCCTTGGAGAAGAGCTGCCGGGTGAAGGCGGGGCCGAGCGTCATCGTGGCCGCCGGCGGAAGCACCTCCCCGGGTCGCCGCTCGCCGATCCAGCCCACCGCCGGCAGCGGCCGGTAGATTCGGGTCCGCTCCCAGGGCGAGTACTTCTCGCGGGCTGGCGCCTTGAGCGTCAGGACCGCCGCCGCGCCCCGGGCGGCCGCCATCCGCTCCTTCTGCTGGATCCAGCTGTAGTGTGCGCGCAGGGCGGGGGCGAGGGTGGCGGGCGCGCCCTCCATCAGGACCACGGCCTTGCCGCGGACATCTAGCCCCGCATAGTCGTCCAGGCCGAGCTGCGGCGCGTCGATTCCCCACCCGACGAAGACGAGCTCCAGGTCCATCGTCTCGCGGGTGGCGTAGGGACTGGCGTCGAGGGCCACGTCGACGCCGTTGACCAGCTCGATGCTGTCGCCGCCGCCCGCATAGCTGATCTGTGTGCTCTCCAGCGTGCGCCGCCGCACTTTCAGCGGCTGGAAGTAGCTGTCGCCGACGCCGGGCTGCAGTCCGGCCGCGGCGTACTGGGCCGCCACATAGGCCGCGGCGATGTCGAAGCCGCGGGCGCCGGTGTCGCGGCCCTCCAGCAGATCGTCGGCCAGGAACCGCGTATGCGCCTCGATCGCCCGCGCCTCGAGCCTGGGCGCTGGAGGCGAATGGGCGCAGGCGGCGGCCAGGGCGCAAGCCGTCGCGATCAGGAGTGACCGCGCGAAGGCCGTGGGTTGGGGCATGTCCTGATACCTGTCGGGAAAGGGCTGTCGGGCCGGCGTCACGGCGCGCGGATCTGCGAGGGCGTCGCCCCGAGGACCCGGCGCGTCCAGCGCGCCAGATGGCTCTGGTGAGAAAAGCCGCAGGCGTGCGCGACCTCCGCGGTGCTGAGGCGGTGGTCCTGAAGCAGGGCGCGGGCGCGCTGCACCCGCCGCTCCATGACGTAGCGGTGGACGGACTGGCCCATGGTGCGGCGGAAGAGAGCGGTCAGGTGCGGGATGCTGAGGCTCGCCTCGGCTGCGATCCGCTCCAGGGGCAGGTCTTCCGCCAGATTGGCCTCCACGAAGTCCGCGATCCGGCGCTGCTGCGGCTTGGACAGGCTGCGGTGGCGGGGGGCGCCGGAGGCCATGAAGCTCTGCAGCAGACGCGACGCCAGGGCGGCCCCCAGGCTGTCGGCATAGATCCGGGCGGCGGGCTGCGGCGCCTCGATCTCGCTCGCCAGCGCCCGGACGATAGGTTCGATCACCGCGTCGCGTGCGCCGATCCGGGGGGCCAGGTCGATGGAGCCGCGGATGGCCAGCGCCTCCGCGGTGTCCGCGAGCAGCCTCGGGTCGATGCGAACGGAAACAAACTGCACCGGGGCGGCGTCTTCCCAATAGCCGGAGGCCCCCGCGGGAACGAGGTCGAAGGCCCCGGGCGTCAGGGTGTGGACCCGGCGCACGCCCTCGCAGCCGCACTCGGCGGCGACGCCACCCGTTTCATAGAAGACCAGCCGATGATCGGTCCGGGCGTCCGTGGCGTGCCGACCCGCCGTGGCGTGGATGCGGTTCGCCGAGAACCCGCCCCACTGGCGGCTTGCGCGGCAGTGGAGGCGTGCATCGTCGACGTCTGCGAAACGGGTCATAAGCGGCACTGAACTCCGACCCGAACAGCACTCCGACTTACTTGCCGCCGTCAACGGTCTGCGGGGTTCCCGAGGCTCGCCGTCATCGGATGGTGCTCAGGGTGAGGGTCAGGCCCGCCGACCTACTGCACCGTCTGGCCAAACGTCCGGCTGGCCTCCTGGCAGGCGCGTTCGCACCGGCGGCAGGCCTCGGCGCAGATGCGGCAGTGTTCCATTCGGCTCGCGTGCCGCTCGCACTCCTCGGCGCAGAGGCGGCAGGCTTCCTCGCAGGTCTCCAGCATGGCGGCGATCAGCCGTTCGTTGGAGCCGGTGCGGCGCGTGCTGAGTTGGCCGGTGGTGAGGCAGACGTCCGCGCAGTCGAGGCAGGTGCGGACGCACTGGGTCATCTGCTGGACCATCTCCTCGCCCAGACACGCGTCTGCGCAGGAGGTGCAGGTCTGCGAGCAGTCGTAGCATTCCTCGATGCATCGGATCAGCGCGTCGTTCGTACTGCCACGGACGTGGGGGTGCGTCGCGATGATCTGTTGGGCGTGCATGTTCGCCTCCTGCCAGGTTGATCGGGGATCAGGGGTGAACCGGTCGGGGCGCGCCCTGTTCCGAACGCGCCGCGGCCCCGCCGTTCACGATTTTCGGCGCGCGACCTGGATGGCGCCGAGCAGAGACGGACGCCCGCAGCCGCGGAAGATCACCTGCGCGAGGTGCTGGCCGCCGCCGATCTGGTTGCGATCAGCTGGTCGACGTGTTCGAGGAAGTACTTCAGCACCGGCGACGGGTTGTCGGCCCGATAGCCGGCGGCGACCTCGATCACAGGGGCGTTGCCCACCAGCGGGCGGCTCACCACCGACGAGGGCAACAGCGGCTCCACATAGGCCGGCAGCAGCGTGACGCCGCCGGTGGAGGCCACCAGCGAGATCCCGGTGGCGAAGCCGTCGAGGAAGTGTGTCGGCGAGACGGTGACGCCCCGGTCATGGAGGTATCGCTCGACGACGCCGCGCAGGACGTGCGGTGTGTCCGAGTAGCCGATGAAGGCGTCGGGGGCGAAGTCCCGCGGGTCGATCTCGGCGCGGGCGGCCAGAGGATGGTCCGCGCGGAGGATCACCGAGATCGGTTCGCGCGCGATCACCTTGTAGCTGACCTCGGCCTGCGGCTCGATCCGCGAGAAGCCCAGGTCGATGTCCCCGCGCGCCACGGCCTCGGCCACGTGGGGTGAGAAGTCGCTGGAGACCCGCAGGTCGATCTCCTTCAGCTGGTCCTGCAGCACATGCGTCACGTGCCGCAGCCACTCGACCTCCTGGCCGGTGAGGAATCCGACGGAGAAGCTGGCCTTGGCGGGGCGCGCCGCCCGGCGTGCGGCGGCGACCGCCTCGGCCGCCTGGTGCAGGGTCAGCCGCGCGTGTTCCAGGAAGGCGCGCCCTGCGGCCGTCAGCTCCACACCGCGCGACGTGCGCACGAAGAGCTGAGCGCCAACCTCATGCTCCAGGTCCCGCAACTGGCGGCTGAGGGAGGGCTGCGCGGTATGGAGCCGCTTCTCGGCCGCCACCGTGAGGCTGCCTTCCTCGGCGACCGCGACGAAATACCTGAGGTGCCGCAGCTCCATCGCGATCCATGCCTGTGAGGTATGGCTGACACATATACAAAGTCGTTCTGCCCGCCCAGTCGCATCTGTAGGCATCTCCTGTCGCCGGAACTGATGTCTGCCGCCCGGGCATGGCGCGGAGAGGAAGCTCGCGACGACGCACGCCAACTTCAGGAGCGAACCATGACCACCATCTCCCTCGTCACCGGCGCGAACCGCGGGCTCGGCCGGAACACCGCCCTCAGCATCGCGCGCCGCGGCGGCGATGTGATCCTCACCTATCGCAATGGCGCGGACGGCGCGCAGGCGGTGGTTGAGGAGATCGAGCGCCTGGGCCGCAAGGCCGTGGCGCTCCAGCTCGACGTGGGCGACGTCGAAAGCTTTCCGCGGTTCGTCGAGAGCGTTCGCGCGGCGCTGACGTCCGCGTGGGGCCGCGACCGCCTCGACCACCTGGTCAACAACGCCGGGCACGGCGAGATGGCGCCCTTCACCGAGACCACCGAGGCGCAGTTCGACCTGCTGTTCAACGTCCACGTCAAGGGCGTCTTCTTCCTCACCCAGGCGCTGGCGCCGTTGCTCAAGGACGGCGGGCGGATCGTCAACTTCTCGTCCGGGCTGACGCGGGTGACCTATCCCGGCTTCTCGGCCTATTCGGCGGCCAAGGGCGCGATCGAGATCCTGACGATCTACATGGCGAAGGAACTGGGCGCGCGCGGCATCACCGCCAACGCCATCGCGCCAGGCGCCATCGAGACCGACTTCCTGGGCGGGGCCGTGCGCGACACGCCCGCCTACAACGAAGCCTTCGCGAGCATGACCGCCCTGGGGCGGGTCGGCGCCCCGGACGATATCGGTCCGGCCGTGGCCAGCCTGCTCGGTCCGGACAACCGCTGGGTCACCGCTCAGCGGATCGAGGTCTCCGGCGGCCAGAACATTTGAACCCGAACTCGCGTGCGCCGCGCACCGGACAGCCCCGGCGCACGCGTAACTCCAGACGGAGCAGCACAATGACCCGCATCCTGATCGTCCTGTCGGCCGCCGACCGATGGACCAGAGCCGACGGATCCATCTACGAGACGGGCATCTGGGCCGAGGAGTTCGTCGTCATGGACGAGGCGTTCATCGCCGCCGGCTTCCAGGTCGACCTCGCCAGCCCGGGCGGAGCCCCGCCCACGATGGACAAGCGCAGCCTCGATCCCGCCGTGGTCGGGGAAGACCTGGCCCTACGGATGCGTGACTGGCTCGCGGCCAACGCCGCCAGGCTCGCATCGCCCATGGTCCTGTCCGACGCGGACGTCACCCTCTACGACGCCATCGTCATTCCAGGTGGGCACGGCCCCGTGGAGGACCTGTACAAGGATCCGGACATGGGCCGCCTGCTGGTGCAGGCCGACCGGCAGGCGAAGGTGATCGCCGCCGTCTGCCACGGCCCTGCGGCGCTGTTGTCGGCGGTCGACGAGCAAGGCCGCTGGCCTTTCGCCGGCCGCCGGATGACCGCACTCAGCGACGAGGAGGAGGTGGAGTTCGGCACGGCCGAAAACGCGCCCTGGCTGCTGGCCGACACCCTGCGCCGGCGCGGGGCCGCCTATCAGCAGGCCGCCAACTGGTCCGTCCACGTGGTCCAGGACGGCAACCTGCTCACCGGCCAGAACCCGGGGTCCTCCGCCGCCTTGGCCGAGGTGGTGATCGCATCGCTTCGGTGACGTCCGTCGCGTCCAGGCGCAGGAGCCGGGACGGGTGCGGCAGGCCCCAAAATGATGAGGGCCCCCGGCTGTCTGCCGGAGGCCCTCATGGTGGAGCTAAGCGGAGTCGAACCGCTGACCTCTTGAATGCCATGGGCCCCGGAGGCCTTTTTCGGCCTGTTTCAGGCTGTCTCATTTCGTTTCTAAGTCATTGTGGGAGTTGAAGAAATGGAGGCGTTGGGCAAAACTGGAAACGGGTGAAACCTGGGTACCAATTTTGCCTGCTGGTACCCATGCGGTACCCAGAAAAGGGCCTCGCGCGATGCCGAAACTGACTGAAAAACTGGTCGCCGCCCTCGTCCCGGAGGCCGCGGAGTACGTCGTTTGGGACACCGAGGTGACAGGCCTGGGCGTCCGGGTCCGGCCCACGGGCTCGAAGAGCTTCATCCTGGTCTACCGGCGTGGCGGCAAGAAGCGCAAGCACACCATGGGCCCGCTCCGCTCGGACTATGGCGTGAAGGAAGCCCGCGATCGCGCCGGCGATCTGCTGCACGGTTTGCGGGGCGGGGTCGATCCGCAGGACGCCAAGGCCGAGGAGCGCGGCGCGATCAGCGTCTCCGAACTCGCCGACGCCTACCTGGAGGACGGGCCCGCGCTGAAGCCTGAGAAGAAGGACAGCAGTTGGGACACCGACCGCGGGATCTTCAAGAACCACATCAAGCCGCTCATCGGCCGGATCCTCGCCCGCGACGTCACCAAGAACGACGTGGCGATGATGCAGCTCGACATCTCCAAGGGTAAGACCGCCAGATCCGAGAAGACCGGTCACCGCCGCCGCTCGAACGTGAAGGGCGGCAAGCGTATCGCCTCCATGGCCGTCGTCGTGCTCGCCGCCTGCTACCAATGGGGCATCGAGACCGGCCGCGTGACCCACAATCCGGCGCGCGGCGTGAAGGGCTTCAAGACGACGCGCCGCGAGCGATACCTTTCGGAGAAGGAGGTCGCCTGCTTCAGCGAAGCGATCGCCGAGATCGAGCGGGAACAGCCGCACATGGAGGTCATGGCGGACGCGGTGCGGCTGCTGATGCTCACGGGGTGTCGGAAGAGCGAGATCCTCACGCTGGAATGGTCGTGGGTCGACTGGACCAAGAGCTGCCTGCGCCTGCCGGATTCGAAGACGGGCGCGAAGGTCGTTCCCCTCGCGGACGCCGCCGTCACGATCCTGAAGCGGCGCTGGGAGGCGAACCGCGCCGAGCCGGATATGCGCGGCCACAATTCCGGGGAGCGACCGGAGCCGAAGCGGCGCTCACGCTTCGTGCTCCCCGCGATGAAGGGAGAAGGCTGCTATGTCGGCCTTGGCCACCACTGGGAGAAGGTCAGGATGCGGGCCAACCAGGTCTCGCGAAAACGAGCGCAGGAGGCTGGCGATCACCCTGACGATGTGCCCCCGCTGACAAATGTGCGGCTACACGACCTGCGGCACAGTTTCGCCAGCTTTGCCATCGCCGACGGCGCGTCGCTGTTCATGGTCGGCAAGGTCTTGGGTCACAAGCAGTCGCGCACCACGGAGATCTACGCCCACCTGAGCGATGACCCCATCAAACAGGTCGCCAACCGCGCTGCGTCTCGCGTCGTCGCGGCGATGAGTGGATGAAGGCGATCGCCCGACCGGGAGCGTTGACGCGAAAAGCCCGTGCGCGGCCGCAAGGACGCGCCGTCGAGCGGCGGGCGGTGTCTAACGAGCGCGAAAGAGGGGGGCATTGCCGGCGGCCTTGGACCCGGCGGCTTGGGCCAAAAGGGGCCATCCCGACCTCTTCGGCAGTACGTATGAATGCTAGGCCCGGGCTCCAAGCTGCAGGGAGAAAGGAGGCGAGCGGCCCTTCTCGGTCTAGGTTATGCGGGCACGCCCCTTCCGCCCGAACTCACGTGCCTGCGTCCCCACGCATAGTAGCCGAGCGCCAAGGCGATCAGGGCGTTCAGCGGGCCACCCGCCATGTGCCAGGCCGGCGTGAACGTCAGGCCGAACAGCGTGATGGCCGTGCCCGAGGTCCACAGGTACGCGTGGAACGCGGCGTGAAAGGCTTCAAAGCCGCTGAAGAACTTGGCGATTTCCTTCCAGTTCATGTTGCACCTCCTGGCTCGGTTCTCAGCATTCGGCGCCGCCGAATCCCAAGCGTGCCCCATCGCGGACGAAGAGCTTGATCCGCGTGATGGTTCCATTCTGAAGGGCCGCCCGCAGACCTCTGGAGGCATTTTCGGTCTCAGGCCGCAACCGTCGGTGACTTCCGGAGGATTGTCAGAACCATCGCGAACCTACCTCGCGCGCGAGCTCCTGCTGGTCGGATCAATCTCTCCGCAGCCAGAACCGATAGGTCTCACCGAAGGTCTCGGGATGGCGTTGCTCGAACGCGTGCCAGTCGCGCAGCGACCGCAAGCTCGAGGCGGCCGGGTACTCGCCGCGGAACCGCTGAAGGTCGGCGCCGTGGCGCGGCTCCATCCCCAGGAAGGTGAGGCCCAGGCGGGAGATCATCTCGTCGATCTGCAGCAGGCCGAACCGATGCTCCTGCACGTGGAACAGTAGGTCGCGGCAGTCGGACGTTGTCCAAAAGTCCGACACCGGGCTCAGGAGGCCCCGAAGGTCCGGCGCAAGGTCGCTCTCGGTCATGATCTCGCGCCGTAACTGGCGAACGCCGGAGGCGTCGGGGGCGTAGCCGCGGGCGGCGATCCGCCCGCGGGCGGCGACCACGCCGGCCCGGCCGAGCTCACTGTAGAGGCCAAGGCGCATCAACCCGCCCCTCTTCAGAACCGTGCGCAACTCGGCGAGCCCGCGCTCCGGATCGGCCATGTGGTGAACGACCCCGAAACTCTCGATGAGGTCAAACTCCTCGCCGAGCCGCGCAACGTCGAGAATGTCTCCATGCACGAGCTGCACATTTTCGACGCCGTACTCCGCGAGCTTGCGCGCGCCGTAGGCCAGACTCGCGCGGCTCAAGTCCAACGCGACGACGGACGCACCTCGGTAAGCGGTCACGACCCGCATTGTCTCCAGCCCGGTGCCGCAGCCGGCGACCAGCACGCGCGGCGACGCCACAGTTGGCGGCTCGCGAGATGGAAGATGCGGCAGCGCGGCGGCGACGACATCGCGGAGAGCGGCCGGCTCCCCCTGGCCGCAGCGGGTCCAGCGCGGATAGGGGTTTTCCTCGTACTGGGCTTGCACAGCTCGGGAGGTCCGGTCCTGCACCGGCCGCAGGCTTCGCAGGCCCGCGGCCAGCTCGCGCTCAGCTCGCGGCTCCTCGATCTGCTGGCGCAACACCGCTTGCAGCGACGCCGGCGGATCCGCCGGAAGGTTCGCCGCCCCGAGCGCCTGGTCGAGGCGCATGTAGCAGCCGATGAGGGCCACGGCGCCCCAGCGCCGTTCGTCGTCATCGCGCTGCGCAAGAGCGGCCCGAAGCGCCTCAAGCGCAGCCTGCTCCGCTGGGGTGACGAAGTAGACGTATTCGTTGAGCCAGCACTGCTGCGCTAGGGCGCAGATCAGGTCGAGGTCTTCGGTGGCCGATTCCGACGGGGCCTCCGCGGCCTGTAGAAGCACGTCCCGGCGCAGGCTGGTGAGGAGCTGCTCCACCGCCACATCGGGGATCGGGGCTGCGACCATCAGGGTCTGGAAGACCCGGTCCGCCAGCAAGGCTACGGCACTCGCCCTTCGCTCGGCGATGATGCCGTCGACGCCAGCGGGGTCTGCGGCGATCGCGTCGAGCAATCCCGCGAACGCCGGATTGCGCTTGAGGACGACCAGAGCCGCGGTGGCGAGTCCGCGGGGATTGACGTCGGGCCGGGCGAAGAGCGCCAGCAGCGTGTCCCGGAACGCCGCGCCCTCCGGCGCGACCTTGCTGTCGCGCAAACCGCGCGCCAGGAGGCGCCAGTAGTCCGGAACTTCGGGCGCCAGCCGGACCGCCTCGTCGAACGCCGCGAGCGCCTCGGGCCGGTGGCCCAGGTCGAGCAGCACGACGCCGAGCTGCGAACAGGCGGCCGCACGGCCGGGTTGCCCGAGGAGCGCGTCGCGGGCGTCGCCGAGGAAGCGCGCCGCCGATTCCAGGTCACCCGCCTTCCGAGCCACGACGCCTAGGCCCATCAGGGCCGTCGGCAACCCTGGCCGGAGCGCGAGGGCGCGGCGATAGGCCGCTTCGGCCTCGTCGGACCGCCCGAGCGCGCGGCAGGCGTCCCCGGCGTGGGCGTGGGCCTCGGCGAAATCCGGCTTCAGCTGGATCGCATGCCGGAAGGCGCGTAGGGCCGCCGCCGCATTGCCGCTCCGGCGAAGCGCCTCGGCCAGGTTGAACGCGATGAACGGATTGCGCGGCTGGCCGCGCGCGGCCCGTTCCAGAAACGGGATCGCCTCCTGATGGCGGCCGGTGTTCATGGCGGCGCCGCCGAGCACGTTCAGCGCCGAGGGGTCCGCGGGTTGGCGGGCCAGAACCTGGCGCGCCAGTGCTTCGGCCTCCGCCCAGCGGCCGGCGTTGAACGCCTCTACGGCGCGGCGCAAAACCGCGAGCTGGGCGGCATCGGCGCCGATCCTCAAGGGCGACATCCGCGGCATGCTGGATTCGGAACCCGCCTAGGGCCGCGGTGCGAGCACGCCATCGGCGCCCGCCTCGCGAAGGTCGCTCCGCGCATGACGGATGATCGACCAGGCCGACTGCAGAAAGAGGCCGGCGATCACGAAGGCCACGACCAGGTCCGGCCAGGGCGTGCGGGTCCACGCGACCAGGCCCGCGGCGATCACCACCGCGAGGTTGCCGAGCGCGTCGTTGCGCGAGAACAGCCAGACCGCGCGGGCGTTGGCGTCGCCGGCGCGATGCCGCATCAGCACCAGGGCGGCGACCACGTTCACCACGAGGGCGATGGCGCCGAACAGCCCCATCGTCTCGGCGTTGGGTTCGTTGAGCACGAGGACGCGATAGGCCGTCCCGAGCAGTACGCCGACGCCAAGAACGGCCAGGAACACGCCCTGGATCAGGGCGGCGCGGGCGCGCCAGGCGAGGCCCCAGCCGATCGCCAGCAGTCCCAGGAAGGTGATAAGGCCGTCGCCGAAGAAATCGAGCGCATCGGCCTGCAGGGCCTGGGACTGGCCGGCGAGGCCGGCGCCGATCTCGATGATGCCGTAGCCGACGTTCAGCAGGACCACGATCCAGAGCGCCCGCCGGTAGGCCGGGTCACGGCGGATGGCGTCCCTCGCCTCGTCGGCCTCCCCCGGCGCGGCGGCGTCGACCCGCTCGAGGTGATAGCCGAGGGCTTGTACGGCGCGCTCGACGTCTGGAAGGCGGCGTTCGCGGTCGTCGACGTGCAGCGTCATTAGCTCCGAGGCGATGGAGACCCGGACGTCACCGACGCCCTCGAGCTTGCGGACGCCGGCCTCGATCTTGGCGGCGCAGTCGCCGCAATCCATCCCGGTGACCCGGTACTGGGCGCGCTCGCTGGCAGGGCCGTCTGTCATGGCGGAACCATCCTCATCCCTGCACCCTAGCTCCTCTAGCCACTTGAGGATCAAGCCCAAAACGGGGCAGGGCCGAGACAGGCTCCCAGTCAGCGGCCCGCGATCCTCAGGGCGCCGGCGGCGAGGAGCCCGAAGATGATGGGCGCGCCGGTCAGGGCCATGCCAAAGGCCGGGCCGCACGCGCCACACGACCATAGCCCAACGCAAAGGTGGCCCGACCAGCGAGGCAGGGCGCCACCAATCCCAGGCCTCTCGGCGGAACTCGTTCGAGCTAGATCACGCCACGGAGCAGGCCGTCGACCATGTCGTAGATGACCCAGGCGAAGGCGCCCATGATCGGCAACGCCGTCGTCACGACGCCGAACGCTCTGCCAGGCGAACCACGAGGGTAGCCGCGCCAGAAGGTGATGCGCCCGACCGCGAACAAAACCACCATTCCCACGATGAAGGCGAGCGGGGCCTCGCCCTTGACGGTGGCGAGCGCAAGGGCGGCAAACGCGGCCAGCACCGCGTGCTCGAGCGTGTTCTGCAGGAAGGCCAGCGGAACTCTGAGCCGCTCGCTCGGCGGGCCGTAGGCAGAGCCCGCGGTGTCGTGCGCCGACTTGCGCCGGAGCCTCCCGACGGTCCCGACGCCGATCAGGACCCAGAGCATGATCAGCAGGCTCGCCCGAGCGGCGAAAGCCAGCCGGTCGCCCATCTCGACCGGAAATTCAAACTGCCGCGGCAGCCACCAGAGGGCCGCGGCGAGAACGGGCGCGCAAAACACGAAAGACAGGGCAGCCTGACGGCGGACGCGGGCAATCTCGGCAGCCAGATCTTTCGGGATCGGGGGCTTGTTCATCGCGCTCTCCACCAACGTCGTTGATTGGCCGGGTTCGCGGCGCCGATGTCCGCCGCCGTCGCCAGCCATTCAGCGACCTCTCGCCAGGCGACGCGCCGAGCCGTCGAGGACGAAGCCTATTCCGGCGAGCGCGGCGATGATCCCGTCAAACGCGAAGTGTTCCGGACCGATACCCAGGAAGGAACGGCCCGACAGGTCGACCAGACCCGAAAGCCCCGCTTCGATCAGCGCCCACACCAGCAGGACGCGACCGATGATGACGGACCAGTTTCGTGAGCCGCCAAGCGCCCGGTCGGGATTACCGACTGCATGATTTTGACTTGGCATTACAGGTTCCTTTCGGTTGCCGTCGCGTCGTCACAGTGAGAGTGGAATGACCTCCCGGAATTTCCCGCCGCGACCCTGCTCCGGCGGCTCGCCGCCGCGCTCGACGGCGACGTGTTGGAGCCCATGCACGGCGAGCATGTTGCGCAGGCCGGCCTCGGCCTCGCGCCAGACGGTGTCCGCATTCGCTGTCGGCGCGATTTGCAGACGCAATTCCAATCTTTCCGGCTCGGACTGCGCGATCTGAAAGAGCGTGACTCCGCTGACGCCCTCGACGGGCTGGCTCAGCGCCAGCGGGGGCAGCCGGACATCGCCGCCCGCAGTCCGGAACGTGAGAACGTCCGCGGAGCGACCCTGAACGCGGATCGCGGGCAAGGGGTTGCCGCACGGGCACGGGCCCGGCCGCTGCAGGACGCTGTCGCCCAGATCGTAGCGCAGGATCGGCTGCACACGATTGGCCAGATTGCTGATCAGGACCGTGTGCGACGGCTCGCCGGGCGCGACCGGCCGATAGTCGGCATCGACCGGCTCGAACGCCACCCAGTCGGCGTTGGCGTGCAGCCAACCTTCGCTGCACATGTAGCTGAGGAACATGCACTCCGAGGCGGCGTAGCTGTTGCCGACCTTGGCGCCGAACACGCGCGCTATCCGGCCGTACTCCGGCTGCGGCAGACCTTCGGCCGCGAGGACCAGCAGCACGGGATCGATGTGGAGCCGCCCGGCTTCCTGTTCGTCGGCCAGCATGGCCGCCATGCTGGCGTAGGGCGTAAGCAGTGCCGGCTGGAAGCGGTTCAGCCGCTCGACAAGCTCCGCCATCGGCATGTGCGCGGAGAGCACCTCGACGCGGTTTCCGCGCTGCTTCTTCAGGCGCGCCGCGGCGACGGCCGACGCGAAGTGGCCGCCCGTCGCCATGACCATCGCCAATCGGCCGCGGCGGGCGATGATCTTGAGGATGTCGCTCGGGCTGAGCCAATCACCCATCCAGCGGAGCATCATGGCCGTCACGACCGCCATCGTGCGATCGTCGGTCAGGAATATCCCGCGGCGGCCGGTCGTGCCTGAGGTGGTCGCCAGCGTGTACTTGCCGAGGAACCGCTCACCAATCCGCCCGGGATCGTCGACGACCGCCTCTGCGGCTTCCAGCGTCACGGCGCGGTCGGTGCACCAGTCGTCGAAGCGCGCCATGAGCCTCTTCTTGTCGGTGACGGGAAGCTGCTCGGCGCTTTCAACCCGATCCGGCAGGTCACGATATAGCTCACCGTAGTACGGCGAGTTGACGCGCGCGTGGGCGACGATGTCCGCGACACGGGCGCGCTGGCGTCCGGCGATAGCCTCGGGGCCGTCGCACCACGTCCGGCGCGAGTCCAGGATGACCCGAAGAAGGTTCTCGGTCATGCGCGTCTCCGAACCAGACTCTACAACCTCAAGCCACTTGAGGATCAAGTCGCCCTGCGAGACTGCGCTTGCTCCTCAAGTGGCTAGAGGGTCTAAGCTGCTGCAAACCAGTCGCAATTGCAGCAGAGTCCCTGATGCCGCCCGTCGTCCGCCTTCTCGCCGTGCTCGTCGCCCTGACGGCTGCTGCGCTGCCGCTCCGCGCCGTGGCGCAAGACACGCCGCCCGCCCAGGTCGCTTGGCGCCTGCTCGACTACATCGCCGTCGATTACCCCGGCGCGGTCCAGGGCGGGCGGGTCGTGAGCCCGGCGGAATATGCGGAGATGCAGGAGTTCTCCAGGACCGTGCGCACGCGCCTGGCGGCGCTTCCGGAGACGCCGGCGCGCGCCGGCCTGGTGCAGGCGGCCGACGCCCTGGCGGCGGACATCGAACGCAAGGCGCCGCCGGAGACGGTCGCCGCCCGCGCCCGCAATCTGGCCGGCGCGGTGCTGGCGGCCTATCCGACGCCGCTCGCTCCGGCCAAGGCGCCCGACCTGGCGACGGGCGCGCGGCTCTATGCCGAGCAGTGCGCGAGCTGCCATGGCGCGAGCGGCCGCGCCGACGGCCCCGGCGCCAAGGGTCTCGATCCTGCGCCCGTCGCCTTCGCCGACGCCGAGCGGGCGCGCGAGCGCAGCCTCTTCGGGCTGTACCAGGTGATCGGCCAAGGCCTGGACGGCACCGCGATGGCGAGCTTCAGTCATCTGACCGAGGACGAGCGCTGGGCGCTGGCCTTCTACGCCGGCGGCTTCGCGTTCGACGCGCAGGCCGCCCAAGCCGGCGAGCGACTCTGGACCGCCGACCCGAACCTGCGGGCGCGGTTCCCCAACCTTCAGGCGGTGACCCAGGCGACGCCGGCGGCGCTGGCCGCCGAGCTCGGCGAACCGCGCGCCACCCAGCTGGTTGCCTACCTGCGGCGCCACCCCGAGGCTGTGAACGCCTCGCCGGCCGGCAGCCTCGACATCGCGCGCGCCAAGCTGCAGCAGAGCCTCGCGGCCTATCGCGCCGGCGACCAACCCCGGGCGGAGGAGCTGGCCCTCTCCGCCTACCTCGATGGCTTCGAGCCGGTGGAGCCCGCGCTGCGCGCGCGGGATGGGGCCCTGATGGCCCGGGTCGAGTCCGCCATGGGCGAGCTGCGCGCCAGCCTTTCCGCACGGGCCCCGGCGGTCGAGGTGGAGGCGAAGGTCACCCAGCTCAGCACCCTGCTGGGCCTTGCAGAACAGGCATTGGCGCCGGATCGGGCCAGCGCCGCCTCGAGCTTCGCCGGCGCCTTCGCCATCCTCCTGCGCGAAGGCCTGGAGGCGCTGTTGATCGTGGTGGCCATGGTCGCCTTCCTCGGGAAGGCCGAGCGCCGCGACGTGCTGCCGTATGTCCACGCCGGCTGGCTTGCCGCCCTGGCGGCGGGCGCCGCCACCTGGGCGGCGGCCACCTACCTGATCTCGATCAGCGGAGCGAGCCGCGAACTGATGGAAGGCTTCGGATCGCTGGTCTCGGCCGCGGTGCTGATCTCGGTGGGCGTCTGGATGCACGGCAAGTCGCACGCGGAGGCCTGGCAGCGCTACATCAAGGAGAAGCTCTCGGCGGCCCTGTCCAAGGGGTCGGCCTGGTTCTTGTTCGGGCTGGCCTTCGTGGTGGTCTACCGCGAGGTGTTCGAGACGATCCTGTTCTTCGCGGCCCTCTGGAGCCAGGGCGGCCACGCCGCCCTGCTGGCCGGCGCCGGGGCGGCGATCCTGGTGCTCATCGTCCTGGCGCGGCTGCTCCTGACCTACAGCCGCCGGCTGCCGATCTCGCAGTTCTTCGCCTACAGTTCCATCCTCATCGCCGTCCTCGCCGTGGTGCTGGCCGGCAAGGGGGTCGCGGGCCTGCAGGAGGCCGGCCTGCTAGATATCCGCCCGCTTCAGGCCCTGCCGCGCATCGAGATCCTGGGCGTCTTCCCGACCTGGGAGGGCCTCTGGGCGCAGCTCGCGACCATCCTCCTCCTCGTGATCGGCTTCCGCATCGCCGGGCGCAAGGCGGGCCCGGTCGTCTAAGGGACGTTCGTCTCGAGTTCGTCCAGCCACACCGTGGCCGTGCCATCGGAGGGCGCCCGCCAGTCGCCGCGCGGCGACAGCGCCCCGCCGGAGATCACCTTCGGCCCGTTCGGCATGGCCGAACGCTTGAACTGGCTGATCTCGCAGAAGCGGAAGAGGAACACCCTCAGCCACTGCTTGACGGTCGCCAGGTCGTACTGGTGGCGGGCCTCAGGCGGAAAGTGCTCCGGCCACGACCCCTGATCGACATCGCGCCAGGCGTGCCAGCCCAGGAACGCCACCTTGGTGGGCCGCAGCCCATAGCGCGTGATGTGGAAGAGGTTGAAGTCCTGCAGCTCATAGGGCCCGACCTTGGCCTGGGTGCTCTGTATCGCCCCGCTCGCGTCGGCGGGCACCAGCTCGGGCGAGATCTCGGTGTCCAGGATGGACAGCAGCGTGGCGGAGGGACCCTCGTCGAACTGCTTGGTCTTCACCACCCAGCGGATCATGTGTTGGATCAGGGTCTTCGCGAGCGAACCGTTGACGTTGTAGTGGCTCATCTGATCACCGACGCCGTAGGTCTGCCACCCCAGCGCCAGCTCCGAGAGGTCGCCCGTGCCCAGCACCAGGCCGCCCCGCTGGTTGGCCAGCCGGAACAGGTAGTCGGTGCGCAGGCCGGCCTGCACATTCTCGAAGGTGACGTCGTACTCGGGCTCGCCCTTCGCGAACGGATGGCCGATGCCCTCCAGCATCACCTTCGCCGCCGGCCGGATGTCGATCTCCTCGCCGGCCACGCCCAGGCCACGCATGAGCGCCCAGGCGTTGGACTTGGTCCCTTCGCTGGTCGCGAAGCCCGGCAGCGTGAAACCCAGGATGTCGGAGCGCGGCTTGCCCAACGCGTCGAACGCCTTGGCCGCGACGATGAGGGCGTGGGTGGAGTCGAGCCCGCCCGAGACGCCGATCACGATGTGCTTGGACTTCGTCGCCTGCAGGCGCTTCACCAGCCCCTGAACTTGGATGTTGAACGTCTCGTAGCAGTCCTTGTCGAGCCGCGCCGGATCGTCCGGCACGAACGGAAAGCGATCCAGCGGCCGGATCAGGCCCACGTCATCCCAGTGCGGCTGGTGGACGAACCGCACCCGACGAAAGTCCTTTTCCGGGTGGCCGGCGGCCGCCGCGGCGTTGTTGAACGTGGGCGTCCGCATGCGATCCAACTGCAGCCGCTCGACGTCCACGTCGGCGACCGCCATCTGCGACCCCGCCGGGAACCGCTCCGTCTCGGCGAGGCGCCGGCCGAGTTCGTGGATGGTCGCCTGGCCATCCCAGGCGAGGTCGGTCGTGCTCTCGCCCGGCCCCGCGGCGGAGTAGAGATAGGCCGCCTGGCAGCGCATGGATTGGGAGGCGCACAGCAACTCACGCTCGTCCGCCTTGCCGACGACAATGTTCGACGCCGAGAGGTTGCAGAGGATGAGGGCGCCGGCCAGGGCGGCCCGGCTTGACGGCGGGGTGGCCGCCCAGAAGTCCTCGCAGAGCTCCATATGGAAGGCGAAGCCCGGCAGATCCTCGGCCTCGAAGATCAAATCGGTCCCGAACGGCGCGGCCTGGCCGGCGACGTGGATCTCGAGCCCGGTCACGCCCGCGCCGGGCGCGAACCAGCGGTTCTCGTAGAACTCCCGGTAGTTGGGCAGGAAGCTCTTCGGCACGACGCCGAGGATCCGTCCGCGCGAGATCGCGACGGCGCAGTTGTAGAGGCGACCGTTGCGCGCGAGCGGCGCGCCGACGATGAGCGCCGGCGACATCGCCGCCGAGGCCACGGCCAGGTCCGCGAGGGCCCGATCCACGCCCTGCAGCAGCGCGTCCTGCAGCAGGAGGTCGTCGATGGCGTAGGCGGACAGGCCGAGTTCCGGAAACAACATCAGGTCGACCTTCCGGTCGTGCCCCTGCCGCGCCAACTCCAGGGTCGCCTCCAAGTTGGCGAAGGGTTCGGCGACCGCCACCCGCGGCGTGCAGACGGCCACGCGCACGAAACCCTGCCGATGGATCGAATAGAAGTTCGCCGTCACGGTCCGCCGCTCCTGAGGTTCATCGCCAACAAGACGCCTCAGCGAGACGCCTCAGCGAGACAATTGGTTGCGCCTCGGTGCGGGCCGCCGGGGAACCTCCGTGACCGCCTACGGCTCGGCGACCAGGTGGCGGAGGTCCTGCGGCGGGGCCATCGCCTTGAGCGCCGGGACCCGGGCGCGCCCGGTGTTGCCATGCGGCAGCAGCTGCAGCCACGAGAGCACCCCGCCCATCGCAAGGCGCAGGACCTGGCCGCAAACCTCGGTCCAGTCGCGTTGCGCGAGGCCGACGCGGAACATCATCCAGTGGCTCCAGGTATGTGGACCCGCCCAGGGCTGGCCGAGCACATGGGCGCGCTCAAGATGGTCCATGGCGACGTCGTATCGGCCCTCGCCGAAGGCTTCGCGCGCACGGCGCGCCTCGGTCTGGAAGCCTTCCCAGCGTTCGGACGTCCCACCCATCATCCCTTCTCCGCCGTGTAGATCGAGATCGAACCGGTCGGTGTGGGGATGACGCGCCCTTCTTCGACCCGTTGGAAGCCGGCGGCTTCGATCAAGCCAGGAAGCACACCCCGTGCATTCGGCTCGGTGTTCGCGAAGCCGTCGAGCATCTGCACTTGCCGGAACAGGAGACGCATGAAGGGAGAGCGTTGTCGTCCGTAGTCCGCGACGATCAGCCGGCCTCCATCCCCCAGGACCGCCGCGGCAGCCGCGAGGATCGAATTCTTCACCGCCATCGGGCATTGGTGGAAGACGAGGCTCGAGGCGACCTTGTCGGCCCGCGCGCCGAGCCCGGCGAGTTCGTCGCCGAAGGCGCGCCGCCACTCCACGTCCGCGCCGGCGGCCGAGGCCTTGGCCCTCGCGATGGCCAGAACGTTCTCGTCCGGGTCGACGCCGATGACCCGCGCCGAAGGACAAGCCTGCTTCAGCATGATCGCGAAGGTTCCCGTGCCGCAGCCCACGTCGAGGATCGTTTCGCCGGGCCTGGGCGCGACCAGCGCGAGCAGTTCGGCGCGCCAGCGCCGCTCCCGGGTCATCAGGGCGATCATCCGGTCGTAGGCGCCGGTCAGCTCATGTCGGCCGAGGGCGGGCGTGAAGTCGGTGCTCTGGGTCATGTCGCTGATGTAAGCCTGCCTGCCCGAGGCGCGCTTGAACGTAGCGGCTATCCGGCCCCTCCGAGTTGCGAGGCGCTGATCCCGAACATCGCGCGGATCGTCCGGGCGAGATGGGCGCTGTCGGCGAAACCGGCGCCGTGCGCCGCTGTCGTGGCGTCGCAGCCTTCGCCTCGCAGGGCGACGGCCCGCTGCAAGCGCTTCCACAGGAGATAGCGGCGGAACGGGACACCCACCGCCTCCACGAACACATGCCGGAAGCGGTCAGGCGACAAGCCGGCCGCCGCGGCGGCGGCCGCCAGCCGGACCGGACCGTTCGGCAGCTCCGCCTCCAGCTGCGCCAGGGCCCGCCGCAGGGTCGGGCTCGGCCCTTCGCGCGCGCCCGGGACGCCGCGCGGCCGGCTCCAGAACCGTCGCCGAGGCTCGTCTGACTCCAGCCGGATCGCGTCAGGATCGTCAGCCGGGACGCGCGCCAGGACCTCGGCGGCGTCGCCTTGGAGGGCGGCGGGTTCGAAAAAGATGATCTCGACGTTGCTGGCCCGGTCAAGTCGATGGGCCACGAGCGGATCGATCAGCACCACCCGGCCCCTGACGACACCGCCGTCCGACCGATGAAGGCCGACCGGCTGGGCCGCGAGCACGGCCTGTGCCGCGAGATGGCGATGCAGGGTGTTGTCCCCGGCTGCGCCCTGCCAGCGAGCCCAGCCGTCACCGACCGTGAGTTCGCCGCGCCAGGCAGCCAGCGCGCGGTTCGCCCTGCCGAGCCTGTCAACGCCGGTCATGCGAGGCCGAGGCTCGAGCGCCGGAACTCTCGTCGCCGCGCCGGAAGCCGAGCATCATGAGCACGACGCCCGCGGTAATGGCCGTATCGGCGAGGTTGAACGTCGGAAAATGCGCCTCACCCAGGTGGAGGTCGAGGAAGTCCGTCACGACGCCGACGCGCACACGGTCGAGGAGGTTACCGAGGGCGCCGCCGAGGATCAGGGCCAGCGCCGCAGCCGTCAGGGCGTTGGCTTCCCGGAAAAGCCAGGCGAGCAGCCAAACGGCGACGAGGCCGGTCACGGCCACGAGGGCCCACCGGGCCCAGGCGCTCTCGCCGGCGAAGAGGCCGAAGCTGACGCCGCTGTTGAAGCCCAGCCGCAGATCGAAGAACGGCGCCAGCTCGACCGACGCGGACGCCAGGGTGGCCCGCGCGAGCCCCTTGGTCGCCTGATCCACCGCCACGACACCGAGCACGATCGCCACTCCGAGACTGCGACGCGCCATGTAACCTCCGAGCCGTTCGACTTCCAGCCTGCCACCTCCAGCCACTTGAGGATCAAGAGCCGTGTTCCCGGGATCTTCCGGGCAGCTCGCGCGGCGTGGGCGGCTCGGCCCGCGCCTGGGCGGCTTCCAGCCTGCGGTGCGAGGTGAACAGCCCCGACCGGACGACCCTCACAAGCTCGCGGCCCTGCGATGCGAACAGCACGGCCGCAAGGCCGAGGTAGACCCACGCGAGCCCCGTCAGGCTGGCGATCGTGCGGGCTTCGTCGTCGCGGAAATGGAGGGCGAGCCCGACCTGGACCGCGAACAGGCCGAAGAGGATCGCGGCGGCCAAGACGGTCAGGCGCAGACGAAGCAGGAGCGCGGTCGCAAAGACCGACTGCGCGGCCGTGAGCAGGAACTCCTCCTGCTGGCGCGCATCCAGAGGAAGGCCGACGAGCCCACTCGCGCCGACGCTCATCGCCAGCGGCAACATGCCGACCAGCAGGGTCCACTGGTTGATCTTGTCGCTGATCATGGCGGTCAGCCCACTCGCGGCGCGACCGGCCAGGACGAACAACACGGCGATGCTGACGGCCGGCGCTTCGCTGGCAAGCGGCGCCAGCCACTGGATCAGGAGGAACTCGTCGATGCCCAGGACGCGCCCGGCCTCCACCATGGATTCGGCGAACGGCTCGGCGGAGGCCAGGATGACGGCCAAGGCGACCACCGCCAGTGCGCCCATCCAGCTCCATTGCGCCGCCGGACGCAGCGTCTCCAGCGCCGCGGCCGGCCCAGGCTCCTCGTCCTCATCGTCTTCGTCGTCCGCCTTGGGCAGCGTGCTGACGCGGTAGAGATAGCCGGCGAAGATCGCGAACAGCACCAGGAAGTCGAACGGCGAGATGACGCCCTTCAGGAGGATCACGAAGGCGTAGAGGCTGCCGAGAAGGAGGAAGGCGACTTCGACCGTGTTCACGGGGCCAAGCTGCACGGCGCGGTCGCGGGTCCGCAGCCAGTGCAGCAGGACCATCAGCGGCCAGGCGACGCCGACGAGCAGTCGGTTCGCGCCGGTCATGTTCGCGGCGGCGTAGTGGACGTAGTCGGACTCCGGCGCCTGGCCGGCCCGGAAGGCGTAGTAGAGGTCCACGGCGTACTCGGGCATGACCGTGACCAGCGCCACGATGGCCACGATCAGGCCCTGCGAGATGTGCTTCTCGGCCGCTTCCGCGCCCCAGGACAACAGGAAGCCGGCCGCGAGCACCGCCACGCCGAAAACGAGCGCGTCTACTACCGGATCGGGCCGCCAGCCCGAGAGGCGAAGCCCCATGGCCGGCGCGGTGGCGAGCAGGGTGATCAGGACCAGGAAGACGAACCGTTTCATGCGCGGGATCCCTCCGGCGGCGCCTGACGACGTCAGGGGCTCGGGTGGCCGTAGCGCGCAACCTCCACCTTCTCGAAGGTGATCAATCCGATGTCGCCGAAGCCGTCGAGTTCGCCAACGAACGCCCGCAAGGCGGGTTCCTGGTCCACCAACTCGATGACCACCGGCAGGTTGTCGTCGAGGCCGAAGGGGCGATGGACGTGCAGGTGTGAGGCCTGACCGAATCCGAGCCGGCCGCGCAGCACGGTGGCGCCGGCCAGGCCGGCCTGTCGGGCCTTGCGGACGATCAGGTCCACGAGCGATTGGTCGCCGTGCAGCGCATCCTCGTCGGTGTAGATGCGGAGCAGGACGGCCTGGCCGGGGCTAAGCATCACAACTCTCCTTCTGGACCATGGGACGGATCATGGATGGGCCCCTCCCGCGGCGGGCGTGAGGTCTGCCGCCGCCGCCGTGGCTCCCCGCGCCAGCAGCAGCCGGGCGATCGCGGGCAGCACGAGCAGCGTCACCGCGGTGGCGGTGATGAGGCCGCCGATCACGACCATCGCCAGCGGCTTCTGCACCTCGGCGCCGGTGCCGTGCGCGATCGCCATCGGGATGAAGCCGATGGCTGGTACGAGGCCGGTCATCAGCACCGGCCGCACCCGCTCCATGGCGCCGTCGTAGATCGCCTTCACCGGATCGACCCCGTCGGCGATTCGGTCGCCGATGCTGGTCATCACCACGAGGCCGTTGAGCACCGCCACGCCGGCCAGCACGATGAAGCCGACGGCCGCCGAAATCGAGAACGTGATACCGGTCAAAACGAGAGCGAAGACCCCGCCCGACAGCCCCAACGGAATCGCCGCGAAAACGGCGACGGCCGGGCGCACGCCTCCAAGAGCCATCGAGAGGATGACGAAGATCAGCACGAAGCAGATCGGCACCACGATGGCGAGCCGCTGGGTCGCGGCCTTGAGGTTCTCGTACTGGCCGCCCCAGACCACCCAGGACCCGGGCGGCAGCGGGATGGCATCGACCTTGGCGCGCGCCTCGGTGACGAACGAGCCCACATCGCGGTTCAGCACGTTGGCCTGGATCACCACCCGGCGCTTGCCATCCTCCCGGCTGATCTGGTTGAGCCCTTCGGTGAACCGGAACTCCACCAGCTGGCGGAGGGGGACCGCCTGTCGCGCCCGGCCCTCCTCGGCCGGCAGCATCACAGGCAAGGCGCCGAGGACCGCGACGTCGTTCCGCTGGGCCATCGGCACGCGCACGACAATTTCGAATTGCCGGTCGCCTTCGAACACCGCACCCGCCTCGCGTCCGCCCATGGCGGCCGCGAGCGTGTCGGCGACCTCCTGGACGGTGAGCCCGTAGCCGGCGATCGCGCCGCGATCGAAACGCACGTCCAGGGCCGGCGCGCCAGCCGTCTGCTCGGCCCGGACGCCGGTGGCGCCAGGGATCGACTCAAGCGCGGCAGCGATCCGGTTCGCGGTGGCTGTCATCTTGTCGAGGTCGTCGCCGTAGAGCTTGATGGCCACGTCGCCGCGCACGCCCGCGATCAGCTCGTTAAAGCGCATCTGGATCGGTTGGGTGACCTCGTAGTTGTTTCCCAGCAGGGGCTCCACCTTCTCCAGGATGCGAGCAACGACCTCCTCCTTGCTGTCGACGCCCGCGGGCCAGTCCTTCTGCGGCTTGAGGATCACGAAGCCATCCGACTGGTTGGGCGGCATCGGGTCGCTGGCGATCTCGGCGGTGCCCACCTTCGAGAACATCATCTCCACTTCGGGAAGGCTCGAGACGGCCCGCTCGACCTGCAGCTGCATCCTGTTCGACTGCTCGAGCGCCGTGGACGGAATGCGGAGCGAGCCCAACAGGACGTTCTTCTCGTCCAGCGTCGGGATGAACTCCTGGCCCAAGGTGGTGAACAGCCCGCCGGCCACGACAAAAATGGCCAGGGCGCCGCCGATGAAGGGCGCCGGCCTCGCGATCGCACGCCGCAGGACGGGCTCGTAGCGCGTCTTCGTGACCTCGATCACGCGCACCTCCTTCTCGGCGACCTTCCCCCGCATGAGGATCGCCACCATGGCGGGCACGAAGGTGAGCGACAGGACGAAGGCCGCGGCCAGCGCCAGCATGATCGTCACCGCCATCGGGTAGAAGGTCTTGCCCTCGATCCCGGTGAAGGTGAGCAGCGGCGCGAACACCAGGAAGATGATCGCCTGGCCATAGACGGTCGGCCGGATCATCTCCTGGGTGGCATGCAGGACGGTCTCCAGCCGCTCGGGCAGCGCCAGCAGCCGCCCCTCGTGATGCTGCCGCTGGGCGAGGCGCAGCAGGCAGTTCTCGACGATGATCACCGCCCCGTCGACGATCAGGCCGAAGTCCAGGGCGCCTAGGCTCATCAGGTTGCCGGGCACCTTCAGCCCGTTCATGCCGATGGCCATCATCAGGAACGAGAATGGGATCACGAGCACGGCGATGAAGGCGGCGCGGACGTTGCCCAGCAGCAGGAACAGAGTCGCCGCGACCAGCAGCGCCCCCTCGGTGAGGTTGGTTTCGACGGTGCCGATGGTCGCGTTCACCAGCGACGAGCGGTCGAGCAGGGTGTTCACCGCCACGCCCGGGGGCAGGGATTTCTTCACCTGGTCGAGGCGGTCGCCGACCGCCCGGGCGACGGTGCGGCTGTTCTCGCCGATGAGCATGAGGGCGGTGCCGACGACCATCTCCTGACCGTTCTTGCTGGCCGATCCCGTCCGCAGGTCGCCGCCCACGCGGACCGTGGCGACGTCCTTCACGGCGACGGGGACGCCGCCGCGGGTGGCGATCACGGCGCTGGCGATCTCGTCGAGATTGCGCACGCGCGCGTCGGCGCGGACCAGGAAGGCCTCGCCGGAGCGCTCGATGAAGTTGGCGCCGACCGAGAGGTTGGCCGCCTCCAGCGCTTCGGCGAGATCGGTGTAGGAGATCCCGTAGGCCGCGAGGCGCGCAGGATCGGGCTCGACGACGTACTTCTTCTCGTAGCCGCCGATGGAATCGACGCCGGCGACCCCCTGGACCGTGCGCAGCTGCGGCCGGATGAGCCAGTCCTGGACCGTCCTCAGGTAGGCCGCCTTGGAGACGTCGTCGACCAGGCGCTCGCCCTCGACGGTCAGGAAGGACCCGTCGCTCTGCCATCCGGGGCCGCCGTCCCGGGTCTTGCCGCGCGCGGGTCGCGGCGCGAACTCCACCGAATACATGTAGATCTCGCCCAGCCCGGTCGACACCGGCCCGATCTGCGGCTGGACGCCCGCGGGCAAGGAGTCGCTGGCCTGGGTGAGGCGCTCGGCGACCTGCTGGCGGGCGAAATAGAGGTCGCTGCTGTCCTTGAAGACGGCGGTGACCTGCGAGAAGCCGTTGCGGGAGAGCGACCGGGTGGTCTCGAGGCCGGGAATACCGGCAAGCGCCGTCTCCACCGGGAAGCTGACCCGCTTCTCGATCTCCACGGGGGACAGGGCCGGGGCGATCGTGTTGATCTGCACCTGCTTGTTGGTCACGTCGGGCACGGCGTCGATCGGCAGCTTGGTCAGCTGCCACAGGCCGAGCACGGCGATGGCCAGGGTGAGGAAGAGGACGAACCAGCGTCCCCTCACCGACAGTGAAATGAGGCGGCCGATCATGCGGCGAGCTCCGGACCAGGGACCACGGCTATTCCTCCTCCTCCGCTTCGCCCTTGCCGAGCTCGGCCTTGAGCAGGAAGGCGTTCTTCACCGCGATGACCTCGCCCGGACGAACGCCGGCGTTGAGTTGCGCCCGTCCGTTGGCGCGGGACCCCACGGTGACGGGCCGCGCCACGAAGCCGAGCTTGTTGCGGACGAAGACCACGTCGTGACCCTCCCAGGACTGAATCGCCTCCTCAGGCACCACCACCCCGGCGGTGACGCCCTGGCGTGCGGCAATGCGGGCGCGCACCAGTTGGCCGGGTTGCAGGACGCTGGGGCCGCCGGTCACCGCGAGCACGACGGTCGCGGCGCGCGTGGTCGGATCGACTCCAGGGGTGATCGAGCGGACCACGGCGTTGACCGTCGCGCCGTCGCCGGTCTCGAGGACAGCCGCGTCGCCGGGCTGGATGCGGCGGGCGTCGGCCGCGGTCACCGCCGCCTCGACCTGCAGCTGCCGCGCGTCGGCGACGCGGAAGAGCTCGGTCTCCGGCTGCACAAAGGCGCCCAGGCTGGCGCTGGCCGCCGTGATCCGCCCGGCGATCGGGCTGACGACCATCACGTAGCGGCCGTCCCGAGAGACGTCCGCGGCGCTGACCGCCGCCGTGGCGCTGCGGGCTTCCGCCTCGGCCGCGGCCAGTTCCGCCTGCGCGGCCTCGAGATCCTGCCGCGGACTGACCTTCTGCTCGTAGAGCCGCCGCTCGCGCGCCAGGGTCTTGCGGGCCAGGTCGGCCTTCGCGGCGGCGACGCCGCGGGCCGCGGCGATCTGGGACGCCTCCCGGCTCTCGACCAGAGCCAGAACTTCGCCTTCGCGGACAGGATCGCCGATGCGCTTGTTGATGCGCGATACCGAGCCGGCGGCGCGGGCGGTGAGCACGGCCTCGGCGCCGGGCGCGGCCTCGACGCTGGCCTGGGCCATGATCTCCGAGGCGAGCCCGCCGCCGGCGACCGTCTGGACGCCGACGCCGCTGGCGGCGAGCCGTTCCGCGTCCATCACCACGGTGTCCGGCGGCCCCCTGGCTTCGGCTTCCTCGCCCTCCGCTTCGACAGCCGGCCCCGCGCCGGGGGCGGTCAGCTTGGCGATCCCGAAGCCGCCCAGGCCCGCGATGACGGCGATAGCGGCGGCGGCGCCGTAGAGGCGTGTCCGGTCTGGTCTCATGGTTGGTCTCCGGGGATGGCGACGCCGTTGAGCCGGGCCAGCGCGGCCTGCGCGCTCACCCGCTCGACCGCGGCGTCGATCGTCTGGGTTCGGGCCTCGGCGAGCTCGCGCCGGGCGTTGAGAACTTCGAGCAGTGCAAGCTTGCCGCCCTCATAGCCGATCCGGGTGAGCCGGTAGGCTTCCTCGGCCGTGCGCTCGGCTTCGCGCGCGGCCGCCAGGCGGGTCTCGGACGCCGCCTGGCGCGCCGCGCCCGAGCGGGCCGCAGCGTCAGCTTCCAGGCGAGCGGCGTTGAGGCGGGCCTCTGCGGCCGCGACTTCGGCCCGGGCCGCGGCGATGTTGCCCCGGTTGCGGTCGAACAATGGCAAGGGCACGGAGACACCGGCCACCAACGCCGTGGCGTCCTCGTCGTTGAACCGCCGGACGCCCACGGACAGCGCGACGTCCGGCACAGCCTGCGTCCGCTCCAACCTCAGGCGCCGCGCGGCGGCCTCCCGCTCCGCCTGCGCCGCGGCATAGGCAGGGGTCGTCGAGGGATCACCGCCGCTTGTCGCAAGGATCGGCGCCGTCTGGTCCAGCAAGCTCGTCGGGATCGAAGTGATGGGGGACGCCGTGCCGGACAGCGCCGTCAGGTTTCCGAAGGCCGTGGCGCGGGCGGCCCGGGCTTCGTCCACGGCGGCTCTCGCCGCATGCACCGCCGCCTGGGCCTGTACGCCCCGTAGGTCCGCTTCCCGGCCGGCGTCCACCAGCGCGTTCGCGACGCGCGCATCCTCTTGCGTGAGAGACAGGAGCTCGATCGCGAGCTGCAGCCGCCGCTCCGAAGCCTCGGCTTCGGCGTAGGCGGCGGCGAGGTCGAAGGCATATTCCCCCAGGACGCGGCGCGCCCGCGCCTGGGCGGCGGTGACCTCTGCCCGGCCCGCGGCGACCCTGGCCGACCGTTTGCCGCCCAGTTCAAGGGTCTGCTCGATCGACGCCGTGGTCTCCGAGAGGTCCGTCCCGCGGAAGGGGCCGGACCCCGAGAAGTTCTCGACCTCGACACCGAGGACGGGATTCGGGAGGACGGCGGCCTGCCGCGCCAGGCCTTCGGCGCGGGCGATCTATGCGCGCGCTTCGGCGAGACGAGGCGCGCTGGACTGCGCCTGGCGAAGCAGCGCCGCGAACGGCGGCGCCGGCTCGGCCAAGGCGGCGCCGGCGCAAAGACCGAGGGCGCCTAGGCCCAGGGTGGCCGCACGGAACGGCCGTCGATGATGGAATGGCAGCATGAACCTTCTCGCGGAGACGACAGGGGGCGCGTGAGACGCGGCGGTCGTCAGGCGCGCGGCGGTCGCTCGACTCGCGAGAACGTCCAGGAGTCGGGCCGCCGCGAATTCGCCACGGCCGGCGCGTCGCGCGTCGCCATGGAGATCGCCGCGACTGCCAGGAGCGGTGTCGGAAGCGCTCCTTGTTGATGGCAGTGGCAATGCTGGCAGATCGCCGAGCCCCCCGCGCGGCCCTTGTCCGGCGCCTCGTCCGGGCCCGGCGTCGCGGCGGCATCGGACTGCGCGGCCACGGCCCGCGCCGGCTCGCCGGCGCAGACGGCCGCGCCGGCGACAGGCGCCGCCACGAGCACGAACGCCAAGCAAGCCGCCAACAGGCCGGCCAGGCGTCGAGCGGATGTTCTGAGTGCCCTCACACGCGCACCCTATACGCCGGGTACAGCAGCAGACAAATCAGCGCGCCATCCAGGCCCGTTGAATGTGTGCGTCGAGCCACACCTTGCGCAAATCCGCGCTGCCGGCGCAGACCTGCGCCGTCGGTTCGCCCGCGATTTGAAGAATGGCTCGACATCAGCGCCATGTTTGCATCCTCTAGTAGGTAGAGGAGCAAGGCCTATTTTTGCTTGAGCGGAATGACGGAGCCGGCCAATGACGGGCATGCCGATCGGCCAGTTGGCCAAGGCAACGGACGTGAAGGTTCCGACGATCCGGTTTTATGAGCAGATCGGCCTGCTGCCCGCGCCGAGCCGGACGTCTAACGACCGGCGGGTCTATGACGACGACGCCGTCAAGCGGCTCTCATTCATCAAGCACGCACGCCAGCTCGGCTTCTCTATCGAGGCGATCCGGGACCTGCTCGATTTTGCGGACCACCCCGAAAGGCCCTGCGAGCAGGCGAACCGGATCGCGACGGCGCAGCTGAGGGTCGTCGAGGACAAGATCCGGCAGTTGCGGGCGCTAAAGCAGGAACTCGGCCGGATGGTCGATGCCGCGTGCAACGGTCAGGCTTCCGATTGTCGAGTCATCGAAGCGCTGAGCAACTGCGCTGCCTTGCGCCGGTCATAGCCGGGCGCTGGTCGTTCGCCCCTTGCCGACTTGCACCGAACACGGGCAGCGGCCTGCGCGGCGAAATGCCAGTGGCTCGTCGCGTCGCCGGCGCGACCGGTCCAGCGCGCCCAGTGGTCGCCGACCGTCAGGCGCCCTTGCCATTCCCGACCTGCTGACGCGCGCCGATCGGCGTCGGGATGCGCAAGCGCAGGTCTGTCGTCGCGGTCCACGTCTGGTTTGTTCCCGGCCGCCGAACAGGTCCGACAGCCCGATAGATAAGCCGCTGGATGCGGCCTACGTCTTCCGCTTTCGGCGGCGGATATCGGGCGCAATGCGGAATGATGCGGCCCGGGTCTTCGCCATGAACCGCGCCAGGTCCTCCGTGACGATACCCAGCACGGGGCCGTAGAGCCGGGTCAGGCGGCCCCGGAAGAGAAAGGCTGCGAGGCCCGACAGCTGCAGATAGTGGCGGACGGCTGTCGCGCCGCCGGCGGGTCGCAGGGCGAAGCCGAACCGCAGGCCCATCAAGCCGGGGATTCCGCTCGTCCAGACGAGGTCGCGGTCCGCCTCGACCATCTTCACCGTTCCCTCGTGCCGGATCGCGCGCTGGACGCCAGACCGCATGCGGCCCGCGATCTGATAGGTGATCGCCGCCCCTACCCGGGGTTCACCGCCGACAAAGACCACCTTGGTCCACGCCCGGTAGCCCGCCAGGTCGGTCACGACCCGCCACACCGCCGGGGGTGGGGCGGCGACGCGGACTTCGCGGCTCAATTCGAACATCTTGCCTTCCCCTTCGGCGCCCTTGCGACGCCGTGGTCGATATCAGCCCGCGTGCGGCGACTGGAGCGGACCGTCGTTCGGATGCTCACCCGCGGCGCAGGCCTCCAAGGTCGCGTGCTTTACCTTGAAGTCGCGGGCCAGCGTAGACCGGATGCGGGCTTTGACGGCGGCGAAGTCCGACAGGGAAGCCCCGTCAGGCTCGACGTGCGCTTCCAGGGCCCGGGCGTGTTCGCCGAGGTTCCAGATGTGGACGTGGTGTACGTCGCGGACGCCCTCGACACCCCGGATCGCCGCCACGATGTGGTCGAACTCCAGGCCATCCGGGGTCGCGTGCATCAGCAGGCGGATGGTCCGCGGGAGCAGCGAGAAACCCTGGTAGAGGACGCAGGCCGCGATGATCAGGGTCACGATCAGGTCGGCGACGTAGAGGTCGTAGAGCAAGATCAGCGTGCCGGCGACGATCACCCCGACGGAGGCCAGGGCGTCGGAGACGTTGTGCAGGAAGGCCGCCTTGATGTTCACACTGTGCTTGGCGCCGACGCGGACCATCAGCGCGGTCGCCACGTCGATGACGAGGGCGATCCCCGCGACGATGACGATGATCCAACCTTGGATCGGCTGCGGATCGATGAACCGCAGGATCGCCTCGTAGACCAGGTAGAGGCCGACGATGATCAGGGTGGTCAGATTGATCAGCGCCGCAACCACCTCGGCCTGGCCGTAGCCGAAGGTCATCAGCTTGTCGGCGGGCTTGCGCCCCACCTTCCGCGCGAACAGCGCCAGGGCCAGGGACGCGGCGTCGTTCAGATTGTGCAGGGCGTCGGCGATCAGCGAGAGCGATCCCGACACGGCGCCGCCGACGATCTGCGCCACGGTGAGCAGGACGTTGACGGCGACGGCGCCGACGAGGCGCCCGTCGCTCATGCCTTCGGTGTCGTGGTGGTGATGCCCGTGGCTTTTTCCCGTCGCGTGGTCGTGGGCGTGCCCGCTCATCCGTGGAGCTCCGGGCGCGAGTCGCAGGGGACCGTCTCGGTCTGCAGGGTGACGTGATGCACATCGAAATCCGTCGCGAGCGTGGCCGCGACGCGCTGCCGGACGTCTTCGCCTTCCGACCCCGCAGCCAGGACCACGTGGGCTGTACAGCTCGGCTGGTCCGCGCCCGAGACCCAGACGTGCAGGTCGTGGACCTCTGAGACGCCCGGCGTTTCTGTAATGGTCTTGCGGAGGGCGGCGAGCGCCACGCTGGAGGGAGCACCCTCCAGCAGGATGTTGGTGCTGTCGCGCAGCAGAACCCAGGTCCGGGGCAGCACCCAGAAGCCGATGGCGATCGCGACGATCGGATCGACCCAGGCCCAGCCCGTGAAGCGGATGACGATGGCGCCGCCGATCACCCCGATCGAGCCGACCATGTCGGCCCAGACTTCGAGGTAGGCGCCCTTGACGTTGAGGCTCTTGTCCTTCCCGCCGGACAGGACGCGCATGCAGATCAGGTTCACGGCCAGGCCGATGCCGGCGACGATCAGCATGCCGGTCGATTCCACCGGCGCGGGGTCGAAGAGACGGCGGCCGCCCTCGATCAGCACATAGAGGGCCACCGCGAACAGCAGCACCGCGTTGAAGGCGGCGGCCAGGATCTCGAAGCGTCGGTAGCCGAAGGTCCGGCGGTCGTCGGCCTTGCGCTGGCCGATCTTGATCGCCGCCAGCGCGATGGCGAGGGCGACCACATCCGTGAACATGTGCGCGGCGTCGGAGAGCAGCGCCAGGCTCTTGAAGACCAGCCCGCCGACGACCTCGGCGACCAGGAAGGTCGATGTCAATGCGAGCGCGATTGTCAGCTGGCGCGCGCTGGCGTTGGCGGTGTGGCTGTGGGCGTGGCCCGCCTTGCCATGTCCCGCATCGCGGGCTTCCTCCTGGCTATGTCCGGCGTGCGCTCCGTCCTGGCTCATGGTCGTTTCCTTGTTCTCGCCGCGCGGTCAGCGACCCCTCGGGTGGAAGTCGACAGACGGGGTGCTCAGGAGGAGCCCGACCGCGGCTGCGAGCAGCAGAACGGCCACCACGACCAATAGGATCTGGGCGCGGCCGGGCTTTTCGTCAGGCCTCGCCGCGTTCCGGCGATCCGGGCCACTAGCCATCGAGGTTTGCGCGGGGCGGGCTTCGCAGCACCTCCACCGCCTCCAGTGTGATGAGGCCGATGTCCGGCAGGTCCGAAAGCGCGGCCGCGAACGCCCGCAAACGGGTTTCCTCGTCCACGATCTCGATGACCACCGACTGGTCGTCGTCGAGCAGATGCCGCGTGTGCAGGTGCGGCGTGTGTCCGAACCCAATGAGCGCCTTTAGCACCGTCGCGCCCGCGAGCCCGGCCTCGCGGGCGCGGATGGCCACCACCTCGAAGACCCTTCGGTCTCCGAAGTAGGCGGCCTCATCGGTGTAGATCCGGAGCAATTTCCTGACGTCGTCCATCGCATGGGGCTCCTGGGTTGCCATGACGCCCCCTACTCGGCCGGCATGAGGCTGGCGTCGGCGTGGGGACGGCGCTTGCGCCGCTCGGCGAAGGCCAGGAGCACCTGGGTGATGGCCGGTAACACCAAGAGTGTCAGGGCGGTCGCCGTGACCAGGCCGCCGATCACCACCATCGCCAGAGGCTTCTGCACCTCGGCCCCGGTGCCGTGCGCCAGCGCCATCGGGATGAAGCCGATCGCCGGCACCAGGCCGGTCATCACCACGGGCCGGACCTTCTCCATCATCCCTTCGGTTATCGCCTGGGTGATCGGCATGCCGCCGTCCAGCCGCTGGCGGATCGCACTCATCACCACCAGTCCGTTCAGCACGGCGACGCCGGCCAGGACGATGAACCCCACCGCGGCGGAGACGGAGAAATTGATCCGCGTCAGGGCCAGTGTGAACACCCCGCCGGCCAGGCCGAGCGGGATGGCCGCGAACACCGCCACCGCCAGGGGCGTGCTGCCCAGCGCCATGTAGAGCAGGGCAAAGATCGCCAGGAAGCAGATCGGCACCACGATCGCCAGGCGCTGCGAGGCGGCCTGCAGGTTCTGGAACTGTCCGCCCCACTCGATGAACGTGCCCGGCGGCAGCGCCACCTCTTCCACCTTCGGCTGGGCGGCCTTGACGAAGGAGCCGACGTCACGCCCCCGGACGTTGGCGGACACCACGACGCGACGCTTGCCGTTCTCGCGGCTGATCTGGTTCAGGCCTTCCGTGTAGCGGAACTGCGCGAGCTGGCTGAGCGGGGGCGGGGCCGGCGGAGGACCTGGCCGCCATGGCCCGCCGCGCGGACGCCGACCTGGCGCGGGGCGGCGGCTAGCCGCTCGTGATGGCCCTTGGCTCCGCCAACCGGATCTGAGTCCAGCGGCGCACCAGATGGGACCCCTTCCAGAGTTCGGCGTCGCCGCCGTCGAGGACGCTCTCGGCGCGGGCGATCGCTTCGTCCTGGGTCGGGGCTACGAAGGTCTCTCGGAGGGGCGCGCCACAGCGCTGCCGTTCGACGAGGGTGTACGCCGACTGCGGGAACGGATGTCGCATGATGGAAAACGAGCGCCCGGGACGCCGTCGGCGCCCCGGGCAGACCCGACGTGTCGGATCTAGGCGACCACGGCGACGTGGCGGCGGCGGCGGAGCATGCCCCCGGCCGCGCCGAAGCCCAGGATCATGAGCGCCCACGTGCCGGGCTCGGGGACGACACCGGTGTTGCAATCGACGCCCACGGTGCAGAAGTCCCGCGCGGCGACCGTGAAGGTGTTGCTGTTCGGGCCGCTGGTGAGCGAGCTCTTAACATCGGCGGCGAACCACCAGCCCTTGGTGAAGCCGGCGATGTTGCCGCCGGCCACCGTCGTCGAGGTGAACTGGTTGCCCGGGCCCACGAAGGTGATGCCGTTGGCGTTGCTCACGCGGAACGCGAGGGTCGGCGCCGCGCTGTTGTTGCCATTGCCCTGACCCGGATAGTTGTAGGCGATCGCCTCGCTGAAGTTCATGAAGGGCGCCTGGTCGCGGTCGCCGTTCTGGTAGAACGTGTAACCGTCCGCATTGCCCGCGGCGTTGATGTCCAGCGCCGGATCCAGCAGCGTCACCGTGCTGTTGGTCGTGTCCGCCAGGTTGAAGGCGAACATGTAGTGGGCGCCAGTGTCGACGAGGTTGGTGAGCGGCGGCAGAAGCTGGACCAGCACGTCGACATAGGCGCCGTTCCCGGAGCCGCCCTCGGTGAGGGTGACGGTGCCGAACGGGCTGCTGCTGTAGCCGTCCTGGCTGTACTCGAGCTTCGAGATATATTGCGCGGCGCTGGCCGAGCCGCTGGCGGCGAGCATTCCCGCCGCGGCGGCGACCGCAAATGCCGCCTGGTTGAACTTAGTCATTCACTTCCCCTTTTGTCCGGCCGAACGGCCGCCCGTACATCATTATATCGACGATACGGGAATTCTGCGCTTGGACGAGCGGTTTCCCCCCAGACGGGATTGTCGCGCAATCGGGCGATGAACCTGTGGCCATCGGCGGCCGCACGCGGTACGGCCGTTCGGCGACCTTCGCTTTGCCGGGAGGGATCATGACGAACGCCAGGCTGTGGGGGCTCGCGATCGGCGCGGTGGCGGCGGGGCTGACGGGGCAGGCCGGCGCGCGGGCGCAGGGCCAGCCGCCGATCCCTTCCGTGGTGCTGACCCACATGCAGTCGCTGGACGCGCGCTGCCTCGCCGCCGGCGGCCGCGAGGGGCCGGGGCGCTATGTGGCGGCGCAGGATTTCACCGGGGACGGGCGGCTGGACTATCTGCTCTCGGAGGGCGACTACAATTGCGCGGGCCGGCCGGGCCTGTTCCGCAAGGCCGGCCAGGCGCGGGTGGACATCTTCGTCACCGATGCGCGGGGCCAATCGCGGCGGGTCTATTCGGACGTCCTGGCCGGGTATCGGATCGTGGCCGGGCGGCCGGCGAAGGTGCAGGTCGCCCGGCGGGGCGCGGCCTGCGGCGGCGGCGCGGGGCCCGGGGCGCAGTGCGCGGCGCAGCTGGAATGGAACGGGACCGGCTTCGGCCAGGGGGTGTCGGTGGCCAGAGCCGCGCCGGGCGCGCCATCGGCCGCGGCGTCCGCGCCGCCGCCGCCGGTCTCCGCTCCGGCGGGTGAGGCGGAGTTCCTCGCCCGCTGCCGGCGCGAGCTGGTGAGCCGCGACGCCTCGGCCGCGCGCTGGGCCGACGAGGAATGCCGGGGGCGCTGGGGTCGGGTGGTGGCGTCCGGTCCGGCGGCGGATTTTTTGATCTCGGCGGTCCCGCGGGCCGGGGAGCGGGCGAGCCTGGCCGGCGTCCGGGCCGGCGCCCAAGGGGTGCGCTGGGCGGCGCGGCCGGAGGCGCGGCAACTGGCGTCCGGAACCCTGGGCGACCTGAAGGTGGGGGTCGCCGGCGCAGGCCAGCCGGCCGAGGTGTCGGTGGGCTGGCAGAAGATCGGCGCGGAAATTCCCTACGACGTGGCCGAGGCCCTGCGGCAGCGGGGCGCCCGCGTCGACCTCGCCGCCTGCGAGAAGCTCGGCGTGGGAGAGGGCGAGAAGGCCTACGCCGTCAGCCTTCCGGGTCGCGCCCCCTTCGGCCTGACCGTGTTCCAGCGCACGGCGCCCACGGGCAATGCGTGGAGCTCGTACTCGGCGACCGTGAGCCTGGACGGCCGCCAGCCCCGCCGCGGCGCCACGGGCGACTGCGACTTCTGAACACGCGATGGGCCGGGGGGCGGCTAGCGCAGGCGGCGGTTTGGCCCTAGCTCTGCTGGGAACAACCCGGAGGTCCCCCTTGCGCCGTCTCGCCGCGTTCACCCTCGCCGCCGCCGTCTCTGCCGTGTCCGCCGTGTCGGCCGAGGCGCGTCCCATCCAGTTCGCGGGGGAGGCGCCCCGCGGCGGGGCGGCCGTTCTGCCGCTGGCGTCGGCGGCGGACCTGCAGACCCGCGGCGCGGCGCTGGACCCGGCCACGCGGGAGGCGGTGCGCCGGGCGCTGGCCGACGCTCGGTTCGAGTACAAGACGGGCAAGGTTCTGACCCTGCGCGGGATCGGTGGCTACGAACAGATCGTGGTGCTGGGCGCGGCCGGCGCCGACGGCCCCGCGGCGATGCAGGACCTGGGCGGGCTGGCCCGGCGCGAGACGGCGGAGGCGGACGGCGCCGTCGTGCTGCTGGCCCAGGGTCTGGACGCCGCCGAGCTCGCCATCGGCGCGGAGCTGGGCGGCTACGCCTATTCCGGGCTCAAGGCGCCGGCCAAGCGCAAGCCTTCCCAGGCGCCCCTGGTGATCGTGGGGGGTCAGGCCGCGGAGTCGCGCGCCGCCTTCGAGGCCCGGGGCGCGGCCCTGGCCGAGGGGGTGAAGCTGTCCCGCGACCTGATCTCCGAGCCCTCGAACATCAAGACGCCGCAGTGGTTCGCCGACCGCACCCGCGAGGCGTTCCGCGGGGTGAGCGGCGTGACGGTGGAGGTGTTCGACGAGGCCGAGCTGGCGAAGCGCGGCATGAACGCCATCCTGAGCGTGGGCCAGGGCTCGACCCGTCCGCCCCGGCTGGTGATCGTGGAGTACAAGGGGCCGGGCGCCACCGGCCGGCCGGTGGTGATTACCGGCAAGGGCATCACGTTCGACGCGGGCGGCGTCTCGATCAAGCCGGCCTCGGGCATGTGGCGCATGCGCACCGACATGTCGGGCGCCGCCGCGGCCATGGGCGCGGTGCTGTCGCTGGCCAAGTCGAAGGCGCCGGTCCACGTGGTGGCGGTGGGCGCCATGGCCGAGAACATGCCCGGCGGCGGCGCGGCGCGTCCCGGCGACGTGGTCCGCGCCTATGGCGGCAAGAGCATGGAGCGGCTGAACACCGACGCCGAGGGCCGGGTCGTCCTGGCCGACGCCATCGCCTATTCCGACGAGCGGTGGAAGCCGGCGGCGCTGTTCAGCGTGGCCACCCTGACCGGAGCCGTGGGCACGGCGCTTGGCGACGACTACGCGGGCCTGTTCAGCCGCCACGACGGCCTGGCCGCCCAGGTCCAGAAGGCCGCCGCCACCTCGGGCGAGGCGGTGTGGCGCCTGCCGCTGCACGAATCCCTGGCCGAGGACCTGAAGAGCCCGGTGGCCGATATCCGCGACGTGGTGGAAGGCGGCGGGGCGGGCGCCAGCGTCGGCGCGCACGTCATCGGCTTCTTCGCCGATCCGGCCACGCCCTGGGCGCACCTGGACATCGCCTCGGTCGCCTGGTCGAACGAGGCGCAGCCGACGGCGCCCAAGGGCGCCCGCGGCTGGGGCGTGCGGCTGCTGGACCGCTTCGTCCGCGACTTCGATGCGGCCAGCGTGAAATAGCGCCGCCATCAGCGGTTCCCCCGGGGGTGCGGCGCCCCCGGGGGTGGCTTGTAGGCGGCGGAGCGCCTACATCGGGGGATGCACACTTTCAGAGCCTACCTTCAGGACGCCGCCGGAACGATCACCTGGGCGGCGTGGATCGAGGCCGCGCATCTCGACGATGCGCGCGGCCGGGCGAACGCCCTTTGCGCCAAGGGGACGCCGACGGTGGACCTCTGGTCGTCGAGCGAGCGGAAGGTGTGGCCCGCCGGGGCGCTCGAGGCGGTCTAGGCGGCTCGCCGAGGCGCTGGGCGCGGCACCACTCCCGCAAGCGGAAAGTTTAAACGTCGCAGATGGGTGGCTAGCGGACCTTGGGCTCCACGGTGGGCGCGCTCGAAACCGGCTTGGTCTCGGCCAGCGCTTCAGCATCGAGCTGCTCCGCGTGTTTGGCGAGGGAGGCTGGCGCGAGTTGGGCTTGCATTAGCGCCGTCGACCAAGGGTTCATGCCAATGCAATGGCCGCTCAGATTGCCACATTGGCGAAGCTCGCCCGTCCTACTGTCGATAGCAACGATCACGTAACTGTCGTCCGCGATCCGCGCCGCGCCCGCTTCCTTCGGTGCGGGCCCCGCCAGTTGCTTCCACATTCGATCAGCTTGGTAGAGCCCTACTCCGGCGTAGCGACCAGCACCGTGACCTGGTCCGCTTCCGGTCAGTTCGGATCGGCTGCATCCAGTGAGCACTAGGCCTGCGGTCGCCACGAATACGAGCGAGTGCTTCACGGTGGCTCCTCCAGTCGCGGCGAAGTTGGCACTTCACGAACGCGTGATCAAGGTAGAGCCATCTGTCCATGGTCCGCAACGGGTCGCACGCCGACATCGGCCCGCCGCAAGGATCTGGACATTCCAACAACGTCCGCTTTGGGCTTTGGAGGCAATTTCCGACTTCGACCCATTGCGGACGTTGAGCCGCGAGCTAGGCTGTGGCTGTGAAAGTCGTTTCAACAGAATTGCCGACTGATCCTCCCCCGAAAAAGTGGACGGGGTTAGGCCGCTCTGCGCTCGGCCTCGG
>NZ_LSJI01000030.1 GCF_001557235.1 Phenylobacterium sp. CCH9-H3 | reverse complement strand
AGCGCGGCCTGCTGAACGCCACGGCGGCCTCGGGCGGCGGCACCTGCGCCACCAATCCGGGCGGCACGTTCACGGGCACCATCTCGCGCCGGAACGTCGAGGGCCAGGGCCGCCAAGGCCAGACCCAGCACCAGCAGTACCGCTATGTGATCGGGCTGAAGGGCGACCTGAACGACAACTGGAACTACGACTTCGCGATGCAGTACGGTCGCGTGTCGTTCAACCAGACCCAGACCGGCTTCTTCCGCACGGGCGCGATCAACAACGCCCTCAACGTCGTGTCGGTGAACGGCGTGCCGACCTGCCAATCGGTGGTCGACGGCAGCGATCCGGCCTGCGTGCCCTACAACATCATGCAGCTGGGCGGCGTCACCCAGGCCGCCCTCGACTACCTCGACACGCCCAGCACCTCGTCGGGCAACCTGTTCGAGCGGATCGTGAACTTCTCGCTGGGCGGCGACCTCACCGAATACGGCGTCAAGACGCCCTGGGCCACCGACGGCGTGGGCGTCTCGATCGGCGCCGAATACCGCCGCGAGACCCTGGACTTCGCGTCCGACTTCATCTCCTCGTCGGGCCAGCTCAACGGCGCGGGCGGCGCGGCCCCGCCGGTCAACGGCAGCTTCGACGTCTATGAAGTCTTCGCCGAGGCCCGGATCCCGCTGGTGCAGGGTGCGCCGTGGGCCAAGTCCCTGACGCTCGAGACCGCCTTCCGCTACTCGGACTACTCCTCGATCGGTACGACCGAGACCTACAAGCTGGCCGGGGACTGGGAGCCCATCGACGGCCTGCGAATCCGCGGCGGCTACAACCGCGCCGTCCGTGCGCCGCACGTCCTGGAGCTGTTCAGCCCGCAGAACGTGGCGCTCGACGGCACGCAGGACCCTTGCGCCGGGCTGGCGGCCAACGATCCGCTGGTCGCCCGCTGCGCCCAGGCCTTCGGCCTCACGACGGCCCAGGTCCTGGCGATCGAGGCCAACCCGGCCGCCCAGTACAACGGCCGGTTCGCGGGCAACCAGAACCTCGATCCGGAAACCTCGGACGCCTACACCCTGGGCGTCGTGTGGCAGCCGTCGTTCCTGCCGGGCTTCAACGTCTCGGTCGACTACTTCGACATCAAGGTGGACGACTACATCGCGCCGATCGGGGCGGACCTGATCGTCAACCGCTGCGTCCAGACGCTGAGCCCGCAGTTCTGCGACCTGGTGCATCGTGACGCCGAGGGTTCGCTGTGGCTGTCGAACCAGGGCTACGTCATCGACCAGACGGTGAACATCGGTTCGCTGCGCACGTCCGGCCTCGATTTCAACGCCGGCTACCGGATCTCGTTCGACGACCTCGGGATCGAGAACATGGGCAGCCTCGGGTTCAACTTCGTCGGGACCTATCTCGACCGGCTGGAATCCCAGGCCCTGCGCGGCGACGAGCCGTTCGACTGCGCCGGGCTCTACGGCACGATCTGCTCGGTCGCCGGCGGCTTCACCGCCCCGAACCCGAAGTGGCGCCACAAGGCCCGCGTGACCTGGAACACGCCGCTGGAGTACGGCGAGTGGTTCCACGACTTCTCGGTGACGCTGCAATGGCGCCACTTCGACAAGGTGACGCTGGACGCCTACGACGACCATCCGCAGCTCAACAACCCGGCGCTGCAGTACGCCACGGACAAGACGCTCGCCTCGCGCGACTACTTCGACCTGACGG
>NZ_LSJI01000003.1 GCF_001557235.1 Phenylobacterium sp. CCH9-H3 | reverse complement strand
GGACGGCCCGCCGAGGCCGCAGGCCGAAGAGCGGGGGGTGGAGGGGGCGAGCCGCCGGCAGGGCGGTGAAGCGGCAGGCATCAAGCCGCCCCGCCGCGCGCCCCCGGCGCTCGACAACCCCACGCAGGCGCATCCACCGCCCCGCACCTTTGACGAGCTTCGCAACGCGACGCATCATCCCACGGTGAAGCTGCTGCCATTCATCGTCGTCGCCGTGCTGGGCATAAGCTCATGCGCAAGAGCCGAACGCTTCGAGGATGTCATCCACGCCGATCTCCCGCTCTGGCGGGGCTATCGTGAGCTCTGGCCTCGCCCCTTCCAGACCCAGGACTCCTTCGGCTGCATCCATAGGATCGCCCTGGGCCAATGGCGCGTAGAACGCGACGAGCGTGGGCCAGAAGAATGGATCAGGCTGCAGAACTATGGCGTTTCGCATTGCTACCTGACGGAAGTCCGCACCCACAGTCCGCAGGGCGTCAGCCATACCGGTCTGAGATACACGTCCCTCGTCGACCTGGGCGATGCCGTGGGACGGGGCGGCCCGGTCCGGCTCTGGGCGCTGCAATCCGGCTCGCGGCCCGGCAGCGACTACATGCTTCTCGCGAGCCGGCGCGGCGAAGAGCGAATTCAGTCGTTCAGCATCCTCCAGCGGCAGTGTCCCGCCGAGCGGGTGCGGGACGCCGGCCCAATCGACATCCTTCCGACGCGCTACTGCGCGATCAATTCGCAAGCCGAGCTGATCGACCTGGCGCGACGCATGGCGTGGCGACCACCCCTTGGCCAGCTTCGCTACGTCGGCCCCGTCCCAGAGACCGACTAGCGCCAGTTCCCCGTCAGCGACGCCATCCCCACCGGGGATACGCCCCGCCCTGAGCGAGGTTCGGCAAAGCCCACCCCCCTTACTTCTGCACCGGCCGCATCAACGGCGACTTCGGCGGCGGCGGCGCCTCCGCCGCCCCCTCCGCCAGCAGATCCTCCACGAACCCGGGCAGCCACGGGTTGCGCCCCGGCTTCATCCGCTCCGCCCGATAGATGTGGCCCAGATCCGCATACGCCCGGTCGAAGTTCTTGTTGACGATGACGTAGTCGTAGTTCGTCCAGTGCAGGATCTCCTCGCGGCCCAGCGCCAGGCGGTCGCGGATGGTCTGCTCGGTGTCCTGGGCCCGGGCGCGCAGGCGCCGTTCCAGGTCGTCCCAGGCGGGGGGCAGGATGAACAGGCGCACGCTGTCGTCCGGCGCCTTCTCGGCGATCTGGGCCGCGCCCTGCCAGTCGATGTCGAACAGCACGTCGTGGCCGCCCTCCAGGGCCGCCATCACCGGCGCCTTGGGCGTGCCGTAGTAGTTGCCGTTGACGACCGCCCACTCCAGGAAGGCGCCCTCAGCGATCATCGCCTCGAACTCTTCGCGGGTCTTGAAATAGTACTCGCGCCCCTCCTCCTCGCCCGGGCGCGCGGCGCGGGTGGTGGCCGAGATCGACAGGGTCAGGTCCGAGTGGTCGGCCACCAGCCGCCGGGTCAGCGAGGTCTTCCCCGCC
>NZ_LSJI01000298.1 GCF_001557235.1 Phenylobacterium sp. CCH9-H3 | reverse complement strand
GCGGCCATGAAGTTCACGTTGTCGGTCAGGTCCTTCCAGGCGCCGGTCACGCCCTTCACCTGCGCCTGGCCGCCCAGCTTGCCTTCCGTGCCCACCTCGCGCGCCACCCGCGTCACCTCGGCGGCGAACGAGCCCAGCTGGCCCACCATGGTGTTCACGACCTTGCCGATCCGCAGGAACTCGCCGCGCAGCGGGCGCTCCTCGTTCTCCATATCCATGGTTTGGCTAAGGTCGCCCTTGGCCACGGCGCCGATCACGCGAGCCATTTCGGCGGTGGGATGGATCATGTCGGTGATCAGCGTGTTCACGGCGTCCACCGAAGCCGCCCAGGACCCCTGGGCGGCGGGCAGCTTGGCGCGGTGGCTGATCTTGCCCTGCCGGCCCACCGTATCGCCCAGCCGCTCGAACTCGCGGGTCATCCGATCGTTCTGTTCGACCACGTCGTTGAAGGCTTCCGCGATCTCGCCGGCCATCCCCGTGGCGCGCGGAAGGCGCACCGAGAAGTCGCCGCGGCTGAACGCGCGCAGCGCGGCCAGAAGCTGGGCCGTATCGACCTCGGCCTGAGGATGTGGAGTACGGCGGGCCTTGGCGGTCTTGGCAGCGGCAGCAGGCATGAACTCCCCCGACAGGATGGTCTGCAAAAGGGGACATCCCGATGGCGCCCACGCCGCGGCACACCCCCACCCTCACGGGAAACGTGGCCTTACGGCCACGGTTCCAGCTGGGCTGGAAATAAAGATTTGCCTCTGCCTTTGATGAACCTCCGGTTTAGCTCGCACAACCTAAAAGCGGCGCGCAGTCGCGACGGAACCGCACGGTGGCGGCGCCGTTCCCTGGACCGATGTCACAGGCCTATGACGCGTCCGCCTTCGAACCGCCGCCGGACGCCGAAGCGTTCTACGCGGAGAGCCTGCGCCTTCTGACGGCGTCCGGCATTCCCTTCCTGCTCTCGGGGACCTATGCGGTCTGCGCCTACACAGGCATCGTGCGGCCGACCAAGGACCTGGACGTCTTCTGCAAGGCGGGGGACTTCCCCAAGATCTTGGCCTACTTCCAGGAGCACGGCTATCGGACCGACGTCGAAGACGAGCGCTGGATCGCCAAGGTCTGGCAGGGCGAGCGCTTCTTCGACGTGATCTTCGCCATGTCGAACGGGGCGGCGCCCGTCACCGACGCCTGGTTCGAGGACAACTCCACCATCGAGGTCTACGGCGTCGAGGCCAAGATCACCGCGCCGACCGAGCTGGTGATCTCGAAGATGTTCATCCAGGACCGCTACCGCTACGACGGCGCCGACGTGGCCCACGTCATCTATCGCCAGGCCGACCGCATCGATTGGAAGCGGCTGCTGGGATACATGGAGCCCTATTGGGAGGTGCTGCTGATCCACCTCCTGAACTTCCGGTTCGTCTATCCGACCGAGCGTGACCTGATACCGCGTTGGTTGATGACCGAACTCACCGATCGTCTCGCCGCGCAGGTCACCCTGCCGCCCGCCCGCGTGAAGGTGTGTCGGGGCCGGATGTTCAGCCCGCGCGACTATCTGATCGACATCGCCGAGTGGGGCTTCGCCGACGTGGTGGGCAAGGGGCTGGAGGAGCGCCATGAGCCTATCGCCTGACACCGCCGCCAACGATGGCCCCGCCCGCCCCTTGCGGCTCGCCGCGATCGGCGACCTGCACGTGGGCGAGAACGCCGAGCGACCCTATCGCGATCTGTTCGCGCGGATCAGCCAGGAGGCCGACGTGCTGGCGCTCTGCGGCGACCTGACCAACTTCGGCAAGACCAGCGAGGCGGAGATCCTGGCCGAGGACCTGCGCGTCTGCACGATTCCCGTGGTGGGCGTGCTGGGCAACCACGACTACGAGTGCGGCCAGCCCTCGGAAGTGTCCCGCATCCTGCACGAGGCCGGGATGAAGGTGCTGGACGGCGAGGCCCTGGAGATCGACGGCGTCGGCTTTGCAGGCTGCAAGGGGTTCATCGGCGGGTTTGGGCGCCACATGCTGAGCGCCTTCGGCGAGCCGGAGATCAAGGCCTTCGTCCAGGCGTCCGTGGACGAGAACCTGAAGCTCGAAAGTTCCCTGCGCATGCTGCGGAACGAGCGCATCGTGGTGATGACGCACTATTCGCCGGTCCAGGAGACGCTGGAGGGCGAGCCGCCGGAGATCTTCGCTTTCCTGGGCTCGGCCCGGATGGGCGAAACCATCGACCGGTTCGAAGGGGTGGCCTGCGCCATCCATGGCCACGCCCACCGCGGCGCCCACGAGGGCCGGACCGCCGGGGGCGTTCCCGTCTACAACGTCGCGCGGCCGATCCTGAACCGCGACCTGGGCATCGAATACGCCCTCATCGAGGTCTGACCGCGGACCAAAAAAAAAGGCCGCACCCGGAGGCGCGGCCAAGTCATTAGGGAGGAAACGCCCAAAAGGGCGAGATCTTTCTGCGCCTTTGCTGCACCGCACGCAAGCCCTAATTTCATACTGCCGTGAAATCGATTTCAGGCGATCCAGTCGCGCTTCAGCCCGCGCGCGGCCAGGACGAACAGCACAGCGCTCACGACGTAGAAGCCAAGGCCGGAATAGATGGCGTAGCGAAGGGCTTCCGTACCGTAACGTGGCGTAAGTACGTCGGAAATCGCGCCGAAGTACCAAGTGCCCAGACCCAGGCCGATGAGGTTGTTCACGAACAGGAAGCAGGCCGAGGCGGTCGACCGCTGCGCCGGTGCGACAAGATGCTGCACTGCCGTAATGACCGGCCCCAGCCAGACCAGATTGAGGCCCGTGGGAATCAGGAACAGGAGGAAGGCCACCCACAGCGTCTTGGCCTGCACGGCCAGCACGAAACAGGGCAGCGCCAGCAGGAACGCCACGGCCGGGACCAGCAGATAGGCGGCCGGGCGCGCGCGGCCTAGCCGGTCGCCGAGCACGCCGCCGGCCCACACGCCGATGACGCCCCCCACCAGGGTCATGGAGCCCAGGAACAGCGAACGGTCGACCAGGCCCATGCCCAGGCTGCGCTCGAAGAAGCTGGGCAGCCAGAAGGCGACGCCGTACCCGCAGACCGACGAGGCCGCCGCCCCCAGCGAAATCAGCCAGAAGCTGGGCTTGGCCAACAGGGCGCGAACCCCGCCGGCCGGCGGCGCGCCCGCCGCGGCAGGGGCCGGGGGCGGCGAGGCCTCCCGCGGCGGCTCCTTGACGATCAGGCGGAAGATCGGCGTGAGGGCCACGCCGGCGACGCCCACCGCGATGAAGGCGGCGCGCCAGTCCACCGCGTGGGCGATGAGGCCTCCGAACAGGATGCCGAGCGCCGAGCCGATGGGGATGCCGAAGGAATAGGCCGCCAGCGCCCTCGCCCGCTGTTCCTTCGGGAAATAGTCGCTGATCAGCGAATAGGCCGGGGCCACGCCCCCCGCCTCGCCGATCCCCACGCCCATGCGGCACAGGAACAGCTGCCAGAAGCCGGTGGCCAGGCCGCAGAGGGCCGTGAAGCCACTCCACAGGGCCAGCGCCCCGGTCATGATCCAGGTGCGGCTCCAACGGTCGGCCAGGGCGGCGATCGGCACGCCGAGGCCGGTGTAGAACAGCGCGAACGCAAGCCCGCCCATCAGGCCTAGCTGACCGTCGCTGAGGCCCAGCTCGGCCTTGATCGGCCCCGCCAGGATCCCGAGGATCTGCCGGTCCAGGAAGTTGAAGGTGTAGGCGACGATCAGCACCGCCAGCACGACCTTGGGATAGGCGCCGGCGCGGGGGGTCGATGACATCGGGACCTGCAGAATCAGGAACGCCCGGCTCCGTGGGGAGCCGGGCGTCGATAGGAGCTTAGAACTTGGCCTGGAGCGAGAGGGTCACGGTGCGCGGCGGACCGTAGTAGGCGGTCACCGAGTTGCCGAAGAGCACGCCTGCCGACTGCGGGAAGTTGTAGCCGCCGATGCGATATTCCTCGTCGCCCAGGTTCTTGCCGTGCAGGCCGACCTGGTAGCGCTCGTCCGCCGAGGTCCAGACGATGCTGGCGTCCAGCAGCCAGTAGCTGTCCTGGTCGAGGATGGAGGGCACCTCGAACATGTGGAAGGACGAGCGGTAGGAGGCCGAGGGGATGACGGCGATCGAGCCGTGGTCGCCCAGGTCGTGACGCCAGGTCAGGCTCGCCGAGCCGTTCCACTTGGGCGTGTTCTGGAACACCCGGCTGTCGGCGAAGTCGCGCACGACCGGCGGCGACGAGGTCAGGTCCAGCGCCCGGTACTCGTCGAACTCGGCCTTGGTGTAGCCCAGCGAGAAGGTGGCGAAGAGCGACGAGGTGAAGGTCGCCTGGCCCTCGAACTCGGCGCCGTAGATGTGCGACTTGCCCACGTTCAGAACCTGGGAGGCGATCGAAGCCCCGACCGGCGTCTGCTGGGTGATCTGCTGATCCTTGTACTTCGAATAGAATACGGCCGTGTTCAGGGACAGGCGGCGATCGAAGAAGTAGCCCTTCAGGCCGCCTTCGAACGAATCCACCGTCTCCGGCTCGTAGCCGTCGACCGACGTGGGGGTCAGGATCGCGTCGGCGCGCATGTCGAAGCCGCCCGACTTGAAGCCCTGGCTGTAGGCCACATAGGTCGAAACGTCCGGCGTGATCTCGTAGCGGACGCTGACCCGCGGGGTGAACTTCTCGTAGGTGTCCGAACTGGTGAAGTTCGAACGGACAAGGCCCGGAATCGCGGTCGGGTTGCCGAACAGCGGGCTCTTCAGGCCGGTGAAGTTCTGGCGGTAGACCTGGCCGGTCTTCTTGTCGCGGGTGTAGCGGCCGCCGACCGAGATCGAGAGCTGATCGGTCACGTCATAGCTGACGTCGGCGAAAGCCGAGTAGCTCTTGGTGTCCACGTGGCCCGCGGTGGCGATCGACAGGTTGGCCTGCCCCACCACGGTGTCGAAGGCGCCGGCCGCCGTGGCGTTCAGGTAGTAGAGGCCGAACACGCCCTGCAGCCGCTCGCCCGAATAGAGCGCCTGGAATTCCTGGGTGAACTGGTGGTCGTTGTAGCGGGCGGGAATGTCGAGCAGCGCCGCCGGCTCGTTGTCGAAATCGATCACGCCTTCGGTCTCGCCGGCGCGATAGGCGGTGATGGACTTGAAGGTCAGGGTGTCGCTGGCCTTCCATTCGCCCAGCAGCGAGACGCCGCGGGCCTCCACCTTGTTCTTGTCGCCCGCGCCGGCGCGGGTGTCGTAGATGTCGTCCAGCACCGTGGCGGTCGGGATCGGCGCGCCCGTGGCGGTCAGGCCGGGGACCTCGCGGTGGCCGTGGCGCGGGTTGGAGCGGTCGGTGACGATATCGCCCGACAGGCGGAAGAACAGGTTGTCGGACGGCGTGACCTCGACGGTGGCGCGGGCGGCCTGGACGTCCTTGTCGTAATGCTCGGCGCCCGTGGTCAGGTTCTCGCCGAAGCCGTCGCGGTTGAACGTCGCCCAGGTCAGGCCAAGGCCCACGTAGTCGTTCACCTGGCCCTTGGCCGAGGCGATCAGATCGCGCTGGTCGTAGGAGCCGAGGTTGGCGCGCAGCTTGAGTTCGGGGTCGCCCTCGATCTTGGCGGTCACGTATTTGATCGCCCCGCCGATGGTGTTGCGGCCGTAGAGCGTGCCCTGGGGCCCGCGCAGCACTTCCAGCCGCTGGACGTCGAAGATGTCGAGGACCGCGGCCTGCGGGCGGGCCACATACACGTCATCGATATAGAGGCCGACGCCGGGTTCGAAGCCCCACAGCGGATCCTGCTGGCCGACGCCGCGGATGAAGGAGATCAGGGTCGAGTTCGAACCGCGGGCGACCTGCACCGTCAGGTTCGGGGTCGACTGCTGCAGGGTGGTGATGTCGACGGCGCCGGTGGCGGCCAGGCGCTCGCCGGTGACGGCGGTCACGGCGACCGGCACGTCCTTCAGGCTTTCTTCGCGCCGGCGGGCGGTGACGACCACTTCCTCGACGCCCACCTCGTCCGCGGCGGCGGTCTGGGCGATGGCGAGGGTGGGAACGACGGACCAGGCCGCGCCCGCGAGCAGGGCGGCTTTCACCAGCTTCTTCATGTATTTCCTCCCGAAGACGCCTTGGCCGCTCCCCATGAGCCGCCTGGAATCAACGATTTCACCACCAGGTGAATTAAGCGGGAGTGTTGGAACATTCCGACGCGAAGCGCCAGCGGCGTCACGCTTGGGCGCGCCGCTTTTTAATCGACTGATGAATTTGCGACACAGTCCCGGCTACCGCCGCCGGCGGACAACCTCTTCCAGGCCGGCCGCGCACCAGGCGTAGAGCCGCGCCCGCACCGCCTCGAGATCCGTGGACCGGCACAATCCGTCTGACAACTGGTCGATCCGACCTGTTTCGGACAGCGCCAGCATCATGGCGCCCGTCAGGAACTGATAGGCCCAGTAGAGGTCGCGCAGTTCGGCGTCCGGCAGAGCCGTCTTCAGCGTGTCCACCAGCTGATGGACGACCGGGTCGAAGAAGCGGTGCATGGTCTCGCCGCCCCAGGCGGGCGTGTTGTTCACCAGGGCCACCAGGCGGAAGTAGTTCTTCCAGCCCTCGTCATTGGTCAGCGACAGTTCGATCAGCGGATCGATAAAGGCCTCGATGATCCCCTCGGCGCTCATCGCACCCTTGTGGGCCTCGACGTAGGCCCGCATCGCCTCCAGACGCGCATCGTTCAGGATCTCGGCGCGGCGGGCGAAGACGCTGTCGAACAGCTCGCGCTTGGCGCCGAAGTAGTAGTGGATCAGGGCGGTGTCGACGCCGGCCTCGGCGGCGACCTGGCGCACGGTCACCCCGTAGAAGCCATGCTTCGAGAACAGGGCCTCGGCGGCATCCAGGATCGACTGGCGCAGGTCGGGCCCCTGCCCCTTGCGCCGGCGTCCCCGCAGCGCCCCTCCCGCCTGTCCGTCCGCGCGCGCCATCGCCCTCCCCGCTACGCCAAGGCTACCCGCTAGCACTGTTTGCCCGCGTTGACAGTCGGCGCGAGCGGGCCAAGCTTGATAACAATGATCGGGGGAAACGGATGACCAGCGCCAGCGCCGAGCGGCACCTGTCCATCGACGCGGTCCGCGGCATGGCGGTGCTCGGGATCCTGCTGATGAACATCGTGGGCATGGGCCTGCCCTCGTTCGCCTACATCAACCCCACCTACGCCGGCGGATCGACCGGGGCCGACTTCTGGATGTGGGCGATCAACAACGTCCTGACCGACGGCAAGATGCGGGCGCTGTTCACGATGCTGTTCGGGGCCTCGACCGTGCTGATCGCCGAACGGGCCGAGGGTGGACCGGGCCTGTCGCCCGCGGCGACCCACTACCGGCGCATGGGCTGGATGCTGCTTTTTGGCCTGGCCCACGCCTTCCTGTTCTGGTTCGGCGACGTCCTCGTGGTCTACGCCCTGGCGGGGCTGCTGATCTTCCCGTTCCGCAAGCTGCCGGCCCGCACCCAACTGATCATCGGCTCTACGATCCTCCTCGCGCTGCTGGGCAAGAACGTCTGGCAGGCCGGGGCGCTGGAAGCCCTGCACGCCGCCGCCACGGCGCCCGGCGCGCCCGCGGACGCGGTCAAGGCCTGGCGGCAGGCGTCCATGGCGGTCCAGGCGCCGCCGGAGGCCAAGGCGCTCGAGCTCGCGGGCTTCGGCGGCGACTTCCTCTCGGCCCTGCAGGCGCGGGCCAACATGGTCATGCTGTTCTACCTCGTGCTCCTGCCGACCGAGATGTTCCCCGAGGCCCTGGGCCAGATGTTCGTGGGCATGGCCCTCTTCCGCCTGGGCTTCTTCACCCTGGGGTGGTCCACGCGCGCCTATGTGGCGCTGCTCGGGTTCGGCTATCTGATCTGCGTCCCTTTCACCGCCTGGCTCGCGGCAGGCGTCGCCCAGTCGGGCTTCGACCCGCTGGTCCTGCACGAGCGCGAGGTGTGGCAGCAGACGACCCGCCCCTTCATCGGCCTCGCCCACGCCGCGGTCGTCCTGCTGATGGTGCGCGCGGGTCTGTTCAAGGCGCTGACGGACCTGTTCGCGGCCGCCGGACGGATGGCGTTCAGCAACTACATCGGCACGTCGATCATCACGAGCACCCTCTTCTGCGGCTATGGCTTCGGCCTCTATGGCGAGCTGTCCCGCGCGGAACTCCTGTGGGTGGTGGCGGGGGTCTGGGCGTTCCTACTGATCTGGAGCCGCCTGTGGCTGGACCACTTCCACTACGGCCCCTTCGAATGGGCGTGGCGCTCGCTGGTCCAGTGGAAGCCGCAGCGGATGCTCAAGGCGCGCGCGCCGAGCGCCGCCGCAGCGAACTAGGCGCCGAAGATCCAGCCGGGCGTCAGGGTCGCGAGGCTGACGCCCACAAGGGTCATCTGGCCGCCGCCCATCATGGAGATCACCGTGTCCGCGCCCGCCTGGGCCACCGTGTAGGCCGTGCCGGGATCCAGCTGCACCCTGTCGCCGTCGGCGAGGCTGAAGTCGGTGACCCGATCGATCCCGGCATCCCCGAAGGTGTGGAACACGTCGGCGCCCGCGCCCCCGGCGAGCGTGTCGTTGTCCCGATCGCCCGAGAGCCAGTCGTTCCCCGCCCCACCCGAGATCAGGTCGTCCTGCTGCCCCCCGCGGATCAGGTCATCGCCGGCGCCGCCCTCGCAGGTGTCAGCGCCCAGGTTGCCGTAGACGATGTCGGAGCCCTCGTCGCCCGCCAGCCGGTCGGGGTCCTTGCCGCCGACCACCCAGTCGTCGCCCGCGCCGCCCGAGGCGGTGTCGTCGCCGACGTTGCCGTGGATGTCGTCGAACCCGCCGCCGCCCAGCAGGCTGTCATCGCCCTCATCGCCGCGGAGGTAGTTCGCCCCCTCGCCGCCCGACACCGTGTCCGCGCCGGCGCCGCCCAGGACGGTGTCCGCGCCCGTTCCCCCGAAAACCTCATCGTTCCCATCGTCGCCGCTGATGGAATCGGCCCCGGCGTCGCCAACGAGCAGATCGGGCAGCGCCCCGCCGAGCAGCGTGTCCGCACCCACGTCGCCCGCCAGCCCTACGCTCTCCACGCCGACAAAACGCCCCCCGCCTGCGGTAAGGCTGGCGTAGCTCAGGATTGTCGGGGCGGCGCTGACCGGAACGAGCCACACGACGTCAAACCCTTCCCCGCCGTCGATCCGGCTGGCGCCATCCCGCACCACGATCAGATCATCGCCGGCTCCACCGGAGAGGTGGTTGGCGCCCGCCCCGCCATTCAGGCTGTCGCGGCCGTCGTCTCCGGTGAGGGTGTCCGCGCCGTCCATGCCCCAGAGGTCGTCGTCGCCAAGTCCCCCGGCCAGCACGTCGTCGCCGTCGTCGCCGTCGACGATGTCATTGCCCCCGCCGCCGATCAGGGCGTCGGGGCCCGATCCGCCTGCAAGCGTATCGGCGCCCTCGCCGCCGTCGATCGTATCGCCGCCACCGCGGGTCATGACGTAGTCCGCGCCGTCGCCCGCGGCGATCCGGTCGGCTACCGCCACGCCGGCCAGGGTGTCGGCGCCGGCGGATCCGGCCTGGGTGAGGATCAGGTTCGCCGCGTCCCACGACCAGGACGCCGCCTGGGTCCCGTCCGTCAGGGGTCCGCCATAAAGGTGCTGGACGGCCAGGATATCGAACGTCCCGAGCGCGGCCGCCGGCCCGCCCAGCGGATTGTAGGTCATCACCGTGTGGATCAGGTCGTCGAAGGCCGGATCGAGGATGACGTCGCCTTCGAAGGGGTGCTTCAGGCCTATGGCGTGACCGATCTCGTGGGCCAGCACATCGAAGCCGACCTGGCCGATGGCGATGAAGATGTCGCCGCCGAACTCCTCCTCCCAGGCGCCGTTCGGGAAATCCAGCACGAACGGCGTATAGGCGAAGCCCAGGCTGTCCTCGGCGTCCGACGGGGCGAAGGCGAAGTCGTAGGCGCCCAGGCGGATGTCGCCCAGACCGGCCGGGACCTCGATGAAGGTCAGGCCGCTGACATCCGCCCACGCCGCCAGCGCCGCGCGCGCAATGGCCTGCTCGGCGGCGTTGAACGGCTGGAAGCTGGCGAGGAAGGCCGGAGAGAACACGCCCGCGAACGCTGGCGAGGCCACCGCATCGAAGGAGTAGGTCACGAAGACCGGACGGCCAGCGACGCCCACCCCGTTCCAGGAATAGCCGGACAGCAGCGCGTCAAAGGTCGTGACCGTAGGCACGCGCCGAAGCCCCCAACACCTCGACGAGCGCGTGCAGAGCCCACGCCCGATCCCCCAGGCCGCGGACTTCAGGCCCCGCGGCCTGGCTTGGCAAGCTCACTCCCCGGTTGCGGGAATAATTCGGCCGAGACTGGAAGCTGCGCCGCCTGCCGCTATTTCGGCCGCTCCAGGGTCGGCCATTTGACGCCCAGCTGGTCGAGGTAGGTCGGATACTTCGTCTCGTCGTAGTACTGCGCACGCATGGCCGGGCGGAATTGAGCCATCATGTCCGCATTGAGCTCGATGGCCGGCTTGTCGCTGGGCGTGATCATCGGCACGTAGCGCTCGTCTTTGTTCTGGACCTTGACGAAGTAGTCCTTGGCGGCGGCGCGCAGCTCCGGCCGGGTGAGCAGGTCCAGGGTGGTCATGGCGATGACCTTGGCGCCGGCCACCACGCCGTCGTGGGCGATGGGCGTCGCCATCGAGATGGCGTTCATCCAGCTGTGGCCCGCGAGTCCCGGGATGTTGGACGGATAGTTCACGGTGATGGTCGGCACGGTCCAGGAGATGTCGCCGATGTCGTCCGAGCCGCCGCTCTCCGGCTTCTCGACCGGGGGCTCCAGCTTCTTGAGTTCGGTGGACAGCCCGTCCTGCTTGTCGGCGCCGACCTCCTTCTGGACGGCCTTGGCGAAGGCCTGCTGGTCGGCGGTCCACTTGGGCAGGCCCACGGCCTGGATGTTGGCGTAGGCGGCCTCGGCCATCGGCTTGTTGAAGTGGCGCGGGGCGGCCGTGCCCAGGATCCGTCGCTCGACCGTGGTGTCGGTCATCATGGCGGCGCCGTCGGCGATCTTGTTGCCGACGGCGTAGAGGTCGGAGATCCGCTTGAAGTCCTGCTCGCGGAAGAAATACCAGACCTTGGCCACCTGCGGCACGACGTTGGGCTGGTCGCCGCCGTCGGTGATCACATAGTGCGACCGCTGCTCCGGCCGGATGTGCTCGCGGCGGAATTCCCAGCCGATGTTCATCAGCGACACCGCATCCAGCGCCGAGCGGCCCATCCAGGGCTTGCCCGCCGAGTGGGCGCTGGCGCCGCGGAAGGCGTATTCCACCGAGACCAGGCCGGTGCCCGAAGGCTTGCCCCAGGTGGTGGCGAGGTTGTCGCCCACGTGGGTGAACAGCACCGCATCGACGTTCTTGAACACGCCCTCGCGGACCATGAACGCCTTGCCGGCCACCAGTTCCTCGGCGACCCCCGGCCAGAGCATCAGCGTTCCCGCGATGCCCTCCTTCTCCATCAGGTCCTTGACCGCCAGGGCGGCCACGACGTTCACCGCATTGCCGGAGTTGTGGCCTTCCCCATGGCCGGGCGCGCCCTCGACCATCGGCTTGCGCCAGGGGATGCCCGGGGTCTGCGAGGCCTTGGGGATGCCGTCGATGTCCGAGCCCAGGGCGATGACCGGGCCGCCGGTCTTGTTCGTCCAGGTCGCGACCCAGCCCGTGGGCAGGCCGGCGACGCCGCGGGTCACGGTGAAGCCGTTCTTCTCCAGGACCTCGGTGATGTACTTCGAGGTCTCGACTTCCTGGAACGCCAGCTCGCCGAAGCTGAAGATCTTGTCGTTCATCTGCTGGGCCAGCTTCGCGCGGGCCTGCACGCCGGCCACGGCCTGCTTCTTCAGCGCCGGAAGGCTGGCGGCGTCGGCCGCCGTGGTCAGCATCAGCGCCGCAAGCGCGATCGGCAGGCCCCAGGTTTTCATCTCACGGACTCCATCTTCGACGACACAGGAGACGTGAGACGCGATTCTGGCCTCGCCAGCCAGCGCCCTGCCCCCGCGGGGGACCATAGCGCCGGGTATCGGCGCCCGCGAGGCGCCATGCGCCCTACAGCGCGTCGCAGCCCGGAGGCGGCAGGACCACGACGGGCTCCTGCTTGAATTTGGTGCGATAGGCGGCGCGCACCGCCTCGACCTTGGCCCCGCCACCGTCGCCCGTGGTCGGCAGCACCACCAGCACCACCTTCGAGGCCTCGCGGATCAGGCGGTTCTCCGAGCCTTTCCACTGTCCGCCACCGTCCACGACCGTGACGCCGTCGGGGAAGCGCGGCGTGACCTCCTGGTCCACGAACCGGCGCAGCGCCCGCTCGTCGAGCGGCGCGGGGCCCTTGGCGCCAAAGAACAGCTGGGCGGTGCGGAGCGGGGCCTGGCCAGCGGGGCACGCCAGGGGCCGGGCCGCGCTCGCGCACCCGGCCAGGCCCAGCATCACGATCAGCGCCCCCGCCGCCTTCATCCGCCCACGAGCTCCCGGCCGATCAGGAAGCGCCGGATCTCGTTGGTGCCGGCGCCGATGTCGTAGAGCTTGGCGTCGCGGAGCAGGCGCTCCACCGGATATTCCTTGGTGTAGCCGGCGCCGCCCAGGGCCTGGATCGCTTCCAGCGCCACCTTTACGGCGTTCTCGCTCGCCATCAGGATCGCCCCCGCCGCATCGAACCGCGTGGTCTGGCCCGCGTCGCAGGCCCTCGCCACAGCGTAGACGTAAGCCCGCGCCGAGTTCAGCGCGACATACATGTCGGCCACCTTGCCCTGCATGAGCTGGAACGAGCCGATCGGCTTGCCGAACTGCTTACGCTCGCGGACGTAGGGCAGGACGATGTCGAGGCAGGCCTGCATGATGCCCAGCGGTCCGCCGGACAGCACCGTCCGCTCGTAGTCCAGCCCGCTCATCAGCACGCCCGCGCCGCCGCCGACGGGGCCCATGACGTTCTCCTCCGGCACTTCGCAGTCCTCGAACACCAGCTCGGCGGTGTCGGACCCGCGCATGCCCATCTTGTCCAGCTTGTTCGAGACGCTGAAGCCCTTGAATCCCTTCTCGATCAGGAAGGTGGTGATGCCCCGCGACGCCTCGTCCGGCGAGGTCTTGGCGTAGACCACCAGGGTGTCGGCGTGGGGTGCGTTGGTGATCCAGAACTTCGTACCGTTCAGGACGTAGCGGTCGCCGCGCTTCTCGGCCTTCAGCCGCATGGAGACGACGTCCGACCCGCTGCCGGCCTCGCTCATGGCCAGCGACCCCACGTCCTCGCCGCTGATCAGCTTGGGCAGGTAGCGCCGCTTCTGCTCGGGCGTGCCCCAGCGGCGGATCTGGTTCACGCAGAGGTTCGAGTGGGCGCCGTAGCTCAGACCCACCGAGGCGGAGGCGCGGGACACCTCCTCCATGGCCACCACGTGTTCGAGATAGCCCAGGTTCAGGCCCCCGAACTCCTCCTCGACGGTGATGCCGTGCAGCCCCAGTTCGCCCATCTGGGGCCAGAGGGCGCGAGGGAAGGTGTTCGTGGCGTCCACCTCGGCGGCCAGCGGCGCGATCCGTTCGGCGGCGAAGCGGGCGGTGGTGTCGCGGATGGCGTCGGCGGCCTCGCCGAGGCCGAACTCCATGTTGGGGCCGTGGTTCGAGATCATGCGCGGCTGTTAGCATGGCCGCCGCGCCGCGCGAACTAGTCGCGCTCGGCCTCGCGGCCCAGCCGTTGCAGGAGCCGGAACACCGCAACCACGACGAAGCCGACCCCAGCCAGCCCCGCGGGCCAGGCCACCATCAGCGGCGTGATCAGACCGCTCGCGGGCCCTCGGGCGCTCAGCCCCCAGAAGATGCCGAATCCGAAGAAGGCCAGGCCGAACAGCGCCAGCAGCAGGTCCCAGACGACCGAAACTTCCCTAGGCTTCGGCGCGGGCCGCGGACGGGCGGGAATGAACTCGTACGGCTGGGCCTCCGGCTCAGCCGCCGGCTCGGGCTCGTCGAAAGCGGCCGCGGGCGCCTTGGGGATCTCCAGGTCGTCCGCTTGCGCTTCGGGCTCGAGGACCGGCGGTTCCGCCACGACCAGCTCCGGCTCGACCTCATCCGACTCGACGTGCGGGGTGATCGGCGGCGCGAAATCGGCCTGCGGGCGCGGTTCGGCTTCGGGGCCGGGCTCGAGGATCGCGTCCGGCTCGGGCTCAGGCTCAGGCTCAGGCGAGACTTCACCCTCCGGGGCCGCGACCGGTTCGACGGGCTCGGGGTCGGGGATGATTTGTGGCTCAGGCTCGGGGAGCGGTTCAGGCTCCTCGCCCGGATGGGCGAAGATCGTCTCGAGCCGGGCGGCGACGGCCTCCGCCGCAGCGGTGACCGCCGGACGGGCGGGTTCGGGTGCGGACGTGGCGGGTCCGACCTCCTCCAGCGTCGCCTCGCGGCGGACCCTGACGCGATTGTCGTCGAACGAGGTCTCCAGCTCCACCGGGCGGCGCAACGGCACGAGGTCGAGCGCGTCCAGGTCTATGGCCGGCCGGATGATCGGCGACGGGGCGGAGGCGAAGTCGTCGCCCGGCGGGGTCAGGAACAGCGCCTTCTCGGCGGCGCGGCGGCGCACCAGCGCATCCACGACGATCCGCTCGCCCTCGAAGTCGGCCTTGCGCCACAGCTCCATGGCGCAGGCGGCCTGCACTGCGGCCCCGGCGTTGAGCCGCTTCAGCACCTGGCTGCGGCGGAAGTTGTCGAGGCCGATGTTGAACGCGAAGCTGCAGATCGCGTCGTACTGGTTCTGGCTGAGCGGCGCGTAGACGTTCTCGTTGACCGTGTGCTGGACGCTGATCAGGTCGTAGACCAGCAGCGCCTCGGCGTCGGGCTCGGAGACTTCAGCCCCTTCGCGGGCCGTCAACGTGTGGCCATAGCCGATCATCCAGCGGCCATCGGGCAGCTGGGCGGCGTGTCGGCGGTAGCCTTCGAACCGCTTGATCAGTTCGATGGCCGCCCGGGAAACGCGATGGCGCGAGAGCATGGCTCCCAATCGTCCCAAATCGGCACAGGCGGCAGGCGCCTGAACGGATCAGGCGCAAGCCTGACGCCAGTTACAACAGGATTAGCGCGACGAGGCCCAGGAAGGCGAAGAAACCTGTGAAGTCCGTCGTGAAAGTCACGAAAACAGATGAGGAAACGGCAGGGTCCCGGCCCATGCGCTCCAACGCCAGCGGGATCACGGCCCCGGCGAGCGAGGCGACGAACAGGTTGATCATCAGCGCGAGGCCAAAGGCGATCGAGAGCCGCAGATCCTGGAAAAGGCCGAAGACGACGCCGCCGGTGAGAATCGCCAGCACCAGCCCATTGGTCAGTCCCACCACCATTTCACGGCTGACGGTCCGCACGGCGTTGAAGGCGGAAAGCTCGCGGCTGGCCAGGGCGCGCACGGCTACGGCCAGGGTCTGGGTGCCGGCGTTGCCGCCCAGCGACGCGACGATGGGCATCAACGCGGCCAGGATCGCCAGCTTCTGGATCTCCTGCTCGAACGCCCCGATTACGCTGGCCGCCAGGGCGGCCGTCACCGTGTTCACCAGCAGCCAGGGCAGACGCGAGCGGACGATGCCGATGACGCCCGCGTCGCGGCCGGCGTCCGACACACCGGCCAGGGCCAGGATGTCCTCCTCGCCCTCTTCCTGGACGACGCCCACGATGTCGTCGACGGTGATCTGACCCACCAGCCGCCCGCCCGTGTCGACTACCGGGGCGGAGATCAGGTGGTACTTGTCGAAGATGTAGGCGACCTCTTCCTGGTCGAGGTCGACGGTGATTTCCGTCACCGGCTCCATGATCTGGGCCAGCGGCGTCGCCCGGGCGCTACGCAGCAGCATGCTGACCGGCACCGCGCCCACCGGCTTGTAGGCCGGGTCGACGACATAGATGTCGAAGAACAGCTCGGGCAGCTCGTCGCTGTCCTTGCGGAAGTGGTCGATGGCCTGCCCGACGGTCCAGAACTGCGGCGCGGCCACCACCTCGCGCTGCATCAGGCGGCCGGCGGTCTCGTCCTCGTAGGAGAGCGTGCTCTCGATGGCCGCCCGCTCCAGCTCGGGCATGGCCGCCATCACCTCGGCGCGCTTGTCGTCCTCCAGGTCGTCGACCACGTCGGCGGCGTCGTCGGACTCCATCTCGCCGATGGCCTTGGCGAGGGTCGCCGACGGGACGTGCTCCAGCACCTCCTCCCGGATCTCGCTGTCCAGCTCGGAGAGGATCTCGGCCAGGGTCTCGGGATCGAGGTGCGGGATCAGCTCTTCCCGGGCGTCGGCCGACAGGAAGCCCATCAGGTCGGCCACGTCCGCGGGATGCAGCGCGCTCAGCAGTTCGCGCAGCCGCTCGGCGTCGCCCCGGTCCAGGGCGTCCGCCACGTCCGAGACGAATTCCGGGTTCAGCGCGTAGTCGTCGTCGAGGGCTAGGTCTTCGAGGTCTTCCTCGAGGTCCACGAGCTCGGTGAGGTCGTCCGTTTCGCGTACCATGCGGACCTCCCCGGCTATATCTGGACGGCTCTGCTCGTTCCCTGGTTGAGACCCTGATTCACGGGTGCGGTCGAGAGGATCGCCGCCAGCAAGCCGGGCCACTCACGTCGGCCAAAGCCGCTTGCGAGCGAACGCATGGCCTGAGCCGGATTTCAAGTAGGTCTCGAACGCCTCCGCCTGTTCCCGTTCCCCAAAACGACATAGGTGGCCAGTTTCCAGGGCCCGTGCTTCGACGCGTGCGGGGACTTGCCGCCGTTGTGTTCGCGGACCCGCGCCCGAAGGTCCGACGTGACCCCAATGTAGCGCTTGGCAGGGTTCGCGAGACTCACGAGGAGGTAGACGTAGTGCAGGAGAGCCCCTCCGGCGACCGGCCCTGCTACGCCAAGGCTTCGCAGGGCATCCTGCTTCGCCTCGACCCACCTCGTTCAATCCTGCGAAGCCCGGAGGGCGAAGCAGGATGGTGCGGTCGAGAAGACTCGAACTTCCACGGGTTGCCCCACAGCGACCTCAACGCTGCGCGTCTACCAATTCCGCCACGACCGCTCGTGGTGAGGCGCGGCAGGTAGCAAACCCCGCCCGCCTTGTGAAGTGCGTTAAAATATAAGGCTCAGGCGTTGCCCGCCATGTAGTCGTAGACGTTGGCTTCGCGCGTCACCGTAATGGCGATCCGCTCGTCGTTGATCTGGATTTCGCCGCGGGCCACCGGGTGGTTGTTGGCGAGAATCCAGACCTCTTCGTTCACGGTCGTATCCAGCGGAATCACCGCGCCGCGGCCCATGCGCAGCAGCTGCGCCATGGGCAGGGTGGCGCGACCGAGCACCACCTGGATTTCGACATTGACCGCCTTGACCTGGCTCACGAAGGAAGACCCCGAAACTGAACTCACGGGCTTTGCGTGACGCACGCCCGAACCCCACATTGGGCCGACATGCTTGACCGCACGTTAAATATGCCCGGCGAAGCGCTGTTCGGTCGCACCGATGGCGCCCCTGTCGGCTGGGCCGTCTCGCGCGGGCCGGTGGGCTATCCCGAGGCGGTCGCCGCGATGGAATCCAGGGCCGCGGCCATCGCCGAAGGCCGGGCCGGCGAGCTGGTCTGGCTGCTGGAACACCCGCCGCTCTACACCGCCGGTGTCTCGGCCAAGCCCACGGACCTGATCGACCCCGGCCGATTCCCCGTCTTCGAGAGCGGCCGCGGCGGGCAGTTCACCTATCATGGCCCCGGTCAGAGGGTGGCGTACGTCATGCTCGACCTGACGAAGCGCCGCCGCGACGTCCGCGCCTTCGTGGCCGCCCTGGAAGCCTGGGTGATCGAGGCGCTGGACGCCTTCAACGTGAAGGGCGAGGTTCGCGAGGGCCGCGTGGGCGTGTGGGTCGAGCGCCGCCAGCCGGGCGTCCCGCCCCGCGAGGACAAGATCGCCGCCATCGGCGTCAAGCTGCGCAAGTGGGTGTCGTTCCATGGGATCTCGCTGAACGTCGAGCCGGACCTCGCCCACTTCGGCGGCATCGTCCCCTGCGGCGTCAGCGAGCACGGCGTCACCAGCCTGGTCGACCTGGGCCTGCCGGTGACCGTGGACGAGGCGGACGCAGCGCTTAAGGCCAGCTTCCGGCGGGTGTTCGGGGCGGTGGAAGAGGCCGAAGCGCCGATATAAGCCGCGCGTCAGGCTTCTCCTTCCATGTCATCCCGGTTTTGGCCGAAGGGCAAAGACCGGGACCCCGATATGTGGCGTCGATCGACAAAGCGGGGCGGCTCCCCGTCTCATTCCAAAATGCGACACATCGGGGTCCCGGTCTTCGCTGCGCGAAACCGGGATGACATCGGTGGGGGACGCTTATACCGGCGCCAGCATCACCGGGTTGAGGCCGTAGCGGTTGGCGCCCTGCTCGCCCGGCATCAGGGCCAATTCCACGAAGGCCCAGACCAGGACGAGGAAGAAGGCGAAGTCCAGGAAGCCCGAGGGATGCGGCCATACGGCCACGACGGACGTCAGGATCAGCGCCGCCCACCACCCGGACCGGCCGCGATCGTGCAGCCGCTTCGAGAGCACGCAGGCGCCCGCATAGAACAGCGCGGGATAGACGAGCACACCCGTCATCCAATGCAGCGCCGGCTGCGAGACGGCCGCTTCGTAGAACGCGGCAAGGATCAGCAGCACCGCCGCCGCGATCAGCGACGGCAGGCGCGGGGCCCGGCCCTGGCTTGAAAAGAAGAGCTCCGCAAAGCCCATCGAATCCCCCGAGCGAAGACGCTCAGGCGAACTCTACCAGAACCTCGTCGGCCGCGACGCTGTCGCCGGACTTCACATTGACCGCCTTGATGGTCCCATCCCGCTCGGCGCGCAGGATGTTCTGCATCTTCATGGCCTCCAGCACGGCCACGACCTCGCCGGTCTTGACCTCCTGGCCCTGGGCCACGTCGATGGAGACCACCAAGCCGGGCATCGGCGACAGCACCATCTTGGACGTGTCGGCGGCCTTCTTGGGCGGCAGCTTCTGGTGCAGCTCGGCCGAGCGCGGCGTCAGCACCAGCACATGCAGGGTCGTGGCGCGGTGCCGGATCACGAAACCCTCGGCCGCCGGCTTCACCGCCACGGTGAAATCCCTGCCGTCCAGATTGCCCCGGAACGACGGCTGCCCGGGCCGCCACTGGATGTCCTCCAATCGCAGCCTGCGTCCGTCCGCGTCGATCGTGAGGCCGCCGTCGACTGCGGCGACCTTCATCGACTGCTGCTTGTGCCCGGCGACCACAATCCACTCGCTGCGCACCTGGTCCGGGGCGACGCGGGCCAGCATCGCCCGGTGCATGGCCAGGGCCACCGCGCCCATCAGGTCGCGCTGCGCGTCGGTCGGCGGCAGGCCCTGGAAGCCGTCGGGGAACTCGTCCTTGATGTAGTTGGTCGAGAGCTTGCCCGACCGGAACCGCGGCTGGTCCATCACCGCGGCCAGGAAGGGGATGTTCTGGCCCAGGCCTTCGATGTGGAAGTCCTCCAGCGCCCGGCCCATGACGTCGATCGCCGCCTCCCGGGTCTTCCCCCACGTCGACAGCTTCGAGATCATCGGATCGTAGAACATCGAGATCTCGTCGCCCTCGCGAACGCCCGCGTCGTTGCGCACGAAGCCGCCGTCCACGTCGCCCTCGGCCGGCGGCGAATACCGCACCAGCCGGCCGATCGACGGCAGGAAGCCGCGATACGGATCCTCGGCGTAGATCCGGCTCTCCATGGCCCAGCCGTTGATCTTCAGGTCCTTCTGGGCGAACG
>NZ_LSJI01000297.1 GCF_001557235.1 Phenylobacterium sp. CCH9-H3 | reverse complement strand
GCCCAAGCCGGCGGCCGCCAAGAAGCCCGCTGCGCCGAAGAAGCCCGCCGCAGCCAAGAAGGCCCCGGCCGCCAAGCCCAAGGCCTAGTTCGCAGAACGCCTCAGGGCGACCAGCGCCTCGTCCAGGCAGGCGCGGTCGCCCGCGATGGCGATCTGCCCGCCGTGTCGTCCCACGGGCTCGCCCCGCCAGTCGGTGGTGAGCCCGCCGGCGCCCGCGATCAGCGGGATCGCCGCCTCGATGTCCCAGCTCTGCAGCCCGGCTTCGATCACCATGTCCATCGTGCCCGCCGCCACCATGGCGTAGGCATAGGCGTCGCACCCCAGGCGCGCGAGGCGCGCGGCCGCCCGCACCTGGGTCCAGGCGCCCAGCTCGGCGCCGGTGAAGCAGCCTTCCGGATCGGTGGTGGCGATGACCGCATCGGTCAGCCTGGGGCAAGGGCGGACCCGCAAGGGGCGCGTCCCGTTCCGGCTCACAAGGCGAGAACCGCCGGCATGGCCGATGTAGAGTTCGTCCAGGAAGGCCTGGCCGATCGACCCCAGGACGGGCGAGCCCTGGAAGCGCAGGCCGATCAGGGTGGTCCATAGCGGCAGGCCGGCGATGAACGCCCGGGTGCCGTCGACGGGATCCAGCACCCAGACGAAGTCGGCGTCCGGACGATCCTCGCCGTACTCCTCGCCGATTACGCCGTGGTCGGGATAGCGCTGGGTGATCATGGCGCGGATGGCGCGCTCGGCGCCCTTGTCCGCTTCGGTGACGGGGTCGAACCCCGCCTCGTGCTTGTTGGAAAGGCCGTGCTCGCCGCGGAACAAGGGGAGGATGGCTCCGGCGGCGGCGCGGTTGAGCTCGACAAGAAACGCGTCGAGTTCTTCAAGGCGGGCAGGGTCGAGGGTCATGGCCCCCGCTTAACCCGCCTTGCGGTCGGACTTAAGCCTCGATCTCGCCGTTCATGGCCTTGGCCAGGTCCAGCAGGCGGCGGCGGGGCCGTTCCCCCAGCTGGTAATAGGCGTGGATCAGGTCCTGGGTTTCCTTGCTGGCCAGGGTCTCCGTCGAGGACGAGGCGGTTTCGCGCTCCAGGCTTTCGCGCTGGTCGCGGGTCAGGCCCTCGTAGAAGTAGCTGACGGGCACTTCCAGCACTTCGGCCAGCTGCCACAGGCGGGCGGCCGACATGCGGTTGGCCGCGCACTCGTATTTCTGGATCTGCTGGAAACGGACCCCGCAGGCGTGCGCCAGCTCTTGCTGGGTCAGGCCCAGAAGACGGCGGCGACGGCGAAGACGCCGGCCCAGGTGGATGTCGATCTCGTCCATGGAATCCCCGACCATGATTTCCCTTCGTCCCGGTTCGGGACTCCGCGGTTGAGACATCGCAATTCGCACGCCAGCCGCCTCCATTGCCGAACGTGAGCGACCAAGCCTAGGAAGAGTGGATGGCCGCGCTTAACCATTCATACGTGTCGAAACTAATTTGGATGCTCGAGGCTGCGCTATTTGACGCCGCTTCGACCCTCATCCGTGCCTTCCCGATTGATTCTGTTTCAAATTTCGGCGGATCGCTGTTTTCCGTTCTCGGCCCCTTGACCCGGGCCAACAGAGTCGCGGAGCGCAATCTTCGCATCGCCTTCCCGCAGGCCGATGACACCGAAATCCGCCGTCTCCTCCGGCTGCAATGGATCGAACTCGGCAGATCGCTAACCGAGTTCCTGCTGCTCGACCGTATTGTAGCCGACACAGACCGGGTGCAGGTGGAGGGCGAGGCGCGGCTGGGCGCAATCGCCGCAGGCGACGGTCCCGTGGTGTTCATCTCGGGACACTTCTCGGCGTTCGAACTCATGGCCGCCGTCATCGTTCACGCTGGCGTCAAATGCCAGGTCACGTACCGCGCCATGAACAATCCCTACGTCGACGAACGCGTGCGGAAGAACCGCTTCCGCTATGGCGTGCGCCTGTTCGCGCCCAAAGGGCTGGACGGCGCCCGCGAGCTGATGAGGGCGTTGCAGCGTGGCGAAAGCGTGGCCTTGATGAACGATCAGAAGTTCAACGGCGGTGTGGCCGCGCCGCTCTTCGGTCACATGGCCCATACCGCCCCAGGCCCGTCGACCTTCGCGCTGCGGTTCGGCATCCCGCTCCAGCCGATGAGCGTACAGCGGGTGGGTCCCGGCGCCCGGTTCAAGGTGATCGTGCACGAGCCGATCCGCCTCGAGGACACCGGCGACCGGGAGGCCGACATCGAGACGGGCGTGCGCCGCATCAACGCCTTCATCGAGGACCGGGTCCGCGCCCGGCCCACGGAATGGTTCTGGGTCCACCGCCGCTGGCCGAACGAAGAGTACCGCCGCAGCTAGCCGTGGGTTTCCTGCCAGCGCTGGAGGGCCTCGGCCGGTCCGGCGTAGGCCTCCTGCAGTTCGGCGCTCCAGTAGCGAAGCTGTTCCAGCGGGACCTTCTGGCCGGTGACGGCGCAGAGGACATATCGGCCTGGGCGCAGCACCGCGTAGTCGCCATCCCCGTAGTGGAGCTTGGCCTGGTCGTTGGCGCCGAGGGTCCGGTCGTGGGCGTTCATGCGCCCCTATTTAGCGCTTCGGGCGCGCTCAGAACAGGTCGCCCTGCGCAGGACCTTCGGGCTTGGGCCTCGCCTTCACCGGCTTGGGGGGCGTTAGGGGAGGCGGGGCCACGCCACCCGCGCCATCGATGACCGCCTGGCGGGTGACCTTGTCGCCGAAGGTGATGGCGACCGCCTCGCCGCTCGCCAGCGATGCGCCCGCATGCGCCAGCGAGCCATCGGCGCGCGCCACGCGGGCGAAGCCGCGCTGCAGGGGCCGGTCCGGATCGACCGACGCATAGAGCTTGGAGAGTCCGTCCAGCCGCTCGGACAGGCGCTCAAGTCGCCGCCGGACCGAAGGCTCGAGGCGCACGGTCAGGCGGTCCAGCCGGTCCCTCTGCACCTGCTGCGGCCGCTGGAGCAGCAGGGGGGACAGCCGGGACGCCACCCGCACGAGGTCGCGCTCGTGGGCCGCCGCGTTGCGCGCCAGGCCCGCGCCGAGGCGGCCGGACACGATATCGAACCTCTGCTCGGCCAGCCGCACCAGATCGGGGATCCGCTTCAGGGCCCGGTCAGCGTGCTCGATCCGCCCGCGGCGTTCTTCCACCACCCGGCCGCCGCAGCGGTGCATCCGCCCGCCCAGGTCGGACACCAGGGCCTTCAGCTCGGCCAGGACGGGCGTGGCCATCTCGGCCGCCGCGGTGGGCGTCGGCGCACGCCGGTCCGAGACGAAGTCGATCAGGGTGGTGTCGGTCTCGTGGCCGACCGCGCTGATCAGCGGGATGGTCCCATCCGCGACGGTGCGGGCCAGGGTCTCGTCGTTGAAGGCCCACAGGTCCTCCACAGACCCGCCGCCGCGGGCCACGATCAGCACGTCCGGCCGGGGGACCGCCCCGCCCGGCGCCATGGCGTTGAAGCCCTTGATCGCGGCGCAGACCTGGGCGGCGGCCGCCTCGCCCTGGACCACCACCGGCCAGACGATGACGCGGCAGGGCCAGCGGTCGCGGATCCGGTGCAGGATGTCGCGGATCACCGCCCCGGTGGGGCTGGTGATCACCCCCACCACGGCCGGCATCTCGGGCAGCGCCTTCTTCCGCGAGGCCTCGAACAGACCCTCGGCGGCCAGGCGCTGTTTCAGGCGTTCGAGCTGGGCCAGCAGCGCGCCGATGCCGGCGGCCTCCATGCTCTCGATCACGATCTGGTAGCGCGAGCCCTGCGGATAGGTCGTGATCTTGCCGGTGACGATCACCTCCAGCCCCTGCTCGGGACGGACCGACAGCCCGCGCACGCTGCCCTTCCAGACCACGCCGTCGATGGCGGCCTTCTCGTCCTTGATGGTCAGGTAGACGTGGCCGTTGGAGTGGTGGGTGACCTTCGACAGCTCGCCGCGAAGCCGCACGAAGCCGTACGAGTCCTCCAGCGTCCGCTTCAGGGCGAACGCCAGCTCCGAGACCGAATAGGCCTTGGCGTTGCCGGTCTCGTCGGGGGGCGTGGCGACGTCGGTCATCCGAACTCCAGTTCCTCCCCATCGGGGGAGGTGGCCCGAAGGGCCGGAGGGGGCTTCCGCTCGGAAGGCCCAGCCTCGACTCTCATGTGAGTTTCAAGGATCGCAGCGACGAGGTCTGAGCGGAAGCCCCCTCAGTCGGCTTCCCCGACAGGTCCCCCAAAGGGGAGCAATAAAAGAAAGAGACGCGCCCGGGACCTTAAGCAGCTTGTGCAGCTTCGGTTCTCAGGCGCGCCTCCCATCCCCAACGGATAGTCGGGCCGCTTTGCAGCGGAACTCAGATGTAGCGGCGCAGGCTCCGGGCGAGCTCGGCGGCGCCGGACTTCTTCTTCGCCTGGGCCGGCTGGTAGGCCACCGTGGCATGCTCGTGGCAGTAGGGGCCGTTCTCTTCCGAACGCCGGCCACAGAAGGTGAAGCTGTCCAGCGACGGATCGCCGATCGGCCACTTGCACATGTGGGCGCCCAGGGTCAGCACCGTGGCCGTGCCGGGAGTCTCGTCGACATAGCGCACGGGCGCGGGGGCCGGATGGGCTGCGGAGACCGGCTCGGCGATACGGCGCGGCGCCGACGGCGAGGCCTGGGCCGGACGCGCGGGGCGCGGGGCCTTGAAGACGGTCCGCTGCGGCTTGGACGGCGTCGCACGGCCCGAGAGCCCCAGGCGGTGGACCTTGCCGATCACCGCGTTGCGGGTGACGCCGCCCAGCTGCTTGGCGATCTGACTGGCCGAGAGGCCGTCCTGCCAGAGCTTCTTCAGGAGTTCCACGCGTTCGTCGGTCCAGCCCATGGTCTCGCCTCCCACCCAGAGGATCCGGCGCGCCGCCGGGGCGCCGGGATCAACATCTTGTGGCGCCGAGCTAACTCAACCGCCACCAACCACCATCAGTAGTAAACAACTCGCTAAGAGCCACAATAGGCGCCCTGCCGGTTCTCCACAGGAACTAGATGTTGATTCGAGTTTAAGCGGTGGATGAGGCATGGCCTTGCGCAGCCGCCCTGCAGCGCGCACATCTCGGCCATGCGAGACATGCCTGACGCCGAAGTCGCCTTGCCCCCGCAGCCGCGCGCCTATCACGGCGTCAACTGGGAAGGGCTGAAGACCCTCTACGTCCGCGAAGTGCGGCGGTTCATGAAGGTGGGCATGCAGACCCTGGCCGCTCCGGTGGTCACTGCGTTGCTCTACATGCTGGTGTTCGTGGTGGCCGTGGGCGGGGCGCGCGAGGTGCACGGCGTCGCCTACGGCACGTTCGTGGCGCCCGGGCTGATCATGATGCAGATCCTGTCGAACGCCTTCGCCAACTCCTCATCGTCGCTGCTGCAGGCCAAGTTCAACGGACTGATGGGCGACTTCATGACCCCGCCGCTGACCCCCGGCGAGCACGTGGTGGGCTTCGGCGGCGGCGCGGCCACCCGCGGCATAGTGGTCGGCCTCGTCAGCCTGGTGGCGGTCTTGCCCTTCGCCCGGCTGCCGGTCTCCCAGCCCTGGGCCATCGTCTACTTCGGCCTTGGGGCCGCGCTGATCATGGGCTTCATCGGCATCATGGCCGGGCTCTGGGCCGAGAAGTTCGACCACATGGCCGCTGTCACCAACTTCGTCATCATGCCGATGACGTTCCTGTCGGGGACCTTCTACCTGGTCGAGCGGCTGCCGGAGCCGTTCCGGACATTCAGCCACTTCAACCCGTTCTTCTATCTGATCGACGGTTTCCGCTACGGCTTCACCGGCCAGGCCGAGAGCAGCCTCGCCATCGGCGTGGCCATGACGGCGGTGCTGACCGTGGCCATGGGCGCGGTCTGCCTGTGGATGTTCCGCACCGGCTACAAGATCAAGACCTAGCTGCGCAGCACTTCAGAGGGCGTCACGCCCAGCAGGCGGCGCATCCAGCGGGCCAGATGGCTCTGATGGGCGAAGCCGGTTTCCAGGGCGACCTCGGCGATGGTCATGCCACGGCCAAGCAGCAGGCTGCGGGCCCGGTGGACGCGGCGCTCCATGACATAGGCGTGCACGGACTGGCCCATGGTGCGGCGGAACAGGGTGGTGAGGTGCGGGATGCTCATGCCCGCGACGCCCGCGACCTGTTCCAGCGTCAGCTCGCCGTCCAGGTTGGTCTCGATGAACTCCACGATCCGCCGGATCTGCGGCTTTGACAGGGTCTGCCGGCCGGCGAAGCCCATGACCGCGAAGTTCTGCAGCAGGCGCGTGGCCAGGGCGATGGCGAGGCTGTCGGCGTAGATCCTGCCGGCGGGCGCCGGCGCCTGGAGCTCGGCGAGGAGCGCGCGCACCACGTGCTCGACCAGCGGATCCCGGGTCCCGATCTTCGGCGCGATCTCCGCTCGGCCGCCTGGAAGCGCCAGAGCCTCGGCGGTGGACGACAACAACGCCGGCGACAGGCGGACCGAGACCATGTCGCAGTCCGTATGGTCCTCCCAAAACCCGCTCGCGCCCGCCGGGACGACATCGAAGTCGTAGGGGGTCTGGATGCGGAACTGGCCGACGCCCTCGCAGGTGCAATCGGTCGGCACGCCGGGGGTCAGGTAGAAGATCACCCGATGGTCGGAGATGGCCTGCCCGGGATAGCGGCCGGGCGTGGCGTGCACCTCGGTCGCCGCCAGCGGCCCCCACTGGCGCTGGCGCCCGAAGGTCAGGGCAGGTTCGGGCGCGTCGTTGAACTTGAACGGGTACGTCATCGGCAGCCTGTGCCTGCAAGAGCAACGCCAGACGCGAACGAAGTCAAAGGGCAAGCGCTCTCCGGCCGCACGCGGTCATCGGAACGTGCTTTCTGTCCTCGGAACGTGCGCGACCCGGCGGGCGACGTAGCGGCAACCTCGCGGCGTCGCAGGAGGATCTCCCCATGACCGCCGCCGCCGCTTCTCCGGCCGCCTCTCTTCCGGGACGGAGCGCGTTGTCGCAAACCATGATCGCGGGCCTCGCCGGCGGCGCGGTCGACTTCGTCTACGCATCCGGCATGGCGCTCGCGGCCGGCCAGCCTGCCATGCGACCCTGGCAGGCGGTGGCCAGCGGCTGGATCGGCGCGCCGGCCGCTCGGGACGGCGGTATGGCGGCGGTGCTGCTGGGCGTCGCCACCCACTTCGGCATCGCGCTGGCCATGGCCGCGGTCTTTGTGCTGGCCGCGCCGCGACTTCCCCGACTCGTGGCCCAACCCCTTGTCGCGGGCGTGCTGTACGGCCTCGTCCTCTACGCGGTGATGTACCTGATCGTGCTGCCGCTCCGGTGGCCCGGGCCCTTCCCGAGCTGGCAGGGCGGAAGGTCGCTCCTCGACATTCTGGCCCATATCGCCGTGGGCCTGGCCATCGCCTGGACGGTGTCGTCGCGAAAGGCGCGTGCGGCCTGATGTCGTCCCAAGACTCGAACCCGTCGTTCCGCGGATCTCCCGTCCGCCGTGGCGCAGAGGCGCTGGCGGCGCAGGACATCGCCACCCTCCGCTCGGCGCTGATGGTGCGCGAGCATCTCGGCTTCCGACGGGCCTCGGAAGTTCTCGGCGTGAACCCTTCGGTGCTGTCGCGCCGGGTGCTGGCGCTGGAGGACGCGCTCGGCGTGTCCCTGTTCCAGCGTTCGTCGGGGGGCGCGCGTCCCACCGGGGCCGGCGAACGCTTCCTGTCGGAAGTCGAGCGCGCGCTGGAGTTGCTGGCCAAGGCGGCGGTCCGCGCCGGCGCGGCGGGGCGAGGCGAGGTGGGCCGCCTGCGGCTGGGTCATGTGTGGCCGGTGACGGCGGGGCCGGCCGAAGCCATCCTCCGCGCCTATCGCCGGTCGGCCCGGGACGTGGAGCTGGAGTTGCGGGGCGGATCGGCGGCCGAATTGGTGGCCGCGGTGCTGGACCGCGAGCTGGACGCCATCCTGATCGATGCCGAAGACGTGCCGGCCGGTCTCGACAGCCTGTCGCTGTGGGGCGAGCCCTGGCTCCTGGCCCGCTCGCTGGAGGCGCCCGACGAGGCGCTGGGCGAGGCGCCCGTGCTTTGCGCGGCGGGCGACGACTGGGGCCGCATCCAGAGGCTGGTGACCGACCGGGGCGGCGCCCGGGCCGGGGTTCGGGTCCAGATGACCTCGCACGATGGGGTTCTCAGCCTGGTCGCCGCCGGCGTCGGCCACGCGGTTGCGCCGCAGAGCGTCGCCCAGGCCACCCGCGCCGGCGTCGCCTTCTCGCCGTTACCCGGCCGGCCGGCGACGCTGCAGGTCGCGGCGGCCTGGCGCAACGACCATGACAATCCGGCGCTGCGGCGCTTCATCAGCCTGCTGCGCACGACCCCTCTCGACGCGGCTTCGGTGGTGAAGCCGCTGCGCGCGGCGGGGGGCTGGGGATGAGCGATCCCGTCGGCGCGGCGCTGGACGCGCTGGGCGACGCCACCCGCCGCGATCTCTACGAGCGGATCCTGGCGCGGCCCTCGCGGATCGGAAGCCTGGCCGCTGCCGTCTCCGTCACCCGGCCGGCGGTCTCCCACCACGTGCGCGTGCTGAAGGAGGCGGGTCTGGTCCGCGAGGAGGACGGCCTGCTCGTGGCCGCTGTCGATCCGCTGCCGCAGCTGCGCATCTATTTCGATCGCCTGTGGTTCGAGGCCTCGGTGGGCGAAGGTTGGCTGCGGGAGCGCTTCGCCGTCTCGCGGCGTCTGCATGCGCTGGAGGTCGGGCATCCCGCGCCGCGGTCCCGGTCGGCCTGATGGAGATCGGGCGCGGCCCGCCGGCCGACGCCCCGGCGGAGATGTTCCGGGCCCTGGCCGACCCGACCCGGCGGGTCCTGCTGGAACGCCTGGTCGCACGGCCTGTGTCGGCCGGCGACCTGGCTCGCGACCTGTCGCTGCCGAGGGTCAACGTCAGCCATCACCTCGGCGTGCTGGCCGCCGCCGGCCTGATCGACCTGCGCCGTCGCCAGGCGAGCATTCGACCCGATGGGCTCAGGCGCCTGAGCCGCTACTTCGACGCCGCCCTGACTTCGGCCGCGATTACATCGCCAGGCGGCCGAGCGGCTGTGTCTGAATCAACACAGAAATAGAAAAAGACCGCGTCAGAAATTGCGGTAACTTCCGGAAATCCAGGAATTATTGCGGCGCGGGCCGTGTGTTGCTCTGAGGGCATCGTTCGTTGCCTGAGCCATGATTGACCCCCTTTGTCACGCAACCGTAACTCACCATCACCTGGCCCGCGAACGGTGGGCCGAAACCTTCTTGTGGGGAGCGGGGCCGCCCAACCGGCGGTCGGCCGCGAAGGGGATATTGATCGTGAGCAAGCTTACTGTCCGTGCGCGCCTCCTGGCGTCTTCGATGATCTGCGGGGCGGCCATGACCGCCGCCGGGCCGGCCCTGGCGCAGACCGCGGCCGACGAGGTGTCGGAAGTGGTCGTCACTGGGACGCGCATTCCGTCGCCGAACCTGGAGAGCGTCAGCCCGGTCACCGCGGTGA
>NZ_LSJI01000296.1 GCF_001557235.1 Phenylobacterium sp. CCH9-H3 | reverse complement strand
ATCGTGCGGCCGATGGCCAGCGAGGTCAGCGGATCGTTGGACGGGCTCTTGATCAGCGCATCGCTGCGCGTGAGCGCATTCCAGATCGTGGTGATCCCCGCCACCGCGGGGGAGTTCCCGGCCGTGATGTGGAGACAGCGCGCGCCGAAGGGGCGGGTGTGCGCCACCCGTCCGTCGAGGAGCTGGTGACGCGTCCAGCCGTCTAGGGTCGCCAGGCCGATGTGGGTCTCCGCCACCTCGCGGACGTTGGCGGCGCGGAGCATGGCCGGGATCGCGTCGCAGTATTGGCTGTACAGGATCTCGGGCGTCAGGCCCGAGGTCAGGCAGGACAGCTCGTAGGCCTCCTGCATGTAGGGGTTGACCTTCGGGCTCAGGCGCTGGCCCAGCTGGTCGAGGAAGTCCACGACATCGGCGATCCGAAGGTCGTCGTACATGTCCGACAGGCGCGTGGGATTGGTCAGCGGCAGGTCGGCCAGATGCTGCGACACCTCCGGGGTGCGGAACGTCAACTCGCCGCGCCGGCCCTCGAACTCGACTAGGTTGTCGGAGATCAGGCGGCCCCGGATCAGCAGCGGAATGTCGTAGGTCTTCACGGCAAAGGTCTTTCGGATTGGGCCCGCAAGGGTGCGGAGCGCATCAGGTGGACAAAGAGCCCGCGGGAAGGGCGCGGGGCGGCATCAAGGGGTCCCCGGCTGTGTGGCCGTCGGGGCCTGGGCGGTGTTGAGCGCGCAGCGGAAGCTCTCGGCGCTCTTGGGGTCGCCGCGGACATAGCGGGCATAGCTCGGGTAAGGGCAGAGCGGACGCGACAGTACGAGCGCGCTTGTCGCGGGATCGAACTTCGAGGCGATGGGGCTCGACGGCGCCTCGCCGCGGGTCACCCAGGCGTCCAACGCCGCCAACAGGTTCTGAGGACGATCGGCGCCGGACCCGCCGCTGCAGTGGCCCACGCCGCCCATGACGTACAACCGCGCGAACCGGTCGGCCCGATCCTGACCGAAGGTTGACGTCACCTGCCGGTAGTACCGCGCGACATTGCCCACCGGCGTCGTGGGGTCGGCCGCGCCGGTCCAGATGATCATCTTGCCCCCGGCCCGTTCGAAGGCCTGCAGGTTCGCGTCGTTCACATCGAAGAGATCCCGCAGCGCGATCACCTTCGACGCATGGGCCTCCATGTCCCAGTTCAAGGCGTCGGCCTGGGCGTCCTGAGCGAAGTAGCTCCTGACGTTGCTGTTCATGGTGTTCAGCTGGACCGACTGAGGCGAGAACCACCAGCGGTCCCATTGGCCCGCGATCCCTTGAGACCCCATCAGCGGGTAGCCCGAATGGTGCAGCCCGCCACGGGCCAGCACAGCCGGCTCGATCAGGGTCCGGATCGCCTTGACTTGGGGATCGGACAGGCAGGTCTCGCCGGTGTCGCCGCCGCCGGGACAGCGCAGGCTGGCGGGATCGAACCGGCAGGCCTCCCAGTTGGAGACGATCCCGTCCACGAGGCCGTCGGCGGCGACCGTGTCACACTGCCTGAGCACCGCCTGGTCCAGGAGCCTCAGCTTGGTTTCGGGGAGCCTCGCCCCAGGCGCCAGGATGGCGCGCATGGCGTGCTGCACGAACGCGTTGGTGGCGATCTTGCTGATCCCCGGGGCGCCGGCGATCACGCCGTCGAACAGCATCGGATAGTGGAGCGCGCCCGTGATCGCCTCGCGGCCGCCTTCCGAACACCCCTCGAAGTAGGTGCGCCGGGGCTCCGCCCCGTAGTAGGCCTGGACGATCGCCTTGCTGCTGATCGCGACCGTGGGCACGGCGAGCAGGGCCAGGTTGAGCACCGCAGTCGGATCGTCGAGCGCGAAGGACGAGTCCGTCCCATCGTGGCCGGTGTTGTCGGCCACCGAGGCGTAGCCCTGGGCGAGCACCGCAGGATTCAGGGCCGGGATCCGACCGCCGTTGCCGCCGTTGCCGGTGTAGTGGAGCTTGCCGTTCCATGTGGCCGGCAAACGCAGTTCGAACCGGTGCTTGGGAGAGAGGCGTCCGGCGACCTTGCAGTAGGCTGGCGCCGCGCCGCCCGCCGGCTGCCACGCAGCCTCAATAGCGGCGGCGCCGATGACTTGGCCATTCAAGGCCGCGCAAGCGGCCGGAGACGGGGCGGCGGCCGCTGCCTGGGCGTCCTGGCCGGCGGCGGTCGCAGCCACCGTCACGAAGGCGGCGAACGCAACAGGACGCGTGAATTGCCGCCATTGGGCCAAGACCATCGCTCCCCAAATGTTGTTCGTTCGAGACGCGGGACGAGCCGCGGGAACTCGGCCACGGGACGGCGCGCCAGGGCCGCCATCCCCACGCTGCAGATTAGATCGGGGGCGTCCCGCGGCCTGTCCCAAACCTCGGGGACACCGCCGCTGATGTCGGTTCAGGCGCGCTGCGGCCAGCGAGAAGGGTTGCGTGCGCCGTGCGCCTCGAGGCCGGCAAAGGCGGACTCGATGGCCTCGAGATCATCCGCGCTCAGGGCGATGTCGGCCGCGAGCAGGTTCTCCGCCAGGCGCTCCGGCTTGGTCGTTCCCGGGATCGGGACGATCCAGGGCCGCTTGGCCAACATCCAGGCCAGCGCGATCTGGGCGCGCGTGGCGTTGCGTTCGGCGGCGATCGCGCCCAGCACCTCCACGAGCCCGGCGTTCGCGCGGCGGTTCTCCGGTGAAAACCGCGGCGTCGACTGGCGGATGTCGCTCGCCGCGAAGCTCGTGGTCTCGTCGATGGCCCCGGTGAGAAAGCCTTTCCCCAACGGACTGAAGGGGACGAAGCCGATGCCCAGATCCTCAAGAGTCGGGAAGAGCTCGGTCTCCGGCTCGCGCCACCACAGGGAGTACTCGCTCTGCAGGGCGGCGACAGGCTGGACCGCGTGGGCGCGGCGCAAGGTCGGCGCGTCGGCCTCCGAGAGACCGAAGTGTTTCACCTTACCGGCCTGGATCAGGTCCCGCACGGTCCCGGCCACGTCCTCGATCGGCACCTCGGGATCGGCGCGGTGCTGGTAGAACAGGTCGATGACATCGGTCTTAAGCCGCGTGAGGGACTCCTCGGCGACCTGGCGGATGCGTTCGGGTCGGCTGTCCTCGCCGGTCCGCGCGCCATCCGCGCCGATGGCGAACCCGAATTTCGTCGCCAACACGACCTGATGCCGGACCGGGGCCAACGCCTCGCCCAGCAGCGCCTCGTTGGTGAAGGGGCCGTAGATTTCGGCCGTGTCGAAGAAGGTGATGCCCAGGTCGACCGCAGTCCGGAGGAGGTCGACGCCGTCTTGCCGATCAACCGCGGGCCCGCGCCCAAAACTCAGGCCCATGCAGCCCAGGCCCAGGGCCGACACCCAAAGTCCGCTGCGGCCGAGCTCACGCTTCTGCATCCGATACTCCCTCTCGCCGGCGACCAAGGCGCCGCCGTCGCGACCGCAACGCGGGCGGCCGCCCGCGAATGGCTTGCTAAGTCCGTCCCGGGGCGGGGGCCGCATCCGGTTGGCCATCGGCCTCCGCCGCGAAGTGCGGCTGGCGGCCCAGGGTGAAGACCAGGAAACCCGCCAGCACGGCCGCGGGCGCCCCAACCCAGAGGGCTGGCGTATAGGCGCCCGAATGGTCGAAAGCGAAACCGGCCAGCACAGGCCCAAGACCCGTCGCCAGGGAGATCAACCCCGCGATCAGGCCGAACAGGGTGCCGAACGAGCGCATGCCGAAGAAGCGCGCCGAAAGGTAGGAGGCGATCTCCACCTCCGCGCCTGAGCAGAAGCCGATCAAGGCGGCGACCAGGAAGGCCATCGTCGAGCTGCCATCGAAGGCGAGCAGCATCAGGCAGGCCGCGGCGGGAAGGCTGTAGATGGAACCGCCCACCAACGTTGGGCGGAAGCGGTCCAGCATCGATCCGGTGAAGAGGCGTCCCAGGAAGGCCGCCAGGCCAATGACGCTGGCCAGCCCCACGGCCGTGCTACGCTCGAGACCGCCCTGCGTGACCATGGAGACGAAATGGACGGTGCAGCCGGTGATCACCAGCATGACCAGAAACGTACCCGACGCCAGTCGCGCAAAGGCGGTCGACTTGACCGCCTCCTTGAGAGGAACGCCGGGCGGTCTCGCCTTTGTCGCGCCGGCGGTGCGGCCGGTCCGCTGTAGGTCCGACGCGCCGAAGAAGAAGAACAGCAGCAGCGGCATGGCGACCGCGAACCAGAGCGCTGCGATGCCGACGTAGGCGAGCCGCCAGCCATGGTGCTCGATCAGATAGCCGCTCACCATCGGCGCGAAGATGCCCGTGAGGCCGGCCCCGCACAGGGCGATGGCCATGGCGAAGCCACGGGCGGCTTCGAAGCGGCTGACGATCGCGGCCGACCAGACCATGGTCTTGACGAGTAGGGCGCCCGCCGCAATCGCCACCCACAGGGCCCACCACTGCAGCTCCGAACCGCCGGCCGTCGAGAGGCCCGCCAGTGCGGCGCAGTAGATCACCGTGCCCGGCAGCGCGATTCGCCGGGGCCCGAACCGGTCGATGAGGGCGCCGGCCGGACCGGCCAGGATGACGCTGATGACGGCGAAGACCGTCAGCCCCGACGTAATGAGGGTTCGGCTCCAGCCGAACTCCGACTCCAGCGGTTCCACGAAGACGCCGACGGTATAGTACATAACCGGCGCGAGGCTGGAGCCGGCCGTCGCGGCCAGCACCAGCTTCCAGCCGCTCCGCCACTCGTCGCGGGCCGTCCGCACACTACCGGGCTGCTGCAACGCAAGCCTCCTGCACTGCGGTTCCCGGCGCTGCGCCGACGCGGCGCTGTCTCGGACGGAGCGCCGCGCCGGGCCGTTTCGACGGTCTCCTCATAGCCTCAATCCTTGTCATGGCCGCCGCGTGTAAGGCGACCTCAGAAGCGCAGGCGCACGCCGGCCGTGAAGGTGCGTCCCACCACATCATAGACCCGCGGCTGGGTGTCGAGGATCGAACCCGGCGAGGGACTGTCGGCGGTGTAGAGCGGGGCGTCCTTGTCGAAGAGATTGCGGACGTTGAGGAACACCTCGCTCTCCCGGCCGGCAAGTTCCAGGGCGTAGGACACCGTCACGTGCGTATAGAAGACCGGATCGATGTCGGGGTCGCGATAGACGAACGTCGGACCGTACGAGACCTTGCCGATGTACTGCTCCTGCACGAAGACCGTGAGGTCACCCACCTCGTAGTTCAGGCTCAGCGAACCCCGCCACTTGGGTAGGAAGAAGCGGTCGGTCTTGCCGGCATATTCCACCGCGCCGGAGAGTGGGCTGTCTTTCGACTTGTAGTCGAGGAGGTGCGAGGCCACCAGGCGGGCGGAAAACGCCCCCGGTCCGATGTCGCGCCGATAGCTCGCCTCGATATCGACGCCGCGGGTCCGCAGGCTTGCGATGTTCACGGGCACCGTGCGGATGCTCGTGGGATAGTTCGCAGCGCTGGTGTTCGAGAACGGCAGCGGACGAACGATCAGGTCGCAGAGAGGCCCCGTCCCACCGCTGGCCTCGCAACCCGCGGCGATGGTCGCCGTGGACAAGGTCGAGATCGCATCCTTCAGGTTGATGTCGTAGTAGTCGACCGAGACATCGAAGCCTGGCAGGAACCGAGGCTGGACCACGATCCCGTAGGTGAGGGTGTCGGCCTTCTCCGGCTCGAGGTTCGGGTTGCCGCCCGTGATGACTGTGGTGAGGTTCGACACCCGGGTGTGGGGGTCCATGAAGCCGTTCAGATTCACGTTCGTGCCCAGGAACAGCTCCTGCAGCGAGGGCGCGCGGATGTCGCGCGAACGCGTCAACCGCAGCCGGACATCCTCGATCGGCGACCAGACGAAGCCGGCCTTCCACGTCGTCACCGTCCCGCTCGTGCTGTAGTCGGTCACCCGGGCGGCGCCGTTCACATCGAGGCTGTGGAGGAAGGGCAGGTCCTTCGCCAGGGGAACGGCGACCTCGGCGAAAGCCTCCTTCACGTTCACCGAGCCGTGCGCCACGGCGACGTTGTTGAAGAAGAACATCGCCGGCGCCGTGGTGAGCGCGCGCAGCCCCGTGATGTCGCCGAGCTGGCTCGGGTCGGAGTTGCTGTCGATATCCAGCTTGTCCTTGCGGTACTCCGCGCCGACCGCCACGGAAACGGGCCCGGCCCAGAGGTCGAACGCGTCGCCCGAGAGGCTCACCGAGACGATGTCGGAGCCGTTGTTGGAATCGTAGGTCGAGGTTCCGTTGACGTACTCGGCCGCCGCTCTGGAAATCGAGTTGGGGCCGAAGGGGTCGATGGGTACGCAGCCGGCGTAGCGCGCCCGGACGGCCGCATCCGGATTGAGGAGCACGTTGCAGACGATGTTCCCCGTTGCCGGATCGCGGACTGCATCGGAAGCGGCGGCGAAGCGGGTGGCGATGAACTGCGGCCCGTATGAGACGTCGAGGTCAGACCGGCCGTGCTGGTAGGCCAAATCCCACTTGAACCGGCCGAGATCGCCCTTCACCCCGGCGCGGATGTTGTAGTGGAACATGTCCGTGCTGGAGTGCTGGACCCCGGCGTCGCCCCAGTACTTGGAGTAGGTGAAGAAGGCCGTGTTGGTGGAGGTCAGCCGCGCCTGCAGGTCCGCCGGCAGGTAGGGGTTGCCGCTGAAGAACCGCGTGTTCTGGGTGAAGCTGTTCTTGGCCGTGTTGGCGAACTTGAACTCCGCCAGGGTGGCCTGGGCATAGGCGGTGATGCCCCCCCCGAAGTCGTGCTCGAGGCGGGCGAAGCCCACGCTGTTGGTCACGTGGGGCGCCTGGGTCCAAGGCGCCTGAGAGGTGATGAGATCGCTGTTGAAGATCCCGCCCGGCACCACGAAGATGCCCGGCGACCCGGTCGGATTGCCGGTGCGCGGCGGCAGCCGGTACTGGCCGCCTCCCAGGAAGACTGCGCCGGAGAACGGACCGGACGTCGCGATGCCGGCGGTCGGCAGCGTCGTCCAGACGGTGTCGAAGGCGGTGACCTTGGGGTTCGCCGCAGAGCCCGCCGCGGCCGTTGAACCCACCACGCTGCCGACAGAAAGCCCGTTGCGGAAGTATTGGGGCCGCTCATTGGCGCGGAACCCCTTGTTCTCGTAGCGTTCGGCGCTCAACAACAGATGGGTGCGCTCGCCCAGATCGGCGCCGTAGGCCAAGCCAAAGCGATAGTTCTCGTAGTCGCCGCGGTCCGAAATGCCGCCCTGCAGATTGACCTTACCGCCGGTGAAGTGGTTATCGAGCACGAAGTTGACCACGCCGGCCACAGCGTCCGACCCGTAGGCCGCCGAGGCGCCAGCCGTCACGACCTCGACGCGCGAGACGAGCATCTGCGGGACGACGTCCACGTCGACCGTGCCGTCTCGGTAGGTCGAGGGGAGCCGCCACCCGTCCATCAGCACGAGCGTACGCGTGGGTCCCAGGTTGCGCAGATTCAGAGTCGTGCCCGGCACCGAATTGATGTTCTGGTGCGTGGTGTTGATCGAGGTCGACGAGTTGGCGAACTGCGGTTGTTCCTTGAGGCCTTCGAAGAGGCTCTCTGGGGCGGCCTTCAGGAGTTCCGGCGCTGCGGTCACCGTGACGGGCGTCGGGGCCTCATAGCCGGCCTTGGCGATCCGCGAGCCCGCGGTGACCACGACCTCTTGCACCTCGGCGGCGCTGGGATCGGGGGCGTCCGCATCGGCGGCGGCGGCCGACAGCGGCGCGCTCACCAGGGCCGCCAGCGTGATGTATCCGGCGGTATGCCACGCGCGGCGGCGATCCTGTCGAAGCAACCGTACTCCTCCCCCAAATGTGGCCCTGGTTGTCAGGGTCCAGGCTACTGGGCGAGGCGTACCATGCGGGGTTCGCCCCCCCTGTCCCTTGCCTCAGGGACATCTGTCCGCGGTCCCGACGCCCGCTGGCGACCAGGCGGGAGGGACACTCAGCGACCTGTCACCGGGCGCCGGGACAGTCACGCGCGCCGGCGCTGCTAGCCTGAGGACTCCTGAAATCCCCGCCGTCCTGGCGCGCACACCCCCTTCACCGGAGTGAGTCCTCAAATGGAAATCTCGCCCCTCGCGAGCGACCTGGCCCCGCCGGCCCCCGCTGCTGGCCTCAAGGCGTCCGGCGCCTTCTTCGTCGAGACGGTGACGTGGGTCCATCACTGGACCGACACCCTGTTCTCGTTCCGCTGCACCCGTGACCCGGGCCTGCGGTTCCAGAGCGGCCAGTTCCTGATGGTCGGGCTGCAGAAGGAAGACGGCAAGCCGCTGGTGCGCGCCTATTCCGTCGCCTCGCCTTCGTGGCACGAAGAGCTTGAGTTCTACTCGATCAAGGTGCCCGACGGCCCGCTGACCTCGCGCCTGCAGAACATCAAGGTGGGCGACCAGGTCCTGATCGGCCGCAAGCCCACCGGCACCCTGGTGCTGGACGGCCTGAAGCCCGGCAAGCGCCTGTACATGCTGGGCACCGGCACGGGGCTGGCGCCCTGGCTGTCGCTGGCCCGCGACCCCGAGGTCTACGACCGCTTCGAGACCGTGGTGGTGACGCACACGGTGCGTGAAGTGGCCGACCTCAACTATGCGGAGCTGTTCGAGAAGGAACTGGCCGAAGACGAGATCCTGAGCGAGGTCATCGGCGACAAGCTGAAGTACTACCCGACGGTCACGCGCGAGGAGTTCCGGACCAAGGGCCGGATCACCGACCTGATCGCCTCGGGCCAGATGTTCTCCGACCTGGGCCTGCCGGCGTTCAACCCGGCCGAGGACCGCGTCATGCTCTGCGGCGGGCCGTCGGTGCTGGCCGACCTGAAGCAGCAACTGCTGGACATGGGCTACGTGGAGGGCTCGATCGCCCAGCCTGGCGACTTCGTGCTCGAGAAAGCGTTCGTCGAGACCTAGTGGCCCATCGATCCGACGCTCGGGCGCTCGAAGAGTTCAAGGGTCCGACCGGCAGGATAGGCGACTGGGCCCGTCAGGCGAGGCCCCGGCTTATGGGCGCGCGGGCGAAGCGCGATGAAGCCCGTCCCCCAAGCTCGGCCGGCATGGTGGTCGGCCTTCGCCAAGCTGAGTCCGACCGCGGCCAAGCGTCCGGATCATAGGGCGTGTCCCGTTCGCGTCGCCAGACGAGCTCTAACAGAGGGGAGCCTGGGAGGGGCCAAACGGGGACCGCGTCCCGCTTTATTGTCCACCAGCGAATTGCAGCCGCGTCATCGTGGTCCATGAGAGGCGCGCGCAGACAGGCCCTTGGGTTCGCCCAAATCGAACATCCGTTTGATGACCATGGCTCAATTAGTTTTTATGTCACCGCGTGCGGGGACAAGTCATGGCTTTGACTAGCGCTAGGCTGTGGCCGCGCGAGACTCAGTGACAGACGCTCAAATTGCAGAGGAGCCGCGCAAGAGGGGGAAACCATGATGCCTATCACGACCCGCGCTGTTTGGATGCTTGGCGCTGCGTCCTGCGCTCTTGTCGTGGCGACGCCGGCGTTGTCGCAGGACAAGCCCGACCCCAAGGTCGTAGCAGCCCTTGACACCTTGCCGATGCGCGACTCGTCGATCGACGAAGTCGTGGTGACTGCGCGCCGGGTCGAGGAGAACGTGCAGCAGGTGCCGGTGGCGGTGTCCGTCGTCAGCCAGGAGCGGCTGCAGGACCTCGTCATCAACAACACGCAGGACCTGAACAAGCTGGCCTCGGGTCTGCAGGTCGGCGCCTGTGTCGGCACGCGGCGCGGGTGCAGTCCGATCGTCCGGGCCCAGTCCGGGGCGGCCGGCACCTTGAGCTACTTCGCCGAGGTTCCGAATTTCCCGCGCGCCCTTTTCGACCTGCAGAATGTGCAGGTGCTGAAAGGCCCCCAGGGCACTCTCTTCGGCGAAACGACCACGGGCGGGGCGATCCTCTACACGCCGCGCAAGCCCACGAACGAGTTCTCGGGCTACGTCGACGCGTCGCTGGGCAACTACGACTATCGCGCGCTCGACGTCGCGGTCGGCGGCGCCATCATCCCGGACAAGGTCCTGTTCCGCGTCGCCGGTCGGCTCCGCCAGCGCGACGGCTTCACGACAGCGATCTTCAGCGACGGCTCGCCGCCCGAGGACTACGACGACGTCAACCGGCTCGAGTGGCGGGCCTCACTCGTCCTGCGACCGTTCGAGAACTTCGAGAACTACACGATCTATTCCGGCAGCCACGAGGACAGCAACGGCTCCGGCAACCAGGTCCGGTTCGTCGATGAACGCTTCATCAGCCCGGCGCTGCGTAACGTCATCCCGGCCAACAACCCGACAACGGCGGCCCGCTACGAGTTCATGACCGGGCGGGCTCCGCCGCCGGGCCTCACCTGGTCGCAGATCCTGCGCGACGGCTACAACCGGCAGAACGCGGCCGGGCCCTACGTGATGTTCACCAACCTCCACGCGCCGTTCGAGTCGAAGAGCCACGGCATCGTCAACCAGACCCGTTGGGATGTCAGCGACAACCTGGCGATCCGCAACATCTTCGGCATCTACTGGGCGAAGGTGCGCGACGGCACGGACAACGGTGACGCCGTCGATGGGCCGCTCTACGACGGCTACGCCATCCGGCCGCGCGGCGCGACCGAAGTGCGCAGCGACGACGTCGCCTACCAGGGCGGTTGGCCCGGCCGCACCTGGAGCAACGAGATCCAGGCCCTGGGCCAGCTCTTCGATGAGCGTGTGGACTGGCAGGCCGGCTTCTACTACCGCTCGGCCAAGGCGCGCGACTTCAACTATGTGACGACCGGTCTGCGCAACGCCTACACGGTCCCCAGCGGAACCCCCAGCACTGCGACCTACTGCAGCGGGGCCGCGCCGAACGGCGTCGGCCTGCCCGCGGGCACGGACTGCACCAAGATCACGCGCACCGAGAGCGAGAACTACGCGGTCTACGCCCAGGCCAACCTCAAGCTGACGGACACCCTGCGGATAACCGGCGGCGTGCGGCGCAACTGGGACACCGACACGGTCTTCGACAGCGCGACGGCCACGAACTACGTGACCTTCAAGGGCGTGAGGATCCCGATCCTCTATCCCGATCCTCAGCGCCTGCCGGGGGCCAGCGTCCTGACGACGGTCAACCCGCTGTCCAAGGCCTGGACCTACACGCTGAGCGCCGACTGGCAGGTCAATGACCGGACGCTCGTCTATCTCGCGCATCGAACCGGCTACAAGGGCGGCGGCGTGAACACGACCGTCACCGATCCGGCCGATCCGCGGCGCCTCTTCGGGCCGGAGCGCGTGAAGGATATCGAGCTTGGGCTGAAGGCCGACTGGTCGCTCGGCGGGATCACGGGCCGCACGAACATCGCCGCCTACCATCAATGGTATGACGACGTGCAGCGTCAGGACTTCGTCCCGCCGCTCGTCCTGCGGACCAACGCGGCCAAGGCCACGATCAAGGGCTTCGAGCTCGACACGACCATCCGGTTCAACGACTGGTTCTCGGTGACGGGCAATGCGTCGCTGACCGACGCCTCCTACGACAAGTGGACCGAGACCCAGCGCTGCAGCAGCCAGTTCTGGAGACCGCAGTGCACCTCGTCGACCCAGACCTTCGTCATCGACCACGCCAAGGGCGTGATCACGGGTCTGGGCCCCACGCCGATCCTCTTCAAGCCGGACAGCTTCCGGGGCGTGGCCAAATGGAAGTGGTCGATCCAGCCTGAGATCGATCTGAAGGCGGCGACAGGCGAGGACATCACCTTCGGCGCCAACATCTACTACCAGGGCAGCTACGCCACGAGCGACCCCAACTCGTCGATCTACGCCGGCCTCACGCCGGGGCCGACGGAGGAGGGAATCTACGGCAATGACTCTCAGCCCTACTTCACGGCGCCTGTCACCCTCGTCGACCTGCGGGCGGACTGGCGCCACATCCGGGGCTCCAACTTCAGCGTCGGCGCGCGCGTCACCAATCTCCTGGACAAGGTCTACAACCAGGGTCCGGCCGCCGGTTTCCCGATCTCGGGAGCTGCGCCGAGCGTCATCGGCGAGCCGCGCATGTGGTACGTCGAGGGCCGCTGGGAGTTCTAGCGCCCGATAAGCCGGATTCCGTTCCTCCACTCGGACGCCGCGGCGGATGCGCTGCGGCGTCCTTTCTTGTGCGCCGTCGCCGAGGTGTCACCGACGGCGGGGACAGCCGGCGCGGCAGAAATCAATAGGGTCCGCCCGAAGCTTCAAAGGCGTTGACCGACAGCGCGGGGAGATGGGTGGACGCCTTGGCGCGGGTGGTGATCTTGGGCGCTGGCCATGCCGGCGGGACCGCCGCGGCGCTCCTGCGGCAGTACGGTTTCGAGGGCTCCATCACGCTGGTTGGCGAGGAACCGATTCCGCCCTACCAACGGCCGCCCCTGTCGAAGGCCTGGCTGAAGGGCGAGGCCGACGCCGAGTCGCTGGCCCTGAAGCCGCTGGAGTTCTACGCCGAGGCCGGCATCGACTTCCGCTCCTCGGTGCGCGCGACCGCGCTGAACCGCGGCGCCATGACCGTGGCCCTGTCTGACGGCGCGACTGTCTTGTACGACCACCTGATCCTGGCGACGGGCGCACGCGCCGTCGCCCTGCCGATCGAAGGCGCCGAGCTCTCCGGCATCATGTTCCTGCGCACGGCGGCCGACGCCGAGGCGCTGAAGGCCGCCATCGGGCCGGGCAAGACGCTGGCCGTGGTGGGCGGCGGCTACATCGGGCTCGAGGTCGCCGCCTCGAGCCGCGCTCTAGGCGCGCAGGCTGTCGTGCTGGAGCGGGAAGACCGCATTCTGGCGCGGGTGGCCTGCCAGGCGCTCTCCGACTTCTTCACGGCCCACCACGAGAAGAACGGTGTCCGCTTCGAGCTGGGCTGCTCGGTGACGGGCTTCAAGGGCCAGGACGGCAGGGTCACCGGCGTGAAGCTGGCGGACGGCCGCGTGATCGCCTGCGACGCCGTGGTGGTGGGCGTGGGCGCGACCCCCAACGACGAACTAGCCCGCGACGCGGGGTTGGACTGCGCCCGCGGCGTGGTGGTGGACCTCGACGCGCGCAGCGTCAGCGACCCTGCCGTCTTCGCCATCGGCGACGTAGCCCACCGGCCGATGCCGATCTATGACCGGATGTTCCGGATGGAGAGCGTGCCCAACGCGCTGGAGCAGGCCAAGCAGGCCGCCAGCGCGATCGTGGGCAAGCCGCGGCCGACCGGGGAATGCCCCTGGCAGTGGAGCGACCAGTACGACCTGAAGCTCCAGATCGCCGGCTACCCCTTCGACGCCGACGAGATCCTGGTGCGCGGCGACCCGGCCACCGCCAAGTTCGCCGTCTTCCATCTCAAGGGCGACCAGCTGCAGGCCGTCGAGGCGATCAACGCCCCGCCCGAATTCATGATGGGCAAGCTGCTCATCCTCAACCGCAAACCCGTGAACAAGGCGAAGCTTGCGGACCCCACCGTTCCCATGAAGGAGGTCGCCGCCTGAGGCGCGCCGACGAACCCGATGCCGAAAGTCACCTACATCGAACACGACGGAACCGAGCACGAGGTCGAGGTCAAGGCGGGCCTCTCCCTCATGGAAGGGGCCGTGAAGAACAACGTCCCGGGCATCGACGCGGAGTGCGGCGGCGCCTGCTCCTGCGCGACCTGCCACGTCTTTGTGGAGCCGGAGTGGCTGGGGCGTACCGGAAGCCGGTCGGCGACCGAGGACGCTATGCTCGACTTTGCCGATGGCGTTCGGGAGACCAGTCGCCTGTCGTGCCAGATCCGCGTCGATGACACGCTCGACGGCCTCGTGGTCCGCTTGCCGCTCAGCCAGCACTAGGTCGCCATGGGGGTCCCTCGCCGGAAGCAGGGGAGGGGCCGTAGGCCTCAGCCCGCCGCTTCGCGGTAGAGGTCCAACGCCTGGAGCACCGGTGCGTCGTTGACCTGGAACAGGATGGCCGGCTCGGTGGACGAAGCGTTCGCGTGCGAGTGCTTTGCCCACGACGGCAAGGCGATGAAATCGCCAGGGCCCCAGTCGAATCTCTGGTCGTCGATCGTCATCGAACCTCGGCCCGCCACAGCATGGTAGAGCGCGCTGCCGGTGTGCCGGTGCGGGCGGGTTTCGGCCCCGGGGCGCAGCATCTGCAGCCTCACGCCGAGCGTCGGCATGGCCGGCCCGCCCGTCAGCGGGTTCTGGTACTCCAGGATCGTGTCGTCGAACGGATCCGGCTCGAGCGCGGCCGCCGCTTCCAGCGCCCCGAGCGCTTGCGCCCAGGGATAGGCGAGCGCGGGGCTCGCGCGGCAGATCGGCCTGGCGTCCACGGGACGCATCATGAAGCTTCCGAACTGGCGCGCCGCCCGCTGCGGCTGGGCGCTGAGCGGCTGTCGCGCCGTGCCGCCGTCCTCGAAGAACTGGGCGTCAAGGGCCCGGACGAGCGAAATGTCCAACACGTCCAGCCAAACCATGGGCCGCGGGCTGACGTTCTCATGGTCGTGCCAGCGCCAGCCGGGCGTGAGAACGAGGTCGCCCTGGTTCATCACATAGAGTTCGCCATCGACCGTGGTCTCCGTGCCCGAGCCCTGCATGACGAAGCGCAACGCATTGGCCGCATGACGATGGGTCGAGGCGATCTCGCCGGGATGGATGTACTGGATCGAGGCCCAGAAGCTCGGCGTCGTTCCGAACGCCAGGCCGGGATTGGCGAGCCGCAGCGTGCGCCGCATTCCGCCCCGTTCGAGCCGCAGCCGCGCCCCGATCAGATCGAGCAGCCCGTCGAGGTCCGGGGCCCGCCAGTGCCAGGGCCTCATCTTCGCCGCGGGTGTGGGGGTGAACAGCGGCGGATCGTCGGGCTGCGCGACCACGATGTTGTGGGCGGCCAGCTCGGCCGCGAGCGCCCGGCGCTCGGCGGCGTCCGTCATGACCTCGACCATAGGGGCGAACTCCGTGGGATGAGGACGGCGGCGGCGTCCAGGGGAGGCAGGCTCGCGACCCACCGCCGCGAGCCTGGCGGCGTCGGCTAGGCCCCCGCGGGCTGGGCTCTCATGTGCACGGGGAGGCGAGAATCCGGGATTGGCGCATCATATTCGGACGGCAGGGCGTCGGTGATGCAGACCCGCTGGAGGGTGCGGGTCTTCCCAGGCGTGAGGCCGCCGCGCGCGTGATGCATGGCCTGGTTGGCCCAGATCACGAGGTCGCCGGTGCGCCAGCGGTGCTGGTAGATGTTCTCTGGCGCGTAGGTGTAGCTGTGCAGCTCGTCGAGCAACGCCTCGCTCTCTGCGCGCTCGAGACCCAAGATCACGGCGGTGTTCTGCTGGATCGCGCCCATGGCGGGACGCCCTGTGACAGGGTCGACCATGACCAGGGGGTGCATCGCGCGCGGCGCATCGGCCGGGTAGTCATCCAACGACTGCCGGCCCCGCATCCCTTCGTCCGTCGCCGAGAAGATGTTCAGGCCTTCGAGCGTCTCGATGCGCCGGCGCAGCGCCGGCGGAAGCCGGTCCAGCACGCCGACACCGTCGGCGAAGCTGGTCCAGGTCTCTTCGTAGGGCGCCTCGATCGCATGGAGCGAGATGCCCAGGGCCGGATGGGCCGTGTAGAAGAAGTCGGAGTGGAAGGAGACGTCGTGGTCTCCCAGGATGCCGTCCGGCCGGGTGTTCGAGACGTAGCCGACCGTCCGAAAGTCCTCGAGCACCGGACCCAGCTTTGCCATCACCCGGCGTTGCTGATCCTGGGTGAGTTGCTGGTTGCGGAAGACGAGCAGCCCATAGTGCTCGAAGAGGGCCTTGACGGTCTCGTCGTGTTCGGGCCCCCGCAGGTCGAGATGGACTTCGACGCCGAACGGCTTGAGGGGTGTGATGGCATGGGTGGGAATAGGGGCGGACATAGAGGGTCTCCTGCGCGCCGGGCGTTGAAGGGGGATTGAGTGGCCGAGGGGCCGGGGTTCAGGTCCAGGTCAGCGGAAGTTCGTCGACGCCGAGGACGCCTGCGCCCCGTCGCCGGATCAGCGACCCCGGCACGACACGGAAGGGCGGCACCCGTGTGAACCAGCGCTGGAGGACGACCGTGGCTTCCAGTCGCGCAAGATGCATGCCCAGGCAGAGGTGCGGGCCGAAGCCGAAGGCCAGATGGCGTTGCGCTGGCGCGTCGACGTTCAGGGTGTCGGGGTTCGGGAATTCGGCTTCATCCCGCGACGCCAGCGTCATCGAGCAGCAGACCGTGTCCCCCGCCTTGATCCTGACGCCGCAGACGTCGGCGTCGCGCGCTGCGCGGCGGCTGACGGTCACCGGCGAGAAGAACCGCAGCATCTCCTCGAGCGCGCCCGGCAGGATCGACGGCTCTGCCCGTAGGCGCGCCTGAAGCCCAGGGTCCGAGGCGAGCTGGAGGAAGACCCAACCCAGCAGATTGGCGACCGTGTCCATTCCGGCGATGAACAGGACGATGGCGCCGCCGGTGGCGTCGTCCACCGAGATGCGTTCGCCGTCGATCTGAGCGTTGGCGATGGTGCTCAGCATATCGTCGCGCGGCCGGTCCCGCCGGGCGCGGATCTCCTCCGCCAGATAGTCGCGGATACGCAGGAGGGCGGCCGTCTTGGCGTCGGCGGGCTGGTTCTGGTCGAGTGCAGTGCGCGCCCACGCCAGAAACTCATCCGCCCGGGCATGAGGCAGCCCCGCCATGTCGATGAAGATGGACGCCGGGAAGATCCGGGAGAACTCCGAGATGAACTCGCAGCCTCCCTTCGGAGCCAGGACGTCGATGAGCTCGTCCACGCGGGCCGTGATCTTGTCCTTCATGGCGTTGACTACGGCAGGCTTGAAGAACGGGGCGAAGAGCGCGCGGTACTTGGCGTGATCCGGCGGGTCGACCTCGACCGGGAAGAACTTCAGACCTCCCAGCATCTTGCCGAAGATGGTCGCCGCGGAACTGGGAAAGGTCTGGGCATCCATCAGGATCTGCCGGTTCGCTTCGGCCGAGCAGGCGAGCCATGCGCCGGCCGGCGAATGGCCCTGATGGTTGTGCCGCTCGAGATAGACCAGGGGGCGGCCCGCCGCGATCGCCTTCAGACGCGCGTGCGGGTGGTCGCCCAGTTGCTCCCAGATATTTCCCGCCACGAACAGCGTCTCGGGAACATGCCCAGGCTTGGTATATCCTTCCACGACATCTTGCATGGCGTTACGTCCCCGTCGCTTCGACAAGTATTCCGATCGATGACGACTGCGCTCGCCGATCTGCGACGAAGCCTCGATCGCTCGTTTGACACGGGAAGATTATTTTCGCGGACCGCCGATATCATTTGACGCAAGTCAAACCATTTGAGGTCATCTTGTCCCCATCCGCAGGGACAGGGACTTTGCAACCGTCTTGCTAGATGCCTCCTGCAGGCTTGGGGGCGCGTCGGGCGGTCCCCGGCGGGCTACGGCCCTGGCCTCCGCGGAGACCCGAGATGACCCAGCCCAGGTCGGAACCGCCTGTCCTGCTCTCGATCGCGGAGGGCGTGGCGGAGCTTCGGTTCAACCGCCCAGACCAGATGAACGCCCTCGATGTGGCGACGGCGCTCGCCTTCCGAGACGGCGTGCGCCAGGCGGTGAGCGACCCCAGCGTGCGGGCGATCATCCTGTCGGGCGCCGGCCGGGCCTTTCTCGCCGGGGGCGACCTTCGCCATTTCCGACGCGCCGCCGACCGGGCGCAAGCGGCCCGGGCGCTCATCCAGCCCATTCATGACGGCGTCCTGGAGCTGGTGGAGAGCCGCATCCCGACTCTCGCGGCGGTGCAAGGGGCCGTGGCGGGCGCGGGCGTCAGCCTGGCGCTGATCGCCGACATGGCCATTGCGGCCGACAACGCCCGGTTCGTGATGGCCTATATCAACATCGCGGCCAGTCCCGACTGCGGCGGATCGTGGGCGCTGCCCCGGCTGGTCGGGCACCGCAAGGCCGCGCAGATTGCGCTGCTTTCCGAACCGGTCTCCGCACAGGAGGCGCTTCGGCTGGGATTGGTCAACTGGGTGGTGCCGGCCGAGGAGCTGGACAAGACCGCCCGCTCGGTCGCCGACCGGATCGCCGCCGGCCCAGCGCGGGCCATGCGGGCGACGCGCGCGCTGCTCGACCGCGCGGACGCGTCGCCGCTCAAGGCGCACCTGGAGGCCGAACTGGACGCCTTCGTCAGCGCCGCCGCCTCCGCCGACTTCGACGAGGCGCTGTCGGCCTTCTTTGAGAAGCGTCGTCCCCAGTTCAGGTCGCGCTAGTCCGACGACCGGCGCAGACGACGCCGAGCCCGGGTCGGGGGAACCCTCGCCGAGCCCGCCGCAGTCAGCAAATCGCGCCCTCGTGGTCGCCTCACCGGCGCTTCGCCCGCGCCGCCCGTCTTGGGCGGCGGCGACGGGCCCCGATCAGGGCGTCGTCTCCAGGATAAGTTTCGCGCCCCGCACCGCTGCGGCCATGACGGGCGCATTGGTGTTGCCGGAGGTCATGGTGGGGAAGATCGAGGTGTCCATGACCCGCAGACCGCTCACGCCGCGGACCCGTAGCTGAGGGTCGACCACGGACGCCGCGTCGGCCCCCATCCGGCAGGTGCAGGCCACGTGATAGCCGCGACCGCCCTGTTCCTTAAAGACCCGGATGATGTCCTCGTCGCTCTGGACGTCAGGCCCCGGACTGAGCTCCTCACGGATGAAAGGCTTCAAGGCGTCCTGGCCAACGATCTTGCGGATGTAACGGACCATCGAAATGGCATTGGCGCGGTCGTTCTCGTCGTCCAGATAGTTGGCGTCGATGGCCGGCGCGACGTCGGGGTCGGCGCTGACGATCGTGGTCTCGCCCCGGCTCTGAGGTCGCATCGGATAGCCCCCGAAGGTGATCCCCGGCTCGCTGTCGAAGTTGAAGCCCTTCGGCCCGAAGCTCATGGAATAGAGGCCGACCCCGAGGTGGGCGTCAGGGCGGTTGGCGCCGGGCCGCGTCTTCACGAACCCGGAGAGTTCGTGAGCCCCATCGGTCATCACGCCGCTGCCGAACAGGATATAGCGCAGGCCGTTGAGATAGCGTGGGAGGCCCACGATCTGGCCGTTCACGCTGCCGCTCGTCACGCGGTACTGGGCCTGCAGGTACAGATGCTCCTGCAGATTGCGACCCACATCGGGCGCGTCGGCGACAACCGGAATTCCGAGCCGCCGCAGTAGCTGAGCGTCGCCTATGCCGGAGAGCTGCAGAAGCTTGGGCGACTCGATCGCCCCCGCCGACAGGATGATCTCGCGGCGGGCGCGGATGCGTTCTTCGCCGCCGCCCTTGCGCTTCAGCAGCACCGCCACCGCCCGCTTGCTCTCGAAGAGGATGCGCCGCACCTCGGCTCCGGTGCGGATCGTCAGATTGCGACGGCCCCGCGCCGGATCGAGGAAGGCGCGCGCCGCGCTCTGCCGCTTGCCGCGCCAGATGTTGCGGATCTGATAGCCGAACCCGCCATCGAAGCTGTGATTGATGTCCTCGACGATCGGGGTGCCCGCCTGCTCAGCCGCCTTCAGGATGGCTTCGCAGATCGGGGTCTTCGGCGAGTGCACCGTAAGATGGAGATCGCCGCCGGCGCCGCGGAACTCCGCCTCGCCCAGCTCATGGTCCTCCATCTCCTTGTAGGCCGCGCCGATGTCCTTCCAACCCCAGCCGGTGCAGCCGAGCTCTTCCCATTCGTCGAAGTCCGCCGGGTGGCCGCGGGAGTAGATCATCCCGTTCACCGAGCTCGACCCGCCGAGCGTTCGGCCCTTGACCCAGGGTTCTTTGCCGAGGCCAGGTCCCTTGGACGCCTCGTAGGTCGAAACATATTTGCCGCCGGGCGCGAGCAACACGCCCACACCGCGCGGCATGTCGATCCAGAAGTCGCGATCGGACGGACCGGCCTCGAGGAGCAGGACCTTGTTCTTCGGGTCCGCCGACAGGCGGTTTGCGAGGACGCAACCCGCCGAGCCGCCACCCACGATGATGTAGTCGAATTCCTCGCTCACAGTCGTTGCCCTCGGAAGGTCGTCACGGGAAGCTGGAGCCGGCTGCGGCGCTGAGGCTGCCGATCTGCACGGTCTTGGTCAGCAGGAACTCGTTCAGGCCCTCTCGCCCGCCTTCGCGACCAAAGCCGCTCAGACCCGACCCACCGAACGGCGTGTTGGGCAGGACCGCCTTGCCGCCGTTGACGTAGACCGCGCCAGCGTTCAGGCGGGCCGCCACCCGGTGCACGCGCTCCAGGTCCTTCGACTGGATGTAGGCGGCCAGACCGTGCTGGGTCGTGTTGGCCAGCTCGATGGCCTCCTCCTCGGTGTCGAACTTCATGATCGCCAGCACCGGGCCGAAGACCTCTTCCTGCGCCAGAGGGCTGTCGTTCTTCACGTCCCGGAAGATCGTGGGCTCCATGAAGAAACCGTTCGCCAGGTCGCCGCCGAGGCGTTTGCCGCCCAGCACCAGCTTGCCGTCGCCACGCTGTTCCGTCTGCGCGATCGTCGCCAGGATGCGCTGGACCGACGCCTCGCTGACCACCGGCCCGACGACGGTTTCCGGATCCCAGGGATCCCCGATCTTGAAGCCTCTGGCCACCGCGAGGACACGGTCGATCATCTCCTCGTAGACCGAGGCCTCGACCAGCAGGCGGGTGGGGAACGCGCAGCCCTGGCCCGAAATCAGCCCGACGCTGAACAGCGCCGCGTACTGAGCCGCGGCGTCGAGATCGCCATCAGCGAACACGAGATTGGCCGACTTGCCGCCCAGTTCCAGCACCGCCGGCTTGATGAGCTCGGCGCAGGTGGAGAGGATCCTTCGCGCGCCCACCGGGCCCCCGGTGAAGCTGATCTTCTTGATCAGGGGGTGGGCCACCACGGCCTGGCCGGCTTCAGGCCCCCCGTGGACGATGTTGATCACGCCGTCAGGGATACCCGCTTCGCGCACGAGGTCCATGAAGAGCTCGAGGGAGAAGGGGGCCTGTTCGGAGGGCTTGGCGACGATGGTGTTGCCCGCCGCGAGCGCCGGCCCGGCCTTCATGCACAGATTGGACATGGGCCCGTTCCACGTCGGGAAGAGGCCCACGACGCCGTAGGGCTCGCGGTGGGTGTAGGCGAAGTCGCTGTCGTACAGCACAGAGGAGGTGACCTCGCCGTCGATCTTGTCGGCCAGGCCTGCGTAGTAGGCCACCCACATCTTGGCGAACGGCGCGTGGAAGTTTGTGATGGAGACGGGCAGGCCGGAGTCCATGGTCGCCAGCCGCGCGAAATCCGCCGCCCGATCCTCGATGAGATTGGCGAGCCGCATCAGCACGTCACGCCGCGCCGCCGGCCGCCAGCGCCGCCACGTCTGGAACGCGGCATGCGCCGCTTCGGCGGCTGCATCGACCTCGGCCTGGCCGGCGTGGGGGATGTGGGCGTCCACCTCGCCCGTGGCGGGATTGACGTGCTTGTAGAGGCCGCCGGACCCGCTCGTGAGCCGCTTGCCGCCGATGTGAAGATGAACCGCAGGGCGTTCAGGTAGAGTCATGGTTGTACCGGCCTGATCAATTGAACAGATATTGAACCCAGTGACGAATTCATGAGCCGGGACGGGGTTGGCGTCATAGCCGGACATGGGATTTGTCTGGACGCTGGCTCATGCCGTCATTCGACGTAGAGAACGCGGTCGGAGTCCCCCCAAGGACCTTCGTCCTGCGATCATCGGCCGGACGCAGCACAGCGTGCTCCTCGTGGACGCGGCGTTTTCGAATGGCTACCCGGCCGGTGTGCCGGCGTATGTCACCCACGCCCGGGACATCGACGGAGGTGCAGCTCAGGCGGGCGCGGGACCGGGAAAGATCGGCGCCGCACTCACCTGCGCAGCGCCGATGATCGGTCAATGCGGCCGCCTATTTCGGACGCTTCGTCTGGAGGAAGAGATCCTTCGGCTTCGGCGTCCGCAGGCGCTGGGCGTCCTCGTTGCCCTCCGCCGTGCCATCCCAAACCATCCAGCCGCGGTCGATATGGGCCATGACTTCGAGGTTCATGCCGTAGCCGAGGCCGATCTTCTCGTGCACCACCCGCTTCCAGCGATCGACCGTGCAGAGGCGCGTCGCGCGCAGGGTCAGGTCGGTGTAGGTCGCCATCTGGTGGGCCAGTTCCAGCGCCCGCGGCATCAGCTCGTCGTGCGGCAGGACCTCGTTGGCGATGCCCAACTCCAGGGCGGTCCAGGCGTCGATGCGCTGGCCGGTCAGGAGGAAGTAGGTGCCGCGGTTGATGCCGAGCAGCTCCTGCCAGACCGGGACCACGCCGTCGCCCGGCGCCTCGCCCGAGGGGAAGTGACCGTCGTCCGCGAACACCGCCTTCTCGGAGCAGAGCGTGATGTCGCCGACCACCATCAGTTCGGAGTGGATCAGGGCGGGACCGTTGACGGCGCAGATGACCGGCACCTCGATCTCGAGCAGCCGCCGGAACATCATGTTCTGGTCATAGACCGCCACCTCGTAGTGGCGGGGGAGCTCCATCGGCCGCTCCCAGTGCCCGTGCTTGTCGATGAAGGTGTCGCCCGTGCCGGTGAACACCACCACGCGGTTGTCGCGGTCCATGCCGATGTCTGTGAAGCACGGCGTCCACTCGGCATGGTGCTTGTCGCAATAGAGCACGGGACCGTTGTCGGTGTGGTAGCGGACGACGAGCACGCCGTCGTCGGAGCGCTCAAAGGCGAACGTCTCGTACTTGTCGAAGTAGGCGGGCCGCTTGCCCATGGTTTGCCCTCACGCGTGGCTGAAGTTGTCCGCGCGCCGCGGTCGGGACCAAGTCTTGGCCGCAGGGCGCCTCCCGCTGGCCTAGTCCTAACCCGTCGGCTCGGCTGTCCCCGGCGTCAGGGACCCACGGCCGTCGGGCGGCCCCCGCCGGTGGGTACAGAGCGCGGCCGCGACGCCTGCTAAGCCGCGATCATGACCCGCGGTCCCTCCGCCCTCGAAAGCGCCCTGCGCAAAAGGATTCGCGACCGCTTGGCCCGGTGGGGAGCCGGGCGGTTGCCATCGACGACACCGACCCGCGGTTCGACTGGACCCTTGAGGAGGTGCTCGAGCTCTTCGAGCTCCCGTTCACCGAGCTCGTCTTCCGCGCGGCCGAGGTCCACCGGCGCTGGTTCGACCCCACCGAGCTGCAGCTTTCGCAGCTGCTCTCCATCAAGACCGGCGGCTGCCCCGAGAATTGCGGCTACTGCAGCCAGTCGCAGCACTTCAAGACCGCCACCAAGGCCTCGAAGCTGATGGACGCCGAGACCGTGATCGCCCAGGCCGCCGAAGCCAAGGCTGGCGGGGCGCAGCGCTTCTGCATGGGCGCCGCCTGGCGGGACCTGAAGGACCGCGACCTGCCGAAGGTGGCGGCCATGGTCTCGGGCGTGAAGGCGCTGGGCCTGGAGACCTGCGCTACCCTGGGCATGCTGACGCCCGACCAGGCCAAGGCCCTGAAGGCGGCGGGCCTGGACTACTACAACCACAACCTCGACACCGGCCCGGACTACTACGACCAGGTCGTCACCACGCGGACCTATCGGGACCGCCTCGACACCCTGGCCGCCGTCCGCGACGCCGGCATGAGCACCTGCTGCGGCGGCATCGTCGGCATGGGCGAAACGCGTCGCGACCGCGCAGGCCTGCTGCACCAGCTGGCGACCCAGCCCGAGCATCCGCAGAGCCTGCCGCTCAACGCCCTGGTCGCGATCCCGGGCACGCCACTGGGCCAGTCCCAGCCGATCGAGGCGCTGGAGTTCGTTCGCACCGTGGCGGTCGCCCGCATCGTGTGCCCCGCCTCGGTCGTGCGGCTGGCCGCCGGTCGCGATCAGATGTCGGAAGAGCACCAGGCCCTCTGCTTCCTCGCCGGCGCGAACTCCATCTTCATCGGGGCGCGCCTCCTGACCACGGACAATCCCGAGCCGTCCGCCGACGAGCGCCTGCTCGCGGATCTGAAGATGCGGCCGATGAGCGAACGTAGCGACGACCAGGGAGCGCCGGGCCGATGACCCTTCCGCCGCCGACCGATCTTCACGTCATGGGGATCGGCGAGCTGAGTTTGACCCTCGGGCTCACGCCGCGCGCCATCCGTCTCTACGATGGGATGGGATTGGTGGGCGCCCAGCGGGACCGGTTCAACCGACGGGTCTACAACGCCGAGGCCTGCGCTGACCTGAAGCTGATCGCGCTCTTGCGCGCCGCCGGCGTGCCCCTGGAAGACGTGCAGCGGATCCTGCAAGTGGGCCGCGTCCGCGGCGCCCAGGCGCGCCGCAGCGCCGCCCTGGCCACGATCGCCGCCCGGCGCGAGACGCTGAGTGAACAGGCCATCCGGCTGCAGGCCGCGGAGGCCTGGTTCCTCGACACCGCCGGGCCCGCGATGCCGGGCATGGGCCCCCGCGCTGCGGCCGATGCCGCCTCCGCATGAGGACGCCGCAGGCGCACATCAAGGCCGGAATGTTCTCGAAGATTCTGATCGCCAACCGGGGCGAAATCGCCGTCCGGATCATCAAGACCTGCCGCCGGCTCGGCATCAAGACAGTGGTCGTCTACTCCGAGGCCGACGCCGATTCGATGGCGGTGGAGATGGCCGACGAGGCCGTGTTCATCGGCGGGGCGCCGGCGTCGGAGAGCTATCTCGTCGCCGACAAGATCGTGGACGCCGTGCGCCAGACGCGCGCCGAGGCGGTCCACCCGGGCTTCGGCTTCCTGTCCGAGAACGCCGGCTTCACGCGGCGCCTCGCGGCCGAGGGCATCGTCTTCATCGGCCCGAACCCGCACGCCATCGAGGCGATGGGCGACAAGATCGAGTCCAAGAAGTTCGCCGCCAAGGCCAATGTTTCGGTCGTGCCCGGCCACGTGGGCGAGATCGACGACGCCAAGCACGCGGTGAAGATCTCCGAGGAGATCGGCTATCCGGTGATGATCAAGGCCTCGGCCGGCGGGGGCGGGAAGGGGATCCGCGTCGCCTGGAACCGCAAGGACGTCGAGGAAGGCTTCCCGGCGGTGCGCGCCGAGGCGAAGGCCAGCTTCGGCGACGACCGGATCTTCATCGAGAAGTTCATCGAGAGCCCGCGCCA
>NZ_LSJI01000295.1 GCF_001557235.1 Phenylobacterium sp. CCH9-H3 | reverse complement strand
ACCGCCGGGCCCGAGCCGCTGTTACCCCATGTCACCCGAATGGGCGGAGACCCGGAACGGGGCTCCGGGAGCCGCAGGCGACTAGAGCCCGACCCGGCCGCAGGCCGGGGCACGCCAAACCTCTTGTCAGCCTGGGCCCGGTCCGCCAGACCGCGCGTCCGCGAAGGAGCCTGCCCGGATGACCGCCCTTGCCGATATGGAAGAGCCGCTGGCCTCGATCAGCAACGAAAGGCAGCCCTGCGCCCGGGTCGTTCAGGCGACGTTAGCCTCAAGGATCTCGTAGAACTCATCCCGCGCGTGGCGCTCGAGCCAGGGCGTATGGCCGCAGTTCTTAAGCACCAGGAACTCGAAGGGCGTCTTCAGTACGCGCGCCAAGGGTTCGCGCACGCCCTCCACTGGAGACGGATCGTAGTCGCCATGGATGGCCAGCACCGGGCATTGCACCAGCGACGCCTGCCGCAGCAGGTCGCCGCTGGACCGCATGGCCGCCGCCTCGGTCCACACGTGGTTGAAGATCGCCGGATCGGTCTCGAATGGTTCTTGCGCCTCAGGTTCGACGTCATAGTTCTCGATCTTGTCGAACAGATAGCCGTAGCGACTGAAAAGGGCACCCTTGTCCGGAACGTCCGGATCGTCGAGCAAGCCCGTCAGCTTGGCCATTTCAGACCGTTCAATTTCCGTCAACCTGGCCGACTGAGTTGCTCGCAGAACCTCGGCGTATCGGTCCTCCAGCACGCCACTGCTGATCAGAATGAGCCGCTCGGCCATATCGGGATGGTGCGCGGCGAAAAGCAGGCAGAGCCACGCGCCCCAGGAATGGCCGACGATGACCGCGGGCGTTTGCGCATGCGCCGCGATCTGGTCGCGAAGTTCTTCGATCAACGCTTGGATGGAGAGCTTGGTCTGCATCGCTTCGACCACCGGCATGCACTGACTCAGTCGTCGCGCCAGCGGCGACATCTCTCCCGCGCCGCCGGGCCCCCCGTGCACCAGAACAACGCGATACGGCGGCCGACCGTAGAGACGAACTGTGTTGTTCATCGCTCTCTGCCCGTACTTGGTTTTCATTTTCAACCGGGATTGGACGGTCCGCAACGATCACGCCGTCTGGCAAGGCGCCTGTGGTCACCAGCCGCCAGAAAGCGATGAGGAGCTTGCGAGCGAGCGCGACGATCATCGTCCGACTTGGAGGCCGCCTGCGGCGAAGGCTATGGCTGGCCCATGACGGCCATGGCCGATGATCCCGTTCAGGACGACGCCATCGTGGGCGAGGATGGGCGCATCCTGCTGTTCAGCTGCGCGCGCTTCGTGCGCGATATCTGCGAGGGCGATTGCTGTTTCATCTGTGGCGCGCCGCACCGTGAAGACTTCAACGACGAGCACATCGTTCCGCGCTGGATCCTGCGGCGCTATGGGCTCTTCGACAAGGAGATCACGCTGCCGACCGGCGAGCGCCGCAAGTACGGCGGCTACCGCGTGCCGTGCTGCGAGCCCTGCAACACGCTGCTCGGCCGAACGGTCGAAGACCCGGTCTCGCAACTGCTGGACGGCGACGCCGCCACCGTGGCGTCGCGCCTCGACGACAAGGGCCGCGAGCTGCTGTTCGTGTGGCTCTGCCTGCTGTTCCTGAAGGTGCACCTCAAGGATGGACGAATCCCCGTGCACAAGGATCGGCGGCGCGGCGACGCGCGCATCGGCGAGGCCTACGACTGGGCCGACCTTCACCACGTCCATGCGGTGGCACGGGCGCCCTATACGGGCGCGAGCCTGATGCCGGAGGTCATCGGCTCGCTGCAGGTGTTCGAGATCGCGTCGGCCACCCTCGAGGGCGACTACGACTACCTCGACTTCACCGACGCGCAGACCGTGCTGGTCCGGGTCGGGAAGATCGGGATCGTGGCGACCCTCAACGACAGCACAGCGGCGGAGAGCGCCTGGTCGGACCGGCTGGACCTGATCACCGGCCCGATCAACGACCTGCAGCTGCGGGAAGTGGCGGCCATGTTTGCGCTCGCCAACCGCGACCTCATCGGCCGACCCAGCTTCATGACCTACGTCGCGCACCGCAAGTGGGCCATGATCGTTGCCCAACGCCCGCCCTTGCGGCTGAAGGACTTCGACCCCGAGGCGTTTGGCGCCACGCTGCTGTTCGCCGTCCGCAACCACGTCCAGGCTGGGGCGATGGAGGTTGACGGGACCCGCGATCCTGAGGCCGTCGCCAAGGCGATCGCCACCGGCTACGTGCGTTTCCTGACCCACGCGGGGGAATTCCGCCCGCCGGGTCCGCCGGCCTGAAGGGGTCCGCGCGCGCAGCATAAGCGGGCCCAGAGCCGGACGCCCGTCTTCACCCCACATGCGCCGCCGCTCCAGGAGGTCGAAGACATCAAGCTGCGCGGCCTCTCTCGCGCGACCACGCTCAACCCTGTGCGCAATCTGCCCATATCAGGTCAAACCCTGTTCCGGCGGCCAGACGCAGAAAGCCCCGCCGGCGGAGCCGGCGGGGCCATTAGGTCGGCGGTGACAGGCGCTAGAACGGGATCTCGTCGTCGGGATCGACGCTCGGCGAAGGACCGGCCGGGGGCTCGGTCTCGTCCACGTCGTCGTCGACGGCGCGCTTGGACTTGATGCGCAGGTTTTCGACGACGAGCCGCAGGTCGTAGTGCACGACGCCGTCGCGCCCGGTCCAGGTGTCGTTCTCGACATGGCCGGACACCACGACGCGGGCGCCCTTCCTGGCGTAGGGCGAGATGTAGGCTTCGGTGGTCTGCTCGTTGAAGCAGACGCAGTTGAAGCCCGTGGTCCGCTCGCCCGGCTGCCCGTCGCCGCGCCGGAAACGGGCGGTCTCCAGGACGCGGAAGCTCGCCCGGCGCTTGCCCGAGCCTTGGGCGGTGAGGATCGACGGGTCGGCGGCAAGGTAGCCGTCAAGGATCACGCTTTGCATGGTCAGTCTCCTTAGAAGGAATGGGATTACGGAAGAGGTCAGGCCGCCTGGGCGGCCGGGACCCCGGCCGAGCGCTCGGACGCCCAGTCGAGCACGGTGAGCGAGCGGATCACCAGCTCCTTGGCGGCGCGCTGGCCGCCCTCGCGGGCCTCGTAGAGGTTGTCCACGAAGGCGCCGATGGCCATCACCTCGCAGCCGCTGGCGAGTCCGGGCGCAATGACCTTCTCGTTGAGGCCCTTGGCCCAGCTCACGCAGTTGACGCCCACCACCCGGTCGGCGCCGTCCGCGTCCCGGCCGCGGTTCTCCAGCAGCCGGAACACCGCCTTGCCGAAGTCGTCGGTCACCTGAGGGTCGGCCGCCAAGCGGCCCACGAACACCACGTTCTGCATGTCAGTCTCCTTGAGATCGAAGCTGCCGGGAGACCACCTCCCAGCCTGTGCTTCGCCCTGCGGAGCCCTTCTCCCGCCTTCCCAACCGGCGCGGCCTCCGGCCGCGGCGCCTTGCGCCCATCTCGCGCGTGCAGGACGTCCCGACGGCCCGGCGGAGTCACGCGATCACACAACGCAGACATTGTGTGGTTGACAACTCTACCACACAACAAGCATGTTGTGTTCATGGTGCCGTCGTTCGATCCCGAGTCCGGCTATCTGCCCGTGGGCCTGCACCCTTGGCCCTGGGGTAATTTCGTCACGGCCTTCTCCTGGAACCAGCGCCGCCGCTTCCTCGCCAATGGCCTCTATCGGGCGCTTCGCAACCTCAAGATGGCGGGCTGCCGGGCGGCCATCATCGACGGCAGCTTCGTCACCGCCAAGGAGCTGCCCGGGGACTACGACGCGGCCTTCGATCCGAACGGCGTCAACGGGTTGCTCGTCGACCCCGTGCTTCTGCGCCACACGGACGGGCGCAAGGCGATGAAGGCCAAGTACTTCGGCGACCTGTTCCCGTGGGGGCACGTCGCCTGTCAGACCACGGGAATGATCTACCAGGACTATTTCCAACAGGACCGCGAGGGCCGCGCCAAAGGCGTGGTCCTCCTCGATGTGAGGGCGCTGCCGTGATCGTTAACGAACGCCAGCTCGCACAGGCGCGAACCCAGGCTCAGCGCTTCCGGGCCGCGCTGGAGGCGATGGAGGCCGGCAGCCTCGACGTCACCGACCTGCATCCCGCGCTGAAGACCGCCCAGATCGACGCCGTCCGGGGCGAGCTGAAAGCACTGGAAGCCGAGATCCGCGCCTATGAGCGGCTGCGGGCCGGCGAGGTGAAGCGCTTCGACGTGGAGTCGCTGGCGGAGCTTCCGATGGCGTTGATCCATGCGCGCATCGCCGCCGGCCTGACCCAGCGCCAGCTCGCCGATCGCCTCGGCCTGAAGGAGCAGCAGATCCAACGCTACGAGGCCACGCGCTACGACGGCGCCAGCTTCAGCCGCCTCGTCGACGTGGCCGACGCGATCGGCCTGAAGGTCCGTAAGCGCCTGGAGCTTCTGGAGCCCGCCGCCCCGACCGCGATCTTGCAGCGCCTGAAGGCCATCGGCTTGGACGAAGGGTTCATCCGCCGGCGCATCGCGCCCGACCTCGATCTCAAGGGGGATGGCCTCTCGGAGGCGGCGGAGCGCGTCGGCGGCGTTTTCGGCTGGTCCACGGACGCCATCATGGGGTCGGCCCCCCTCGACATGGGGCAGTTCGCCGGCGCGACCGCCCGCTTCAAGATGCCGAAGGGGCGCGACGGTCGTTCGGCCGCCATCTACACCGCTTACGCCCACCACCTGGCGGAGGTCTGCGCCCAGGCGATGGCCGGTCGCCCCCGGGAGCGGATTCCGAGCGAGTGGCGCGTGTTCCGCGAGCGGCTGCTGGAGCGTTACGGCGCGGTGGAGTTCCGCAGCGCTCTGTCGCTGGCGTGGGACTTCGGCGTGGTCGTCCTGCCGCTCAACGATCCGGGCGCCTTCCACGGCGCCTGCTGGCGAGCGGGCGGCGTAAACGTGGTGGTCCTGAAGCAAGCGCACCGCTACCCGGCGCGCTGGCTGTTCGACCTGATCCATGAGCTGCGGCACGCGGCCGAGGACCCGGACGCCGACACGTTCGAGGTGGTGGAGGGCGCCGAGACGTCCGACGAACGCCGCCAATCGCGAGAGGAGCAGATGTGCAGCTGGTTCGCCGGCCAGGTCACGCTCAACGGCGCGGCCGAGGATCTGGTGCAGGAGGCCATGGCGCGGGTGGGCGGCGACCTGCGCCGGCTCAAGGGGGCGGTTGAGACGGTCGCCGCCGACCGCGCCGTCGATGTGGCATGCCTCGCCAACTACACGGCCTTCCGGCTCTCTCTGCAGGGCGAGAACTGGTGGGGCGCGGCCGCTGGCCTGCAGGACACCAGTTTCGACCCGCTCGCCTTCGCGCGCGAGGTCTTCTTCGAGCGGTTCGCCTTCGAGGGTCTGGGCGACGCTGACCTCAATCTCCTGACCCTCGCTCTCCATGACGAGGCCGCCGATGGCTGACGATCCCGAATTCGACCAACTGCCCGACTTCAAGCCGCTTGAGGTGAAGTGCTCCGACAGCGATTGCCAGTCGGGCCGCCACGCCTTCGCCCCCAACCGCCGCAAGAAGGCGTGGGCCAAGAGCTACGAGGGCCAGTGCCGTGACTGCGGCGCGAAGCTGGTGGACTGGGACCGCGTCAAGCGGCGCGATCTCGCCGATGTCGGTGGGGTGTTCCGCGAGCTGCAGCACGAGCTGATCCGCCACGTATTCTTTCACGCCGACTTCGATGAACCGGCGCGGGCGGAGGCGAAGACGCTCGGGCCGACGGGCCTCCGGGCCAAGGTGCGGCCCTACCTGGAAAAGAAGGTGGGCCGCGCCGACATCTGGCGCGACGGCACCCAGACCCCGAAAGAGGGCAGCGCCATCCACTTCGCTCAGCACGCGACCGCCACCTGCTGCCGCAAATGCATCGAGTACTGGCATGGCATCGAGCGCGGCCGCGAACTGACGGCGCCGGAGCTCGACTACTGCGCGGGCCTCGTGGGGGCCTATCTCGACCTGCGCGAGACGGAGCTGTTCGCCGAGCCGGCGGCCACGCCCGCGCCGAAGCCCCCGGAGCCCGCCAGCTGATGAGCCCGGCCAAGCTGATCGACACCGACGCCTTCGCCGCGACGATGCGCAGCCGCATCGTGCGCCCGGCAACGCGCGAGGTGCTGGTCAGCCGGTTCGCGGGATCGGATCAAGAGGGCGATCTGACCGTGCCGCCCAACTGCGAGGGCCTGGGGCGGGTGCGGCACTTCCGTCGCGCCACGGCGGCGGGCTGGCCCGAGAACCCGCTGCCCATCGATCCGGCCGCGCGACGGTTGGGATGGCCCGGCGGCGACATGGTCCACGCCCAAGTCTTCCAGAACGCGGCCTGCGGCTGGCGCTGCTGGTACTGCTTCGTGCCGTTCAACATGCTGGGCGGCGACGAGACGCGCGCTGCCTGGGTCACCGCGGAGCAACTCGTCGACCTCTATGCCCGGGAACCGGAGCGCCCGGACGTTATCGACCTGTCCGGCGGCTCGCCCGACCTTACCCCGGAATGGGTGGTGTGGACCATGGAGGCCCTGCAGACCGCAGGCCTCGCGGACACCACCTATCTCTGGTCCGACGACAACCTCAGCACCGACTATGTGTTCACGCACCTGGACGCTGCGGCGCGCGATCGCCTCGCCGCCTACCGCAACTATGGCCGCGTCTGCTGCTTCAAGGGGTTCGACGCCGAGGCATTCGCCTTCAACACCGGCGCCCGGCCGGACGCGTTCGAGGCGCAGTTCCGCCGCTTCGGCTGCTACCTCGATCTCGGCCTGGATCTCTACGGCTACGTGACCCTGACCGGGCCGGACGAAGCCGCCGTGGCCCGCGGCGTCCCCGGCCTGATGGATCGGCTGCAGGCGCTGCACCCCAATCTGCCGCTGCGGGTGGTCCCGCTGCAGATCGGCGACTTCTCGCCCACCCGCGAGCGCGAGCGTCGTGGCGGCCATGGTCGGTTCGAGGCCGCCGCCCGCGTGCAGGAGGGGGCGATCGCGCTCTGGACTGCCGAGCTGGACCGGCGTTTCTCGCGGGAGATGCGGGCGCTCGGCGTGGTCGATGTGCCGCTGGGGAGGCCGTAGTGGACGACGCCTCGGCTCCCCGACCGGTCGCCGCGCTGAGCTTCGCCGACATCGTGGCCGGCGCCGGCGGGCGACACCCCACCGACGTCCTGGCGGCGCTCAACGTGGGCGCAGGCGCCGACGCCAGGCGGCTGGCCTCTGAGGCCGCCAGGCCGCCGCCCGCCTCGGTGCTGGCGCAAGGTGACGGGTTGGCGCTGCCGCACCCCCTGGACGCCGAATGGCGGTTCGACGACGCCACCGCCGACGCCCTCCTGGCCCGCGCGGTGGACCTGACGCAGGCGGGCGAGGCCGTGTTGCTCTTGGGCGTGCCCACGGTGGTGCTCGCGGCGGCCCGGAGCGGGGCCGCCCGGCGCTTCGTGGTGGCCTGCGAAGACAACGTCATCGGCGCGGCCCTGGCCGCCCGGGTGGCGGCGGACGCGCGGTTCGTGCGCGCGGCCCCGGAGGGCTGCGCCGCCGCCATCGTGGATCCCCCATGGTATCCGGCGGTGTTCGACGCGCTGCTGACCCAGGCCGGCGCAGCGTGCCGGGCCGGCGGCTGGGTGCTGGTCGGCGCGCCGTCGGCGGGCGTGAGGCCGACGGCCGCCGATGAGCGGGTCGCGAGCCTCGCAACCGCGGTCGTGGCGGGCCTCAGCCTCGTCGCTGACGAGCCGGACGCTTTGACGTACCGGACGCCCGCCTTCGAGCTGGCCGCCATGCGCGCGTCCGGCGTGTCGGCCTGGCTGCCGTCCTGGCGGCGGGGTGACCTTCTCTCCTTCAGAAAGACCGGCCCAGGCGAGGCGCAGCCGCTGCCGCCCGCGCGCCCGGCCTTCGAACTGACGCTGGAGGGCGTTCGCTTCCGTTTGATCGCCGGTCCCGCGGTGCCGGCGACCCCGCTGACGCCGCTGGTTCCCGACGAGGTTTTCCCGAGCGTGAGCGCCCGCGCCGCGGGGCGCGATCGGGCGAACCTCTGGACCAGCGGCAACCGCGCCTTCGTCTGCGATCCGGGCTCGACCCTGCAGGCCATGCTGGCGCTGGCCGCCCGGAATGACCTGTGGCCGAAAGGACTCGATCCAGCAGGAATCGAGTCGCGCGATTCGCCGTCGATTGACCCGATTCAGCGCGTTGACGAGCTTGCCCGGATCGCTGCGCGCGACCTCGCGCATGCGGCGATGCTTGTGGGAGTATCGTCATGGGACCGCAGTGTGAACGACGCGCGATTCTTGAACGGCTCCTCGACTGCGTTCCGGCGGACTCTCCGTGGCGGGCCCGGCTGAAGGGCGAACTCGCCAAACCGGTGGTTACCGCCGGCGTGCACCTGGCCGTCTTCGTGGAACCCTTCCTCACCGCCGTCCTGGAAGGCCGCAAGACCATTGAGTCGCGTTTCGGGGTCCATCGCCGGCCGCCGTACCTCTGCATCGCGCCGGACGACTACATCCTGATCAAGCGCAGCGGCGGCCCCGTCGTCGGGCTGGCGCTCGCCAAGACCGCAGATTTCTATCAGCTCTCCCCGTCGGTCCTGGCCGACATCCGCGAGCGCTTCGCCTACCAGCTCTACGCCCTGGACGAGGAGTTCTGGGAGAGCCGGGCGAGCAAGCAGTACGCGACCCTCATCGAGCTGGAGGAGCCCACCGAGATCAAGCCGATGGCCTTCGCCAAGCGCGACCGGCAGGGCTGGGTCATCATCGACCGGCGCGCCGAGGCCCAGCTGGACCTTCGATGATCATCACGCTCGCGGGCCCCATCGGCAGCGGCAAAAGCACCCTGGCCCGGGCGATCGCCGCGGCCTCCGGCGCCGCCTCTGCCGGCTTCGGGAACTACGTGCGGAGCCTCGCGGCTGAACGTGGCCTGGACGTCGAGCGCCGACAGGTGCTCCAGGACCTCGGCCACGAGCTCGTGCAGGCCGATGCGCGGGCGTTTCTCGACGGGGCGCTGGCCTGGTCGGGGCATGCGCCCGGTCAGGACCTCCTGCTGGACGGCCTGCGGCACGCTTCCATTCTCGACGCCCTGCGGCAGCGCGAGGCCGAGGGCCTCGACACCGTCACCTTGTTCTACCTCGACACGCCGCGCGAAACACGGCGGGCGCGGGTGGCCGACCGAGGGGTCAGCGTCACGCAGATGGAGGCCGACGAGGCCCATCCCGCCGAACAGGACCTGGACGAAAAGCTCCGTGCCGCGGCGGACGCGGTGCTCGACGGCGCCAAGGATCTGGAGGCGATCACCCGAGACGCTCTCGCGACCATGGAGACCCGGCGAGCGCGCGCCTGACGTACGGCGCGCGGCATGCTAGAACAAGGCATGAACAAAGAGGCTGAGTCGTGAGCCAGCGAACCGGGAGCGCCGATCTGCCGCTGCACGGCGGTCGCGTCCCCGCTTGGCTGTCAGACCGCATGACCGCGCTGGGCGCGGTGATGTGCGAGGCAATCATCCACCATTACGGCCGCGACGAGCTGCTGCGCCGCCTGGCCCATCCGTTCTGGTTCCAGGCCTTCGGCGCCGTCATGGGGATGGACTGGCATTCGTCGGGCATCACCACCAGCGTTCTCGGCGCCCTCAAACGGGGTCTCGCGCCGCGCGCCCGCGAGCTCGGCCTGCACGTCTGCGGCGGCCGCGGCAAACACTCGCGCAAGACGCCCGGCGAGCTGATCGTGCTCGGCGACCGGCTCGGGTTCGATGGCGCGGGCCTGGCCGCGACCAGCCGTCTGGTCGCTAAGGTGGACAGCGCCGCGGTGCAGGACGGCTACGACCTCTATCTGCACGGCTTCATCGTCAGCGACGATGGCCGCTGGGTGGTGGTGCAGCAGGGCATGAAGGGCGACGCCGGCACGGCGCGCCGCTATCACTGGCTGTCGGAGGGACTCACGAGCTTCGTCGACGCGCCGCACAGCGCCATTGAAGGCGAGACGTTCGGCGAGATCGTCAACCTCACCGACGCCAGGGCGGACGCCTCGCGGGCGGCGCAGATCGAGCTCCTGGAGACGCTCGGCCCCGACGCGATCGCCCGTGAGATGGCTATGTTGGAACGGGGGTCGACGATGCCCGCGCCCCCGCCGCCGCAGATGACGTTGCCCCATCTGACGATGCCGGAGCGCCACGACGTGCAGGCCTCCGACGTGGTGCTGCCGCGCTTGCGAGGCAACTTGGCCGCCGCGGCCGAGTGCGGACCGAAGGATTTCACCGAGCTGCTGCAGGTTCCCGGCGTCGGCGCCCGCACCGTGCGTGCGCTCGCCCTGGTGGCTGAGGTCATGCATGGTGCGCCCTGCCGGTTCAGTGACCCGGCCCGCTTCGCCTTCGCGCACGGCGGTAAGGATCGACACCCGTTCCCGGTCCCGATCCACGTCTATGACCACACGATCTCCGTGCTCAAAACGGCGGTGAGCCAGGCCAAGCTCGGCCAGGACGACCAGCTGCACGCGCTCCAGCGGCTTGACGCGGAGTCTCGTCGCCTCGAGCAGTTTGCCACCGCGGCGAGCTTCGAGCGCGTCGTGGCGGAGGAGCGTGTGCAATCGACCAGCTACGGGGGACGCAGCATCTTCGGCTGGGAACACGGCGACGCCAAGACCGCTTGAGGCTCCTCCGGGAGATGACCTTGGGGGCGACAGGTCCTCAGACGCGCGTGCCGGCTTCACGTTTTTGGCGGGCTGGGGGCGGCCAGTCAGGTGTCGCTCGTCGGGCGACCGTTCCGTATGGGCGAGCGGTTCGGCGGCTTCTGGATGGCGGCGCCCCGAAGCCAGTCTTGTTCGCGAATGCGCGCTCGAACGTGGCCGCGACGACCCGCATCCTCGCCGGAGATGTCGATGTCGACGCGGCCGTGCAGTCGGCCTGCCTGAGCGCCGAGCTCGCCCTGAAGGGCGGGCTCGCCCATCTGGGCTCGACGAACGGGCGCTGAAGGACCTGTCGCACAACCTCTCCCGACTGGCAGCGAAGCTGGTCGAAGTCGCGCCAGGCCCCAGCGACGCCCGCCTGCTGGCCGCGGTGCAGAACTTCCCGAACCATGTGGGCGCGCGCTACGCAGCTCACGGCCTGACGCGCGTGCAGCTCATGGAACTTGCCATGCGCGCCCAGTACGTCGCGGCCGATGTTATCCGGCGGATCACCGACCGCAACTTCGGGGGCGAGATGGAAGCGAGGAACGACACCCCGTCGCGAGCGGAGCCGTAGGAGGCGCGGCGAGATTCCTGCTACGGCCCACATCCGCGCAGTTGGAACCACGAGGGTGTGGGTATGGGCGACTTGGTTGATGCACGCGGCTACTTCTGGTGGGCTGATGAGCCGATCCCCGAGGGGAACTGGGCGCCAGAAGGGCTCGCAACGGGACGCCTGACGGTCAGCGAATCCGGCCTAGCCGACCTGGCGCTCGACATGCCTCTGCCGCGGCTTCCGGGCCCTGGACGGATGGCGATCGCCTTCGAACAGGAGCTGCCGCACTCCGCCATCGTCGGCGTGCTCGCCGGCACGAACGAACGCGTGCGGCTGTGGGCGCTCATCAAGAATGGTTCGAAGCTTGCCGCAAGGGGGCCGTCCCACGAAGGCTTCATTGCGCAGAGGTGCCTGATTGGCCTGGCGTTGCCGGAGGGTGAGGAGCCGACGTTCGACACGCTGCTCTGTTCACTTGAGGGCTACGAGAACTGGCTGATCGCTGAGCATATCGAGGTGACACAGAACGATCGTGGGGCGACCGCGGCCTATGCCCGGCCGGAGCCGGTTACCTGGTCCACACGACGCTTTGAGGTCGTCCTGAGGCGCAGCCTTCGCGGCACGGGACCGGGCAAGCAGACGAGGATCGAATGGACCGAGACGGCCGACCTCGAGTTCAGGGGTGAGCCGATGGACGTGGAAGCCGCTCTCGAACTTGCCGGTCGCATCGAGGATCTGATGATCCTCCTCACCGACAGCGAGCGCGGGATGGCGTTCCCGCGGGTCATCACCGGCGTCGGCGCGCCCGCGCGCCTCTTCTACGCGCGCGGCCACCGGAAAGACGCCGCGGTGCGGTGGAACGACTGCTGGGCAAGGTTCCCACAGATCCAGGACATCTTCGGGACGCTGGTCGAGGCCTGGCTCGACGGACACGAACGCTTCGGGCCCGGCTTCCATCTCTACCTCGGCAACCGGCGCGTGGCTCAGAGCTACCCCGAGTTTCGGTTCGCGAGCTTCATGTGGGGCCTCGAGGCGATGCACCGGCGCGACGCGCCCCCGGCAGAGAACCCGAACCTGGTGGAAAAGGTCGGCCGGATTCTGAGTGACATCAAGCTCGACAAGGATCGAAAGTGGGCGAAAGGCAAGCTGCCGGTCACAGAGGAGCCGTCACTTGGCACGCGTCTCTACGAGGTGCTCAAGGACCTGCCGATCGGCCTGACGTCGGCCGAACTCACCGCATTCGCCACGCGGTGCACAAAGCGGCGCAATGACGTCTCCCACTTCGGCGGCGCCCGCGACGGAGCCGGCTACGACGAGTTCCTAGAGGATATCGAAGCCCTGAATGGCGCGCTGGATCTGCTCTACCATGCGCGGATCCTGCAGCTGATCGGCCTGCCGCCCGCAGATCTTCGATGGTGGTTTCTCGAGGGCTTCCGGGAGTACCAGATGCGTTTGGTACTCCAGCGCGCCGGCTTCAGCCTGCCAGACAACGGGCGAGCGAACCGCGAGTAGCTCGTCGCGCAGTGCGAGGGTGAAAGCGGGGGCGGCTAGGATTTCCGCCGCAGGGGTCTCTGCGGCTGTGGAGGTCCGGAGTCGGGGTCGACCTCCTTCAAGTCATCCCACGGCGGGGAAATCAACGCGGCCTCGTAATCTGCGCGGGCCATCACATCGCCGATGTCGCCGTCGGACACGTGCGCCCGATCCTGGCCCTTCACGCGAAACAACCCTCGCCAGATCGGCACGCTCTCGCCCCCGCGGTTTCAAGACGACTCGGTCTGACGTCCCAAGTCTCCATACGGTCGCCCGAGCCCGTGCGTCGACCATTCCAGCGCCCACGCGCGCCCGCACAAGAGCGAATTCAGCACCCAAGCGGGGCGGGCGCGACTGACACTGCATCGTCGTGGCTTGACCGCCCGCTCAGACTAGCCCGGCGAGCGCACGACGCACAATGGGGTCGCCGTCGGCCCGCCAAGATGACCCAGGCCGGACACCCGCGGCCGCGTGTGTCGGGCAGTACGGCCCATCGGCGGGCCGTCCACAGAAGCTGAAGTCCGCCGCCTTCGGATCGCCGATCGGCCATTTGCACATGTGCGCCCGAAGGCCCGTGAGGTCCGCAATGAGCCCGGGCCCTTCCGGCACGGCGGCTACAGCCGGGGCGGACGCCCGAACCTGAGGGCGCGTCACGGTAGCCATCTTGGCGGGGCGCGGCCTGCGTGGCGTCCGGCCACGTGGCGTCCGGCCCGGGCGAGAGGCCGTCGCGCGGCCGCTGAGACCGAGGCGGTGGACCTTGCCGATGACGGCGTTGCGGGTGACCCCGCCGAGCCGCCGTGCGATCTGCGCGGCGCTGAGGCCTTCGAGCCAGAGGGTCTTGAGGGTGGTGACGCGGTCGTCGGACCAGGTGGGGAATTGGGTCATGGGGACCTCCAGGCGCGCTCCGATCGAGCGCACCCGGTCCGTCCCTTCCTCCTACCTCAGACCGCCTTGGGCAGGACCGACTGCGGCGGCCATTTCTCCAGGATGGCGCTGAGCACGGCCGGCTGATCCACCGGCACGAACACCCGCGGCGTGTAGGCGATGATCTCGACGAAGCAGCCGAGCGCCGTGAAGACGTGGCGCTGGCCGCCGGCGCCCACGACCTCGATCCGATAGCGATCCATCACCTTGGCGCGGCGCAGCCAGAGGCCACCCGCGAGACAGAGCGCCGTACCGTCCTCCAGGAGGAGGCGCGCGACCTGCTCCGGATCGCCATAGGCCTGCGCGACCTCCGAAAGGCCCAGGGCCACCTTCAGGGCGGGGACCTGGCCGGGATCGAGTAGGCGGCCGAGCCACCGGCGGCCGTCCGGCGCCTTCAGCCGGCGGACGGAGGTCCCCTTGTCCGGCAGGTGGGTCCAGATGGGCAGCAGGAGGCCACAGACCAGCACCAGTTCGCGCGCGATCCAGGGATCCGCATCGGCCAGTTCCGCGTCCCAGGCGGCGCGCCAGGTCGCCTCGTCGACCCCGTCCCAGGCCGACTCCTCGAACCCCTTCAACGAGGCGATGGTCCGCTTTTCCGGACGGATCAGTCGCACCGCCGGGATCAGCCGGTCGTCGTCGTCGGTCGTGGTGAGCCCGCGCACGACCAGGGCCGCCCGGCCGGACTTGCCGTTGCGAGCAAAGGTCAGGCTCTCGCGGTCCAGGCCGAGCAGCGCGTCGTCGGCAGAGGTCAGCGCGCGCCGGGTGCGGACCTGGAAGCGCAGCAGTCGTGTCTCCGCGCCGGTGACGGCGTCGGTGCGGATCACCTCCTCGTCCTGCAGCACCACATTGTCGCCGACGATGTCCTCCATGCCTCGGTCGAGCCGCCCCGATTGCGCCGCCCGCTCGAGGATCGACGACAGGAGGGCGTCGAAGGCCCCGAAGAGGGCGTTCTGGTCGGCGATCCGCAGCGCCAGCAGCCGGTTCAGGAAGGTATTCATCGGCGGCAGGTCGTCGGACGACTTGAGCTCGCCCTCATGGTCGAGCAGCCGCAGGCCGGTCTTCGCCTCGAACGTCTCGCGATCCATGGCGTCGACCTCGCCGAAGTGGAGGGCGACGTAGAAGGCCTGCAGCGCGCGGTGCGCCCACGGGCTCTCCAGGTTGTCCTCGGCGCGGAAGAGGCCTGCGCCGGCGGTGCGTCGCTCGCCCCGGGTCAGCGCGCCCAGGCTGTCCAGACGCCGCGCGATGGTCGAGAGGAACCGCTTCTCGCCGTGGATGTCGGTGGTCACCGGGCGGAACAGCGGCGCGCACGCCTGGTTGGTGCGGTGCGAGCGGCCGAGGCCCTGGATCGCGGCGTCGGCGCGCCAGCCCGGCTCGACCAGATAGTGGACGCGGCGCTGCTGGTTCGGAGTCCCGAGGTCGGCATGGTAACTCCGGCCCGTGCCGCCCGCGTCGGAGAACACCAGCACCCGTTTGCGACCCGCCATGAAGGCGTCGGTCTCGGCCTTGGCGGCCGACACGCTGCGGCGCTCCACCACGCGGCGGCCGCCGCGGGTGACGACGCGTCGTCCGCGCCCGGTGATCTCGGCGACCCGTTCGGTTCCCAGCGCCTCGATCACCGCGTCCAGCACACCTGAGACGGCCGGCAGGCCCGCGAGATGGGCGACGAGTTCGTCGCGCAACCGCAACGCTTCCTGGCTGACCACGGGTCGCCCGTCGGCATCCGTGACCGGAACCAAGGTGACGTTTCCGTCCTCGTCTTCGACGGCATCCATGGCCATGATCGGGAAGGCGCCCATCAGATAGTCGAGCACCTGGTCCTTCGGCGTCAGATCGACGGCGAGGTTGTTCCACTCCTCCGGCGGGATCTCCGCCAGGCGCCGTTCCATCACCGCTTCGTTCGTCGAAACCACCTGCACCACGGCGGAACGCCCTGCGATGAGGTCCTCGCGGATCGCAGCGATGAGCGAGGGCGCCTTCAACCCCGCCAGCAGATGGCCGAAGAACCGCAGCTTCGCCCCTTCGAACGCCGAGAACACTGCCGAGGCGGCCTGACCGGACTTCGGCTTGCCGTCCTCGGTGACCCCGACCGCGTCCAGGGCGGCGCGCAGGTTGCGGTGGATCAGCTGGTAGGCGTCCGCCCAGGCGTCCCAGATGGCGATATCGTCGGCGCCGAGCGGATGGCGGAGCGCGTCGTATTCGACGCCATCGAAGGCGAGCGAGCGGGCCACATAGAGGCCCATCGCCTTCAGCTCCCGGGCGATGAGCTCCATCACCGCCACCCCGCCTGTTTCGACGGCGTCCATGAACCCGTCCCGGGTCGGGAACGGCGCTTCCGGTCCGCCCCACAAGCCGAGCCGGGCCGCATAGGCAAGGTTCTCCGGCGTGGTGGCGCCGGTCGCCGACACATAGAGGATCCGGGCGTTGGGCAGCCGGTTCTGCAGGGCAAGGCCCGCCAGACCCTGCTGCGAGGCCTTCTTCGGGCCCCGCGCGCCCTTGCCGCCGCCCATGGCGTTGGCCATGGCGTGGGCTTCATCGAAGACGATCACGCCTTCAAAGTCCGCCCCCAGCCAGGCCACGACCTGGTCCAGGCGGGAGGGGCGGTCCCCTCGCGCAGGTCGGCGCAGCGTCGCGTAGGTCGTGTAGAGGATGCCGCGCTCCAGGCGGATGCCGTCGGCCTGCTTCCAGGCCGATTGGGGGGTGATGTCGGCGGTGGTCCCGCCGATCGCCGTCCAGTCTCGGCGCGCGTCCTCGAGCAGGGCGTCGTTCTTCGACAGCCAGACCGCACGGCTGCGCCCCTGGGCCAGGTTGTCGGCGATGATCGCGGCGATCTGCCGGCCCTTGCCGCAGCCGGTGCCGTCGCCCAGGAAGAAGCCCTTGCGGAAGCGCACTGCGCCCGGCTCGTCGTCCTTGACCAGAACCACTTGGTGCGGAGCCTCGCCCAGCCGCCAGGCGCCCGGCAACACCTGGGCGTGGGCCTCGCCGGCATAGACCACCGTCTCGAGCTGGGCCTCCGAGATCCGCGCCTGGTCCAGCACCCTGCGCGGCAAGACCGGGCGATAGGTCGGCGCCGGCGGCGCGACCGAGGCCATCGGTCCGGATTCCACCAGCGGCGACGGATGTGGCGCGCTCTGCGGCAGACGGATTCGGCCCAGCCGGTAGGCCTGGTAGAGGCCGACATCGTGACCCTCGCCGGACCAGGGCGCGGAATCGTAGTCGACCGGCGCGGTGTCCGCGAGGAAGGCGAGGCGTCCGCCCGGGCTCGCCAGCGCCCGGGCGCGCGGGGCGAGCAGGGCGCTGCGGTCGAGGGTGCGGAACTGGCGCGGCTGCGCGCTGGGGCGTGGCGCGACGCCCGCCGCGAGCCCGGCGGCCTCGGCGAGCGTCTCGGCGTCGCGAACCTCCGGGACGCCGCCCTCCGCGTCGCCTCGGTCGACGACGAGCAGGCCGGTCTCCACCGAGGTCCCGTGCTTGGCGTAGGCGCGCTCCGGGAAGCGCAGCCGCAGGGCCATGCGACCTCGCGCGGCGAGGCCTCGCATCGCGGCTGCGTCGTCGAACACTCGCGCCGGCACGATGGCGGCCAGACGGCCGCCGTCCGCCAAGGTCTCGATTGCGGCGTGCAGATGCGTCTCCAGATGCTGGAAGGGCGGATTGACCAGCGCCACGTGGAAGCCGCCCGAGCCTGGCGCCAGGTCGGCGAGGTGGGCGGCGTCGTGGCGTGATCGTGTCGCCGCCGGGAACAGCGCGTCGAGAAGGGCCGCGCGGCCGGCGGCGCGCTCGTTCAAGGTCAGGGTCGCGCCACAAGCTTCGGCCAGGATGGCCAGTAAGCCGGTGCCGGCGGACGGCTCCAGCACCCGGTCGCCCGGGCGCACATGGGCGGCCAGAACGGCGAGCGCGCCCAGCTGGGGCGGCGTCGAGAACTGGTCGAGTGCGACCTGCTCCTCGGAGCGGCGCGTGTGGGTGAGGCCCAGCGCCGACAGGTTGGCCAGCAGGGCGGCGATCTCGGCCGGGGCGTCCTCCAGCCGCCCGATCTGCAGCGAAAGCCGGCGCAGTTGCAGCACCAGCGCCACCTCGATCGCGTCATAGGCGTCGCGCCACAGCCAGGCGCCTTCAGCGTCCGAGGCGCCGTAGGCGGTGGTCATCACCCCGGCCACCAGTTTGCGGTCCAGGACGCGCGAGCGGTTGAGATGCGGTGTGAGCGCCCGGGCGGCGGCCAGCAGATTGGCGGAGCTCTCGCCGGCGGGATCCCCGCCAGCAGTGAAGAGGGGCAGCAAGGCGTTCATGGGCGGAGGTCCAGCTCACCCGCCGCGGAGGGCGCCTCCCTCCAGCTCCGACGGGCTCGCCCGACCGCCCCCTCGCTCCCCCTCCAGAAGGACGGCGCCCACCCGGAGCGACCGGATGGGCGCCGTCAGTCCGACGGGCGTCGCGGAGGGAGGCGGCCCCATTGAAGGGTCTGCCGCAGAGCGCTCCAATCGTGCCCACGCGGGGCCGCGCCGGCTCCTCGGCGCGGGGACCCCCGACGTTCGCGACGGGCACGCCCGCCGGACGGTCGGTCAGGCCGCCAGCGGCGGCGCGGTGTCGGCTTGCCCCTCCGACGTATCCGTCGAGGGTTCGGCCGTCCCATCCGCCGTCGCCTCGCCGGCCTCGTCCGAAGCCTCGCCCTCGGCGTCGTCGGGCGTCGTGCGGTCCCAGGAGAGGATCGCGGGCGCCCATTGCCGTTCGGCGGCCGCCTCGGCGACGAAGGCCACCAGGTCGTCCTTCTTCAGGGACTTGGCGCGATCGTCTTCGACCTGCATCTCGTCGAGCAGCGCGAGGAGCTGCTTCTTCGAGTGCACGGCGAGGAAGCGCTCGTCCGGCGTCCAATGGGCGGCGATGTCGGCCCCGCAGAGCGCGGCGATCTCGGCGGCCTCGGCCCGGGCGGCGTCGCGGAGCGACGTCGTGCGGCTTTCCCGCAGGTCCAGGCTGATGGCGGTGAGCTCGGCCAGCAGCGCCATCTTCTCGCCGTGCGGCAGGGTCTCGACCCAGGGGATGGGCCGCAGGCCGGAGGCCCTGTAGGCGCTGCGCCGCGCGTCCAGGCGGGTGCGCACCTCGCCGTCGAGGGCCGCGACCGGGGCCGTTCCGGCCCGCCCGTAGCGCGTCGCGGAGATCTGCAGCGCCGAGGTCCCAGCACTGCACGCCGCGTGCAGCGCAAGCTGCTTGAACAGCTGCGCCACCAGGACGGTCAGGGCGACGGACGGGTCGTCCGCCAGGTCGCGGATCAGGCCGCGGGTCGCGACATCGGTCCGGGTCTCGTGCAGGACGTGGCTGGAGCCCGCGATCTCAACGTCAGCCTTCGGGACCTCCACGTCGGCGCTCGACCGGCCATAGCCGCCGACGGCCGCCTCCGGCTCGTCGTCGTCCTCCTCTTCGATGTCGTCGGGCAGCGCCTCAACCGGCAAGGGAACCGAAAAGAAGGTGGCTGCGACGCCGAATTCGCCGGCGCCGGGGGTGATCAACACCGCGCCGATCCGGCTGCGGGTCAGCGGCGCACTGGCCTGGGCCGCCAGGGCGTCGATCAGGCGACAAAGCGCCGCCGGGGTCTCATCCGCCGCCAGATCGAGACCCTGCAGCTCGGCGGCGATCTCGCCGACCCGGTCGCGGGCGTCGGCCAGGGCGGTGCGCTGCGCCTCGGCGAGGTCGCGCTCGTAGACATAGCCCAGGCGAGAGAACCCCTCCGGCGCGGCGTATCCACCCTCGCGACCGAGGAACACATCGAGCCCCCGGGCCTGCAGGTGATCGACGATCGGCTGCACGCGCTCGCGCCAGGCGGCCTGCAGGATGTCGGGGTCTAGGAGGGCGTCCGGCAGCTCTCCGAACAGGTCCGAGGAAATCCGTCCGCCGGCCGCGATGTAGCGTTCACGGCCGACCAGGACGAACCGCTCGTCGTCGATGGTGGCGCGGCCATTCTCGACCACGGCGCGCAGCTGGTAGTCGTGGAAGTAGCCGTCGAGCGCGGTCTGGGCGATCTCCTTCTGCTGCGCCTTGTCCGGCAGCCGCGCGAACAGGCGGACCTGCTTCAGGGTCAGCTTGCCTTGGCGCAGCGCCTTCAGGACCATCGGATCGACGGCGGCCAGGGCTTCGAGCCGTTTGATCTCCAGCTCGGCGTAGCCCAGGGACTTGGCGATGGCGGCGGTGTCCATCTTGGCCTTCCGAAGCCGGCCGATGGCGACGATGACGTCGGCGATATGGACCGGCGCGTGCTCGGTGTTGGGCAGCAGGATCGCTGCGGCCTGCTGCGCCTTGGTCTCGGCCAGCAGGCACTCGATCTCATAGTCGTCGGTGATGTCGCCGCGGTCGCGCAGCAGCAGGAGGCCCATGCGCCGGCGGCGGCCGTCGAGGGCCATGTGCGGCTGCTCGCCCTTGCGGCCCGGCCGGACGATGGGCGGGATCACCACGCCGGCGGCCAACAGGGTGTCGGCAAGCTGGGGGACGTCCTCGTCCGCGGGCTCGGCATAGCGAAGGTTCTCCTTCGCCAGGCCGAGATCGCCCAGGCGCACGACAATGCGCTTCATCGGGACGGGGCCGGCGGCCGGCTCGGGGACGGGGGAAGCAACTTCGGTCATCGAGATCAGGCTCCTGCGCCGGGGCGAGGGTCATCCTGCCCCCGGGCGCGCCCCACCCGTCCCTTGCTCCTCCTCCCCGCCCGCTCGGCGTCGCGCGCCGCCATCCGCCAGTCGTTCCAGTCGCCGAACGGGGGCGGCGGACACCGAATCTCCGCCTCGACGCCGAGCCCCGCCAGCACCCGCCGCAGGGTCGCGGCCGAGGCCTCGCCATCGGCGCCCCGGTCGGCGGCGATCAGCACGCGGCGCACCCCCGGCGGCGGCGTCCATCGGCGCAGATTGCGCGTGGACAGCAGCGCCCATCCGGGGAGGTCGAAATGCGCCATGGCCGACAGGGTGGTGAAGACGCCTTCGCCCACCAGGAGCGTGGCCTCGGCCGGCGCGAGCCGCACGGCGCTGCCGGGCGGCAGCACCCCTATCGCCTTGCGCGGCGTCCGGACGACGGTGCACCGGGCCCCTGCCGTCGTGAGATAGGTGAGTTCGACCGCCGTCAGGCCGTCGTCCGCCGATCGCACGGCGCAGACCAGGGCCGGGCGGGTGAAGCGGCTGCCGCCATAGACCGACACGGGCGCCGCGGCATGGCTGCGCAAGGCCCAGGGGCGGCCCAAGGCTTCGGGCGCGCAGCGGGCCAGGCAGTACCGGCCAGCGGGTCCGGCGGCGTGGAGCTCACCGCTCCTGAGCCAGAGCGCCTCGGCGAACGCCCGTCGCTCCAATCGCCCCGGCGTCGGCGAGGCCGCGATGCCGTCGGCGGACCGCCCGGCAGCGATGAGGAAACCGGAGGCGTCGATGAGGCCGCGGGCCAGGAGGTCGGCGCGGACCTCCTGCCAGGACGCGGCGCCAAAGCAATGGATGACCAGCCGTCCGTCCGCCACGAGCAGGGAGACCGAGCGATCGGCCAGGCTGTGGCCAGGGGCCGGGATATTGGCGCGGCGCCCGCGCGCATAGACGTCGCCGCCCACCGCCTTGGCGATGGCGTAGAGGGTCATGGGTGATCTCCGTGTTTGCGAGCGGCTCCGGGAGCGGGTGCGGCCTGCGCCCCCCGCGACCCGGCCCGTCAACTCACAGAGCCATTTCTCCCGCCCCTGTCGTAGGTCATCCGGGCCTCCCCGCCCCAGGACGTCGCCCGGTCGGGTGCGGCTCAGGCTTGTCGTTTCGCGACCGGCGTTTCATGAAGGCCCAATGGCGACTTCGCTCGATCAGGCGCTGCTCTATTTTGTCGAACTTCGGCTGCGGGTTCGCGCCGCGCCCGAGGCGCGCGCAATTGTGGACCGCTGCCTGCAACTCCTGACCGCGGCGCGCACCGCCGATGCCGAGACGATGGCGCGGTTGGAGGCGGAGGTGGAGGTCCTGCGCCAGGACCTCCTGCGGCGTCTCGGCCCCGCAAAGACCCTGAAAGTCCACTAGGACGGCCGCGTCAGAGCGGCGCCACGACCTGCACCGCCAGCACCGGCCGGTTCGGCCGGTGCTGGCGGTGGGTCCGCAGCTCGCCGATCACGGCGATCAGATGCTCGGTCGCGAGCGCCACCAGGCGGTTGAACACCGATACCGTGCCGATACCGTGGGGTCGATCTCGGCCGTCAGCAGCGTGGGTCGATAGGCTGCGGGGGGCATGTCCTTGCCTCGATGGTTCGCTCTCAAGGATGGGGTTCGTCCGGAAGTGGTCCCGATCAATTGTGCAGCAGCCTGCTGCACAAGTTCGAGCCGGATAGGCCACGACAAAACGGTGAATTCAGGGTCCGGTGGCGGACACCCCACCCCAACCCAGACTTCGGCCCGCGTCACCTGCCGGCCGTGCTTAGCCTTTGGACCGGATTTGACTCAAGGGCGAAGTTCAGAAGGTCCGCTGGTCGGCACCATGCTTAGCGCCAACGACCGAGGCGCAGGCCTGACTCTTAGCTGCCATTTGGAAGTTCGGCTTTGCGGCTGCACGCCAAGCTTCGCCTTTGCGTCTCAGCAGCCGACTCCTTGCTGACCAGGAGTTCCACTTCTCTCCATAAAGGCTCTGCCATCAAAGCTACCAGCAGCGGTTCGAAGAACTGGCAAGGTCCCGCGCGAGGATAGGGCTGGGGCTCCACCACGGCTGTAACATCGGCCAAGCTTTAGTCCCCCGCGTGATGCTCGGTCGTGCGGCTTATAGGTGATCGCTGGTGACGAGCGCGTTGGTGGAGGAATGCAGATGTGGGTGGAGACCGCATGCGACGCGCTGCGTCGTGGCCTAGTGCTAGAGCTGCGCTACGACGGCTTCAGTCGTTGTGTCGAAGTGCATGCCGTTGGGTATTCAAAGGCTGGCAATCCGGTGATGCGCGCTTGGCAGATAAGCGGCGGCAGCACGAGTGGGGAGCGCGTAGGCTGGAAGCTCATGCGCCTGGACGAGGCGCAGGGGGCCTTCGTATCGTCTAACGCTTCGGAGGCGCCGCGGCCCGGCTACAAACGCGGCGACGCGGCGATGATCCGGATCGTTTGCGAACTTTAGACCGCACACTTGCTCCGGCGGAGCAGTCGCGCAATGTTCCACCCCAGGTAGACCTCGGGGGGGGAAATGCGCATCCAGCGCGTCGAGGTCCGGAATTTCCGGGCCCTTCGGAATTCGGATTTCAACCTGGGCGGCGCAACGGCTCTGCTGGGGGAGAACAACTCCGGCAAGTCCGCCTTTCTGCTGGCGCTCGACCTGTTCTTCTCGAGTAGCCCGCGCGTCGGTCCCAAGGACTTCTCCGACGAGAACGTTGGCGCGCCGATCGACATTACCGTGCACTTCGCAGAGCTCACTCCGGGGGAGTTAGAGGAGTTCGGCGGCAACCTGCTGAATGGCCGGCTCGTGGTGACCCGCCGGTTCTACGCGGACAATCCCGCCGAAAGCGGCAAGTTCTTCGTCTCGGCCTTGGTGAACCCCGACTTCACCGCCATCCGAAACGAGAGCGGCAAGACCGACAAGCGGAAGCTCTACGCGGAGCTTCGGGAGGCTTATGGCAACCCGCCCGAACTCTTGAAGGAGAAGAGCGCGGACGAGATCGACGGTTTCCTGGAGGCCTGGGAAGCTGCTCACCCTGAGAGCCTGGAGCTGCACAAGGTCGCGGCCTTCAAGGGGTGGACCAATGTCGCCGCAGGGAAGCTTAAACAGAAGACCAGTTTCGTGCTCATCCGCGCGGTCCAAGATGCGGCCGAAGACATCCAGGGCAACAAGGCGTCGCCCGTGCGCACCCTGCTGGACACTATCGCGCGCCAGACAATCGAGAACAGCGCGGCCTTCAAGGCATTCCTGGACGAGGCCAATCAGAAGATCTCCGACATCACCAACCCCGCTAACGTCCCGGTGCTGGCGGAGATCAGCCAAGGCATGACCCGCATCCTGTCGGACTACTACAAGGACTCCGAGATCATCACCACTTGGCAGCCGGTCACCCAGCTTCAGCCCAGCTTTCCGACGGCTGCCATTTCGGTAAAGGACAACGACTTCATCACCGGGCTGGAAGGAGTGGGCCACGGGCTCCAGCGGGCCGTCATCCTCACCGTGCTGCAGTACATGGCCGCCCACACCGCCAAGGAGCAGGCCGGCCAGCAGCAGTTCGATACGCCGCAGAGCGACCTGATCCTCGCCATCGAGGAGCCTGAAATCTACCAGCACCCCACGAAGCAGCGGCTCTTCGGCAAAATCCTCAGGCGGCTCGCCGAAGGCTTCAATGCGGAGACCGGCATCCGCGTGCAGACCATCTTTGTGACCCACTCGCCCTTGTTGGTCTCGCTACCAGCCTGCGAGGCGATCCGCATGGTCCGACGGGTGAAGGAGGGTGAGGCGCGAAACGTTCGGGTCAGCGAGACGAGCCTGGAGGCGTGCTCATTGGCTTCGGCCCAAGCCGCCGGGCGGCCGGCAGAGGAGGCCTGGTCGGCGGCAAGGTACGCCGCCAAGCTGCACACCTTTGACACCCAAATCGCGGAGGGCTTCTTCTCGCGCTGCGTAGTCCTAGTGGAGGGGGTCGGCGACCAGTCCGTCCTGGAAGCTTGGTACCGGTTGAAAGGCCGCGACCCGCACGCGGAGGGGATCGTGATCGCCCAAGTGAGCGGCAAGAACAACATCGAGCGGCCGGTGGTAATCTTTTCGGCCCTAGCCATTCCCTGCTTCTGGCTGTTCGACAACGACCGGAGTGACAATACCAAGGACGAGAAGGAGCGCATCGCCACGAACAGCGTCCTGCAGCGCCTGGCCGGCGTCGCCGACGATCAATGCGCCGAGTGGCCCGAGGGCTGTTTCGAGCGGTTCGCCTGCTGGGACGCCAACCTGGAAGCTTACGTTCGTTTCCGCGCCGGCGACGAGCTCTTCCAAAAGCTGAAGGGCGAGCTGGCCCAGCAGTTCGATATCGAGGGCAAGTCGTGCCTCAAGTTCCCGGCCTCCGCGGCGGCGCTCCTCGAGCGGTTGAACACCGAGGGCGTGCAGTTCCCGGAGCTCGATCAGGTCTTGGCGGCCGTTGACGCCCTCATATCCGGCGCTCCCGCCGCCGGCGGCGCCTAGGCAGCCGCGCCATCAGTCGTCCTTTGGTGACATGAGAAGTCCCAAACCGAACTTTCTCCCCAGCATCACTGCTGGTCTGGTCGGATGGCTGAGCCGTCGTGGAGGACGATTACGTATGCGGTGCAAGGGCATGCGTCCGTTTCTGACGCAGGGACGCGAGAGGGTCTCCATCATCACGGAGGCCATTATGACGTCGACCATCGAAACCAAAACCCAAGTCGATCATGTGCTCTCGGCCACGGCGATGCTCTACCTCGCTCGGGCCGCGTCGCGGCGTCGCCGGCCAATCTTGCCTATCGCTCTCGCGAGTAGCCTGCCGCCTCCGCTGTCCCTAATCTGATCCTGCTCGGGGGATCTCAATGGACTTCAAGTTCCTGCACGCTGCGGACCTGCACCTCGACAGCCCTTTGCGAGGGCTTGCTCAGTACGATGGTGTCCCAGCCGAAACGGTCCGCACCGCAACGCGCGCCGCGCTCGACAACCTGGTGACCTGCGCCATTGAAGAACAGGTCGCCTTCGTGGTCATCGCCGGGGATCTGTACGACGGAGATTGGGAGGCGTTCGCCACCGGGCTCTACTTCTGCAGCGCTATGCGGCGCCTGAACGATGCTGGGATCGACGTCTTTCTGCTTTACGGGAACCACGACGCGGAGTCGCACCTAACCCGGCAGTTGCCGTTGCCGCCGAACGTGAAGGTCTTCGGATCCAAGCAGGCCGAAACGTTCAAGCATGCTGCGACCGGCGCGGTGCTGCATGGGCAGAGCTACAAGTCTCGCGATCCAGGCGGCAATCTCGCGGCCGCCTACCCCGCGCCGGAAGGGGGCGCCTTCAATATCGGTGTGCTGCACACAGCGCTGCTTGGGGCCAAGGGCCACCAGCCCTACGCCCCCTGCCATCCGGATGAGCTGGCGGCCAAGGGCTACCACTATTGGGCGCTCGGCCACGTCCACACCTTCGAGAAGGTGCGAGCCGATCCCGCGATCGTCTTTCCGGGGAATCTTCAGGGTCGGAACATTCGTGAGACCGGGCCTAAAGGCGCCGCGCTCGTCCAGGTGACGGGCGGGCAGGTGAAGACCATTGAGCACCGGGCGCTGGACGTAGTCCGTTGGGCACTGGTCGAGGTGGACGTCAGCGCTGCCGATGATCCTTCGGAGATCCACAACCGCGTTCGTTCGGCGCTCGGGGAGACGCTGGTCCGCGAGGCCGACGGCCGGCCGGTCATGTGCAGGGTGCGCCTGACCGGTGAGACCGTGCTGCACGGAGCGCTATTCCACGAACGGGCCGCGTGGAGAGAGGCGGTGCGCGCGATCGCGACAGCGCTATCGGACGAGATTTGGCTGGAGAAGCTCGAGCTCGCCGTCCGCGGGCCGACCGCTTCAGGCGAGATCGCCGACGACTTCGACGTACTGCTCGACACCGTAACGACCGATCCCGCGCTGCAGAAGCTCTTGGCGGAAGACCTGGCCGACTTCCTCAGCAAGACGCCTATGGACTTGGACGGCGAACTCGAGCTGCTGCGCGAGCTTCGGCTGGGTTCGACGGGCCCCATTCTCCAGGAAGCGGCCGCGTCATTGCGGGCGCGCCTGACCGCGGGTGAAGCATGAGATTCGCCGAACTGCGCTTGCTGCGCTACGGGCACTTCGAGGACTGCAACCTCGTATTCCCGCGCGGCGATTGCGATCTGCACATCGTCCTTGGCCCCAACGAGGCCGGCAAGAGCACTACGCTCGCTGCGGTCAGCGATCTCCTGTTCGGCTTCGGCGCCCGCACGCGCTTCGCGTTCAAATTCAAGCAGCCGCTCCTGCGTGTCGGCGCGGTTCTGGAAGACGATGGCGCAAGCGCGGAGATCGTCCGTCGCAAGGGCACTGGTGACACCCTGAGCGGAGCGGACGAGCATCCGCTCAGCGAACGAGTGCTGGCCCCGCTTCTTGCTGGCCAGACCCGGGAGAGCTTCCGGCGCATGTTCGGCCTGGACCACGCCCAGCTGCGGCTCGGCGGCGAGCAGATCGTCAAGGCCGAGGACGACATCGGGGCCGCCATCTTCTCCGCCGGGTCGGGCCTGACGCAGGTCTCCAGGGTCTGCGAAGCCATCGAAGAGGAGGCCAAGGCCATCTGGGCCAGTCGCGCAGGGGAGTCGCGCCGGTACAACGCCGCCGCGGCGGCCTACCAGACAGCTAGGTCGATATTGAAGGCTTCTGAGGTCCGACCCTCCGCGTGGCTGAGCGCCCGTAGGGAGCTAGAAGGGGCGGAGGCGGCATTGGCGAAGCTGCGCCAGGACCACGCCCGGCTCACACAGGATCAACGCGGCGTCCAGCGATGCCAGTTGGTTCTCCCCGCCGCTACCCGTCGCGCTCTGGCTCAGAGCCGGCTGACCGAACTCCAGCACGCGCCGATCCTCTCCGAAGAGAGGGCGGCTGCCTGCGAAGCTGCGCTCGCTGATCGCGAGCGTGCACAGCTGTTGATCGCTGGCGCAAAGGCAGAAATCGAGCGGCTTGAGAAGGAGCTTGAGCGCGCACAGCCTAATCCTGCCCTGCTGGAGCTGGCTGACGAGATCGCCACCCTCGCGGAGGCCAAGGGGCAGGTCGACCAAGGTCGCGGACAGATGCCAGAGCTGGAGGCGCGGCGCGCCCAACTTCGGTTAGCTGCCAGCGATCTCGCGCGCGAGCTCGGCTGGGCTCACGACGACGTCACCCAGTTTCGGGCGAAGATGCCGTCGCGCGCGGCGCTGCTTGCTTTGCGTGAGCTTCTGGATCGCCGCATCAGCATAGACGAGCAGGCGAAGGGCGCGCGCGAGGCTACTCGTATGGCTGCGGCCCTGGAGGCTCGCCTCCGGGAGAGCGTCGCCGGTCTCCCGAACCAACCAGACGTTCGGCAGATCCACGAGCTGGTTCGAGAAATCCGCGGCGCCGGCCTGCACAGGGCGCTGGACCAAGCCGCGCGCACCGCCAGCGAGCTCGAGGCAGAACTGGCCGCGCGAATGCGCGACCTCGCGCCTTGGTCTGGCGATGTCAAAGCGCTCCAGAGTCTGAAGCTGCCGCAAGACGCCGACGTGGATCATGCGTTGCAAGCGTTGCGAGGAGCGAGCGAGCGAGCGTCGACGGAGGCAGACGCCGTGCGTCGGAGCGCCGAGCGTCTCTCTTCCCTGTTGCTCGACCGAAGGCATGCTGTCCTCGCTCATCCCACTCCCACCCGACAAATGTTGGAAGAGGCGCGCCAGCAGCGCGACGGCGCCTGGACTGAGCTGAAGCGCCAACTTGGGGGCGAGGCCGTGGTCGAAGATGTGCCGCACGCAAGCGCGCGGTTCGAGGAGTTGGTCGCGGTGGGAGACCGTCTGGCCGACCAACGCTTTGCGGCCGCCGAGCACGCCGGCGGCCTCGCCGCCCTTGAGCGGGAGATTGAAAAGGCGGAGCTCGAACTCGGGCAGGCTGAAGCACGGCGCGACAGGGCAGAGAAGGATTTGGCCGACGTCCGTGAAGCCTTCCAGCTTTTGGTGCGGCCGCTAGGCGTCGAGCTTTCGCCGGAGGGCTTGCTGGAGTGGCGCGATCTTTACCGAAGCGCACTCGAAGCGACGGACGCCGTCGCTGTGGCGAAATCAGAACTTGAGCGCGCGCAATTGGCTCATGCCGAGGCGGGGCGGGCCATCCTGCTTGCGCTTGGACGCAAATTGCAGCCGGACGAGCCTGTGGTTCTGTCTGCGCTTCTCGCCGAAACCGAGTCCACACTCGAAGCGGCTCAACAAGCCGCGGCTGAGGAGCAATCGCTTCGGGGTCAGCTCAAGTCCGCTCAGGAGGCTTTGGAGGCCGGGCGACTGCAGCTTGCCGCCGTCGAGGAAGCCGAGGCCGGTTGGTCGTCCGACTGGGCAAACTCGCTCGCTGCCGCTGGCCTGGAGCAGGCGTCGCCGACCGTGATCCGCAGCCATCTGGAGACAATCGAGCATCTGCAGATCAAGCTTGAGGAGATCGTTGGGGTCGACGATCAGCTCGCCCTGATCGAACGGGGGTGGGCAAGCTTCGAGCGCCGAGTGTTGGATGCGGCGTCTCAGGCCTGCCTTGGAGGATCCGAGGTCTTGGAGTTGTACCGCAAGCTCCATACTGCCGCCGACGAGGCGAGAACGCAGGCTGAGGTCAGCATCCGTCTGCACGCCTCGCATGAAGAGGCCTGCAGTCGCTTGAATCTTGCTCAGAATGCCCTGTCCGAGGCATTGATCGCGCTGGCGCCCCTCGGAAAAGACGCCGCCGAAACTCACGCGGACGAACTTCGGGAGACGCTAGCGCAGGTGCGCGAGGCGAGCCGCTTGGCTGAACAAATCCGCGCGGCTGAAGACGAAATCCTCAAGGCTGGCGAGGGCCGCTCGCTTGAGGCGCTGCTCGAGGAGATCGCTGGCACCGATCCGGACAAACTCGTGCAAGCGTCAGCGGAGATCAATGGCGCGCTCGAGAAGCTCGTTGAGCAGATAGAAGCGCAGAGCCAGGTCAAGAAATCCGCTCAAATCGCCTTCGACGCACTCGATGACAGTCCCCAGGCTGCGATCGCCGCGGCGCAGATGGCAGAGGCGCGGAGCGAGATGGCGCACCAGGCGGAGCTCTATATCCGCAAGCGCGCTGAGGCTCGCCTGTTGCGCACAGCTATCGAGCGGTACCGGCAAGAAAAACAAGGCCCTCTTCTTGCGCGCGCCTCCTCCCTATTCTCCACCCTTACACTCGGCCGCTTCTCACGCTTGCTCGTCGACTACGAAGGCGACAAGCCGACGCTCGCCGGACTGCGCGAGGAGGGGCAAGAGGTTGTTCCGGTAGACGGCATGAGCGAGGGCACAGTCGACCAGCTCTACCTCGCGCTACGGGTGGCCGCGGTGGAAGATGCCGTTCGCAGCGGGGCGCGCCTGCCGTTCCTCGCCGACGACCTCTTCATCAACTTCGACGACAGGCGCGCCGCCGCCGGCTTCAAGGTTCTCGCTGAGTTGGCCCGCACGACGCAGGTGTTGTTCTTCACGCACCATGACCACTTAGCGGACGTCGCGAATAGAGCCCTATCGCCGGCCAAGGTCGCGGTGTGCGGACTGGCCCAAAGCGCCGCCGCGTGACAACGAGCGATCTGTCTGCCGTTGGCGGGCGGAGGTCGTCTTAGATGCGTGGGCCAGAGGCTGTTTCCACTCATAGCGGAACGCTGAGTTGTACCTGAGGAGCGTTGGCCAAACGGCCTCAATGTCTGCTTCTGAGCCGGACGCCAATGTCCGCTCATGATGCCGTGGACGGCTCCCCATCCCCCGCCGCACCGTGAGGTCGGCAGAGATGGAGGAGCGCCATGGAAGAGGTCGTCACGGTGGGCTTGGATATCGCCAAGTCAGTGTTCCAGGTCCACGGCGTCGATGCTGAGGGCCGGGTCGTCGTGCAGCGGAAACTTTCGCGGGCGAAGCTGCTCCCGTTCTTCGAGAAGCTGCCGCCTTGTCTTATCGGGATCGAAGCCTGCGCCACGGCGCACCACTGGGGTCGCCGGCTGACCGAGCTCGGCCACGAGGTGAAGCTGATGCCGCCCTCGTACGTGAAGCCGTACCTGAAGCGGCAGAAGAACGATGCCGCTGACGCGGAGGCGATCTGCGAGGCGGTGACCAGGCCGAGCATGCGCTTTGTCGAGGTCAAGAGCCCAGCGCAGCAGAGCGAGCTGGTAATCCACCGCACGCGGATGACCCTGATGCGCCATCGGATCGAGCTCTCCAACACGATCCGGGCGCACATGGCCGAGTTCGGGCTGGCGGCGCCGATCGGCCGGATGGGCTTGCAGGGTCTGATCGAGATCGTGCGAGACGAAGCTGATGAGCGCGTGCCAGCGAGCGCGCGGATCTGCCTGAAGCTGTTGGCCGACCAGCTCGTCCTGGTGAACCGCCAGGCGCTCGAGACCGACCGGCTGATCCTTGCCAGCGCCCGGGCCACAGAGGTCGGCCGGCGGCTGATGGCCGTGCCCGGCGTCGGGCCGGTGCTGGCCAGCGCCATCGTCGCCAGCGTGCCGGATCCCCACGCCTTCAAGACCGGCCGCAACCTCGCAGCCTGGATCGGCTTGGTGCCGAAGCAGAACTCCAGCGGCGGCAAGGCGCGGCTGGGCGGGATCACCAAGCAGGGCAACCGATACCTGCGCCAGCTGCTGGTCATCGGCGCGCTGGCGGTGATCCGCTACGCCGAGCGACACGGGACCCGGCGGCCCTGGCTCGTGCAGCTGATGGCGCGGCGGACCACGAAGATCGCGGCGGTGGCGCTGGCCAACAAGACCGCCCGGATGATCTGGGCGATCATGACCAGCGGCCAAGCGTATCGGGAGCCGATGCCGCGGGCCGCGTAGGGATCAGGCGCCGCTGCGCCGGACAAGTTTGGGAAGGGCGACGAAGGAGTGATGTGAACCGGTCGAACCGGGAAGCGGGAGAACCCAATGCGCCAGAGGGCCTTCAAGCCCGTGCTTTTGGTCGGGACCCAGCTTCGCGGAGGGCATCATGGCCAGCGGACCTAAGCGCCGCACCAACAGGTCGAAGACATGGCCGCACCGACCAGCCTCACTGAATTCCCAGATCAACCTTGCCAACGGGGAGCCGTCCAGACTGCGAATTCCACGCGATCGCGGGCACGAATTCCACGGCAAGGTGGGCGCGGATTC
>NZ_LSJI01000294.1 GCF_001557235.1 Phenylobacterium sp. CCH9-H3 | reverse complement strand
CCACCCCGCCGAACCGCGCCATCAGCGCCTCGGCCGCACGGGCGGCGTTCGCGCCAGGCCGCAGGCAGTGCGCGAGGACGAGCGTGAGCGTGTCGCCCTCGTCCAACGCCGCCGGCCCATAGGTGACGAAGCGTTCGCGCAACTCGTCGGCGGAATCGGCCGCCGCCACAATCGCCATCGGCGCCGAGACTTCGGCCACGCCCAGCGAAAAAAGCTCGCCGTGCTCAGCCATGGCGGGTCGCCTCCGGAGCGCCAAGACTGCCAACCAGATGGTCATAGCCCTCTCGCAGCAGCGCCCAGGCGGTCGGGTCGGTGTCTTCGGGCCCGACCATCGTGATCCCGACCTCGAGCTTGGCCAGCGCATCGGCCAGCGTTCGGCAGGGGAGGGCGGCCATGGCGGCCGAACCGGCCGTTTCGCTTTCGAACAAGGCCGGCAGGCGCTTGTCGATGGCGATCATTTCCAGCGCGGCCGCATCGCGGGCCCGCGCCGCCGCCCCGAAGTCGAGCGAGCCCGTTCGCCGCTTGAGGTCCTTCTCCAGGTCCTGCCATCGCAGCAGGAGCCACCGCAGCTGGTGGCGGGCCTCATGCCAGGCTCGGGCCAACTCGGGCAGAGGCCGCGCCGGCGCGGCCCCGGCCTCGATGGCCGCGACCGTCGGGGCGGCGGCGAGGAAATGGCGGCGCGACAGGCGCGGCCCGCGAGGGGTTGGGGGCATAACCAGAGCTCCTGGGCCCAGCCGGGACCATTCCCCGCCGGGCTCGCCCCGCTCGTCCCTTGCTCCCCCTCTCAGCTGGGACCGCCCGCCTCCCCGAAGGCGCCGGCCGGCAGCCGCCACGGCCGCTGCAGCACCGGCAGGGTCCAGGTCTCCCCACAGGCGAGGGCTGCGAGCTGGGGGTCCGCCAGCGCCGCAGGGTAGGGGGCGCCCCGATCGGCGAGCGCCGCCACGCTCACGGCGCGCTGGATGGTCTGACCAGAGCGGGCCTCCAGGTCAGCGACCTCGGCGAAGATCGCGGGAAAGAGCGCCCGGATCGTCGCCCACTGCGAGGGCGAGCCGAAGATGCAGGCGCGGCAGCTCAGCCGCGACCAGCCAAGGCTATAGGCGGGGTGCGGCCGGATCATCGCCACCGCGATCCGGTCCCACACCTGGCCCTCGGCCCAGCCGAGGACTGGGCGCCAGTGGTCGACCCGGCGGCGACTGCAGTCGGTCCGGTGCGGCTCGATCGGCCGGTAGCGCGCCCGCGACGGGCTCTCCTCGGCGCGCTCGCCGGTGACGACCAGGGTGCGGCCCTGCTCGAACCGCGCCTGGCCGCGAATGGCGGCGGCCAGGACGTCGATCTTCAGCGCCGGACTGCACCAGCGCACGGAGAGGTCGGCCGACACCTGCGGGAACCGGCCGCGCACGCCCGGCGGCCCATGCCCTCCGGAGACGCCCAGGCCGCCGCCCGGCTGCTCGAAGCGGATCGGGGCGGTCGGACCGCCGTCCCTGGCCATCTCCCGGCGGAAGCCGCCCTCGCGCCAGGAGTGGTAAAGGGCAAGCCCGAAATGGTCGGCCAGCGCCGCCACATAACCCGGGGTGATCGGCCAGTCCATCAGCACCGGCCCCCGGGCCGTCGACCAGGTGGTGATGCAGCTCGATCGCCGGCGGCGACACGCCGAGATCGAACAGATGGAGCAGCGCCGCAAGGCTGTCCTTGCCGCCGCTGAAGGCGACCACGATCCGGTCGTAGGCGCGGGGATCGACAGCGCTCATGGCCGACCCTCCAGGCCGTCGTAGAGCCCTGGCGCCGCGTCGAGCCGGGCGGTCCGGCCTGCGAAGGCGTCGAACACGGTCAGCCAGCGCCGCATCTCGGGCCGCTCGACCGCGCCGGCGACGGCCGCTTGCCAGCGGGTGAGGCTGCGCGGGGCGGTCTCCCAGATCGCCTCGATCTCGTCGGCATCGAGCAGGCCTTGCTGGCGGATAAAGGCAGTCATCGACCCGGGCCTAGGCTCTGCGCCCCGGGAGCCCTTCACCGCCGTGCGCCAGAGCCCGTCGACATTGCGCAGGCGCGGCCGGGCCCGCGCCTCGATCAGGACGATCTGTCGGAGTTGCTCGGCTGGCAGCGCGCGGATCTCCGCCGGTCGCGCCGCCGTGCAGAAGAAGCAGGCGCTCTTCACCGGAACCGGCAGGCCCGCGCGGCGGATGCGCGCGATGCTGTCGGGCCGTGTCCATCCCCACTCCCGCAGCGGATAGCGATGCGTGTACTGGGGATCGTCGATCGCCTGGGCGACGCGAAACCGGCGCTCGTCCGCCGGCCCCGCGTCATACCCGATCAGCTTCACCACCTTGCGCCCGGCCGCCCAGGCCGCCTGCGCCGGCGGCCAAGCCTTGGCCCAGGCGTGCTGCGGGGCGGCCTTCCACTTCTGCGAACAGGTGCCGCGGCCAAAGGCGATGCCCGGCAAGGTGCCGTTGGTCAGGAGGTTCTCGGTCAGTGTGCGGTAGGGCGGCCAGTTCTTGAAGTTCTTCGGCGCGTAGCGGACCACCTCGGACGGCACGCCGTGATCGGCGAGCCAGGCGCGGAACACCGGCACGAAGGCCAAGGTCTCCGCCTTCTCAGCCCCGACGTCGGCGAACAGGACCTGGTCGACCGGCTCCCCCCGCCCGATCAACTCGATGAGCATGGCCGTCGAGTCGACACCGGCGCCCCAGGCGGCGAGGACCGGCGAGCGTGGGGCAGGGGACATGGCGGCCTCCGGCACGCCGGCGAAGGCCCATTCCTCCCGCCGGCTCGCCCGGCCCGTCCCTTTCTTTGCCCCGCACCCGGCACGGCCGCAGCAGAGACCCGCCGAACCCAGCCGCCCGAGGTCCTCGTGGACACTGCGACAGCGCCGCGAAGCAGGTGGGACGCGGGTGAGGTTCGAGCGTCCCCTGCCGCCGGCGGCCGAAGGCGGCGAGCGGTCCCTGGGCGATCACCCGGCGACCCTAGGGCGGGGCGCGTAGGCGTGAAGCCGACCTCGCCAGCGAGGCGGCCGAGCCGGACCCTCCGGTCTTCGCGGCGCTGCAGACCGGCTTCCAGCCCGTCCGGGCGTCACCCCTGCGCTTGAGCCCCGCCCGAGGCGGTCGCGTGATCGCGGCAAGCACCGCAAGGCCGCCCGGGCCCCACCGGGCCAGCAGGAGAACGACGATGCTCAACCAAGTCCAACTGATCGGCTTCACCGGCGCCGACGCCGAGATCCGCACCACCCAGGGCGGCAAGTCGGTGGCCACCGTGCGGGTCTGCACCAGCCGCACGACCCGCAAGGAGGGGGAGCGCAAGGACTACCCGACCTGGCATCAGATCGAGATCTGGGCCCCCGCGACGGTCAAGTGGCTGGCCGACAAGGGCTTGCCCAAGGGCGCCAAGGTCCTCGTCCAGGGCGAGATCCGCCACGACCGCTTCACCGACAAGGACGGGATCGAGCGCTTCTTCTCCAAGGTCGTGGTGGCGCGGCCGGGCCAGATGCTGACGGCGCTGGACCGCCCCGAGCCGGAGGCCTCGGACGAGGCCTGAACGAATAGCCCCACCCGGAGACCGGGTGGGGCGTCTCGCCGTGGTGGCCGCAAAGGGGGCTAGGCGGCCTTAGGCAGCACGGTCTGAGGCGGCCATTTGGCCAAGACGGCGGCGAGGACCTCAAGCTGGTCGATGGGCACGAACACGCGCGGCGTGTAGGCGATAATTTCGACGAAACAGCCGAGCGCCGTGAACGACGACCGCTGCGCGGCCGCGCCCACCACCTCCATCCGGTAGCGATCCATCACCTTGGCCCGGCGCAGCCAGAGGCCGCCGGCCAGGGCCAGGGCCGCCCCGTCCTGCAGCACAAGTCCTGAGACCTGGGCCGGATCGCCGTAGGCGCTGGCGACATCGGAGAGACCCAGCGCCACCTTCAGCGCCGGGACCTGGCCGGGGTCGAGCAGGCGGCCGAGCCAACGGCGGCCGTCCGGCGCCTTCAGGCGGCGCACCGACGTCCCCTTGTCGGGGAGATGGGTCCAGATCGGCAGCAGGAGGCCGGAGACCAACACCAGGTCGCGGGTGATCCAGGGGTCGGCTTCGGCGATCTCCCGATCCCAGGCCGCGCGCCAGCTCGCTTCGTCGGTCGCCTCCCACGCCGACTCCTCGAACCCCTTCAGGGAGGCGATGGTCCGCTTCTCGGGGCGGATCAGGCGCACGGCGGGGATCAGGCGGTCGTCGTCGTTGGTGGTGGTGAGGCCCTGGACCACGAGGGCGGCGCGGCCGGACTTGCTGTTGACCGCATAGATCACGCCATCGGCGTCGAGGCCGGCGACGGCGTCATCGGCGTTCGTCAGCGCGCGGCGGGTGCGGACCTGGAAGCGTAGCAGCTTGGTCTGGGCGCCAGTCACCGCATCCTGGCGCACCACCTCCTCGTCGGTGATCACCACATCGTCGGCGACGATGTCCTCCATGCCCCGATCGAGGGCGCCCGACTGCGCCGCCCGCTCCAGGATCGAGCCGAGGATCTCGTCGAAGGCCGCGAACAGGGCGTTCTGGTCGGCGATCCTGAGCGCCAGCAGCCGATTGAGGAAGGTGTTCATCGGCGGCATGTCGTCGGCCTTCTTGAGGTCCCCGTCGCCGTCCACCAGCCGCAGGCCGGTCTTGGCCTCGAAGGTCTCCCGGTCCATCGCTGCGACGTGACCGAAGTGCAGGGCGACGTAGAAGGCCTGCAGGGCGCGGTGCGCCCAAGGGCTCTCCAGATTGTCCTCGGCGCGGAACAGGCCGTTGCCGGCCGTCCGCCGCTCGCCCCGCGTCAAGGCCCCCAGACTGTCGAGGCGGCGGGCGATCGTCGAGGTGAACCGCTTTTCGCCATGGATATCGGTCGTCACCGGCCGGAACAGCGGGGCGCAGGACTGGTTGGTCCGGTGCGAGCGGCCCAGGCCCTGGATGGCGGCGTCCGCGCGCCAGCCGGGTTCCACCAGGTAGTGGACGCGCCGTTGCTGGTTCTGGGCCGCGAGGTCGGCGTGGTAGCTGCGCCCCGTGCCGCCGGCGTCGGAGAACACCAGGACCCGCTTCTTGCCGGCCATGAAGGCGTCCGTCTCCGCCTTGGCGGCCGAGGCGCTACGGCGTTCCACGACGCGGCGGCCGTCACGGGTGACCACCCGGCGCGAGCGGCCGGTGATCTCGGCGACCTGTTCGGTCCCCAGCTGCTCGAGCACGGCGTCCAGCACCCCGTGGACCGCAGGCAGGCCGGCGAGGTGAGCGACCAACTCGTCGCGCAGGCGCAGAGCCTCCTGGCTGACCACGGGGCGCCCGTCCGCGTCGGTCACCGGAACGAGGGTGACATTGCCGTCCTCATCCTCCACGGAATCCATCGCCATCACCGGGAAAGCGCCCATCAGATAGTCGAGCACCTGGTCCTTCGGCGTCAGGTCGACGGCGAGGTTGTTCCATTCCTCGGGCGGGATCTCCGCGAGGCGCCGCTCCATCACCGCCTCGTTGGTCGAGACCACCTGGACCACGGCCGAGCGGCCGGCGGCGAGGTCCTCCCGGATCGAGGTCACCAGCGAGGGGGCCTTCAGGCCGGACAGCAGATGGCCGAAGAAGCGCAGCTTGGCGCCCTCGAACGCCGATATGACCGCCGAGGCGGCCTGACCGGACTTGGGCTTGCCATCCTCGGTGACTCCGACCGCCTCCAACGCGGCGCGCAGGTCGGTGTGGATCAGCTGATAGGCGTCGGCCCAGGCGTCCCAGATGGCGATGTCATCTTCGGAGAGCGGATGGCGCAGCGGCTCGTACTCGACACCCTCGAACGACAGCGAGCGGGCGATGTAGAGGCCCATCGCCTTCAGCTCCCGGGCGATCAGCTCCATGACCGCCACGCCGCCGGTCTCCACGGCGTCCATGAAGGCCTCGCGGGTGGGGAAGGGCGCCTCGGGGCCTCCCCAGAGCCCGAGCCGCGCCGCATAGGCGAGGTTCTCCGGCGTGGTGGCGCCGGTCGCCGAGACATAGAGGATGCGGGCGTTGGGCAGGCGGTTCTGCAGGGCGAGGCCCGCCATGCCCTGCTGCGACGCCTTCTTGGGTCCGCGCGCGCCCTTGCCGCCGCTGGCGGCGTTAGCCATGGCGTGCGCTTCATCGAAGACGATCACGCCGTCGAAGTCGCCGCCCAGCCAGGTCACGATCTGGTCCAGCCGCGAGGGGCGGTCGCCCCGGGCGGGCTGCCGCAAGGTGGCGTAGGTGGTGTAGAGGACGCCCTTGTCCATGCGGATGGCGTCAGCCTGCTTCCAGGCCGACTGCGGGGTGATGTCCGATGCGCTCCCGCCGATGGCGCACCAATCGCGGCGGGCGTCCTCCAGCAAGGCGTCGTTCTTCGACAGCCAGACCGCCCGGGTGCGCCCCTGGGCGATGTTGTCGGCGATGACGCCGGCGATCTCCCGACCCTTGCCGCAGCCCGTGCCGTCGCCGAGGAAGAAGCCCTTGCGGAAGCGAACGGCGCCGTCGTGGTCGTCGGCGACCAGGATCAGCTGGTGCGGGGCCTCGCCGACGACCCACGAGCCAGGCAGGAGCTGGGCGTGGGCTTCGCCGGCGTAGATCACCGTCTCCAGCTGGGCGTCGGACACCAGGCCCTCGCCAGCGACCCTCGTCGGCAGGACCGGCCGATAGGTGGGCGCGGGCGGCGGGACCGAGGCCATCGGCCCGGATTCCACGAGCGGGGAGGGGTGCGGCGCGCTCTGAGGCAAGCGGACCCGGCCGAGCCGGTAGGCCTGGTAGAGGCCCACATCGTGGCCTTCGCCCGACCAGCCGCAGGTCTCGTAGGCGACCGGCGCGGTCTCCGCGAGGAAGGCGAGCCGGCCCGCCGGCGCCGCCAGGGCGCGCGCCTTCGGCGCCAGCAGCGCGACGGGATTCACGCGGCGGAACTGCCGCGCCTGGGCGGTCGGCCGCGCCGCGACGGCCGCGGCCGTCTTGGCCGCGTCGGCAAGGGTTTCGGCGCAGAGGACCTCGGGGATGGCGCCGTCGCCGCCGCCGCGGTCGACCACGAGGAGGCCGGTCTCAACCGAGGTCCCGTGCTTGGCGTAGGCGCGGTCGGGGAACCGCAGGCGCAGCGCCATCCGGCCCCGCGCGGCCAGGGCGCGCATCGTCGCCGCGTCGGCGAACAGCCGCTCGGGCACGATCGCCGCCATCCGCCCGCCGTCGGCCAGGGTGTCCAGCGCCGCATGGAGATGGTCCTCCAGGTGCTGGAAGGGCGGATTGACCAGGGCGACGTGGAACGACCCCGAGCTCGGCAGCACATCAGGCAGATGGGCCGCGTCGTGCTGGACGCGGGCCGCGAGGGGGAAGAGGCCCTCGAGCAGGGCGGCGCGGGCGGCGGCCCGCTCATTGAGGGTCAGGGCGCCGCCACAGGCCTCCGCCAGGATGGCCAGGAGGCCCGTTCCGGCCGACGGCTCCAGCACCTGATCTCCCGGCCGCACCTGGGCGGCCAGCACCGCCAGGGCGCCCAGCTCCGGCGGGGTGGAGAACTGGTCCATCGCCACCTGCTCCTCGGAGCGGCGCGTGTGGGTCAGGCTCAGCGCCGAGAGGTTGGCCAACAGCGCGACGATGTCGGCCGGCGCGTCCTCCAGCCGGCCGATCTGGGGCGCGAGACGCCGCAGCTGCAGCACCAGGGCCGCCTCGATGGCGTCGTAGGCGTCGCGCCACAACCAGGCGCCCTCGGCGTCGGAGGCGCCGAACGTCGTCGTCATCACCCCCGACACCAGCTTCCGGTCGAGCGCGCGAGAGCGGTTGAGATGCGGGGTCAGCGCCCGGGCGGCGGCCAGCAGGTTGGCGGCCTTCTGGTCGGTGGCGTCGCCGGCGGCGGTGAACAGGGGCAGAAGCGCATTCATGGGCGGGATCCCGATCACCCGCCGCGGAGGGCTCCTCCCTCCAGACCCGACGGGCTCGCCCGTCCGGCCTCTTCCTTCACCCTTTCTCCGCTGGGGGACGCCGTGCGCAACCCTGAGGTCGACCGCGGCGAGGGCGTAAGCTTACGCATCGCCGCCGCCGACCAGGCTGGGTCAGTATGCGCGTCCCGCACCGAGATGGAGGTTTCCGATGGCCGACCCAGAGCACAGCGATCTCGTCCAGGCCACCGGTCTGGCGATCGCCCTGATCGGCTCGCTGCTGGAAGGCCGCGGGCTGCTGCCGAAGGGCGAGCTTGGCCGCCACCTCGCCAACCTCGGCCAGATCACCGCGGAAACTGAGGCCGTCCAGGGCGAACTTCTCGACCAATGGGCGGCGATCTCGGCCCAGGTCAGTCGCGCCGCCCATTGAGCGCCGAGGGGTCGTCGCAGCACGATGGCCCGGCTTGGAGGCCGGGCCATCGCTTGAGCGGACCGCGAAGGTCAGGCGGCGATCGGAACGGCCGGCGCCGCGTCGTCCGTGCCGGTCTCGGGAACGCCGCCGGCGTCGTCCCCCGCGTCGGCCTCATCCGTCTCGACCTCATCGGTCTCGGCGACGGTCCGGTCCCACGCCAGGGCCGAAGGCGCCCACTGCCGTTCGGCGGCGCTCTCGGCGACGAAGGCGACCAGGTCGTCCTTCTTCAGGGCCTTGGCCCGGTCGTCCTCGACGCCCATCTCCTCGAGCAGGCCAAGCAGCTGCTTCTTGGAGTGGACCGTGAGATAGGCGGCGTCCGGGGTCCAGTGGGCCGAGATGTCGGCGCCGCAGAGGGCGGCGATCTCGGCCGCCTCGGCGCGGGCGGCGTGGCGGATCAGCGAGGTGCGGGCCTCGCGCAGGTTCAGCGAGACCGCGGTCAGCTCCGCCATCAGCGCCATCTTCTCCCCGTGGGCGAGGGTCTCGACCCAGGGAATGGGCCGCAGCCCCGAGGCCTTGTAGGCCGCCCGCCGCGCCTCGAGCCGGTCGCGGACCTCGCCGTCGAGGGCAGGGATCGGCGTCGTGGAGCCGCGGCTGTAGCGCGTGCCTGAGATCTGCAGGGCGGCCGCGTCGAGACTGCCCGCCGAGTGCAGGGCGAGCTGCTTGAACAGCTGCGCCACCAACACCGTCAGCGCCGCGCCCGGGTCGTCGGCCAGATCGCGGATCAGGCCGCGGGTGGCGACGTCGGTGCGGGTCTCGTGGAAGACATGGCTGGAGCCGTCCACCTCCACATCGGCCTTGGGGACCTCGACGTCGGCCGAGCTGCGGCCATAGCGCTCGCCAACCTCCAGGGCGTCCTCGTCCGCCTCGTCCTCGATCTCCTGCGGCAGCTGGTCGGCCGGCAGAGGGACCGAGTAGAAGGTGGCGGCGAAGCCATAGTCGGCGTCGGCCGGTGAGAGCATCACGGCGCCGATCTTGTCCCGGCTGAGCGACGCGCCGGCGACGGCGGCCATGGCGCTGACCAGCGGCCCGAAACCGGCCGGGGCGTCGTCGGCCTGCGGGTCGACGTCCTGCAGCGCCGAGGAGAGTCGGGTCACCTCATAGCGGGCGTCGTCCAGGGCCTTGGCCTGGGCGTCGGTCAGGTCCGGACGGTAGACATAGGGCAGGCGGGCGAAGCCGTCGGGCGCGCCGAAGGCGCCGTCTTCCCCCAGATAGACCGCCAGGCCCTCGGCCTGCAGATGGTCGATGATCGGCTGCACGCGCTCGCGCCAGGCCGCCTGCAGGACCTCCGGGTCGAGCACGGCGTCCGGCAGCTCGCCGAACAGGTCGGACGTGACCCGGCCGCCGGCGGCGAGGTAGCGGTCCATGCCGACCAGGATGAAGCGCGGATCGTCGGCGGTGACCCGGCCGCGCTCGACGACGGCGCGGATCTGATAGTCCTGGAAGTAGCCGTCCAGCGCGGTCTGGGCGATCTCGGCCTGCTGCTTCTTGTCGGGCAGGCGGGCGAAGAGGCGCACCTGCTTCAAGGTCAGCTTGCCCTTGCGCAACGCCGTCAGCACCGAGGGGTGGACGGCGGCCAGGGCCTCCAGCCGCTTGATCTCCAGCTCGGCGTAGCCCAGCGCCCGGGCGATGGCGTTCGTGTCCATCTTGGCCTTGCGCAGCCGGCCGATGGCTACGATCACGTCGGCGACGTGCACGGGCGCGTGCTCGGTGTTGGGCAGCACGATGGCCGCGGCCTGCTGCGCCTTCGTCTCGGCCAAGAGGCATTCGACCTCGTAGTCGTCAGTGATATCGCCGCGGTCGCGCAGCAGCATGAGGCCCAACCGGCGGCGCCGGCCGTCGAGGGCCATGAACCGCTCCTCGCCCTTGCGTCCGGGACGGACGATGGGCGGAATCACCACGCCGGCGGCGAGGATGGTGTCGGCGAGCTGCGGCACGCCGTCGTCGGCAGGCTCGGCGTAGCGAAGGTTCTCCTTCGCCAGCCCGAGATCGCCTAGACGCACCTGGACACGGGCCATCGCGGCGGGCGCGGGGGATTCGGAAGCTTCAGTCTGGACGTTGGTCATCGGGGTCAGGCTCCAGCGCCTGGGCGAGGGTCATCCTGCCCCTGGGCGCACCCCCCCAATCCCTTCCTCTCCCCTCCATTGCCGCCGAACCCTGCCGCCGCAGATGGTCGGACCACTCGTTCCAGTCCCCGAACGGTTCCGGCGGCAGGGCGACGCTCGCCGCCACGCCGGCGTGGACCAGGCGGCCCTGCAACTGCGCGGCCGAGGCCTCGCCGTCCTTGCCGCGATCGGCGGCGATCAGCACAGAGCTCACGCCGTCAGGCGGCGACCAGACGCGCAGGTTGCGCGTGGAGAGCAGGGCCCAACCGGGAAGGCCGAACCATTCGGTCGCGGACAGGGTGGTGAAGACGCCCTCGCCCACGAGCATTTACTCGGCGGCCTCGTCCAGGCGTACGGCGCAGCCGCCCGGCGCGGGCCCGACGGTCTTGCGCGGCAGGCGCAAATCGCTCGCGCGAGCGCCATTGGCGGCCAAATAGGTCACCTCGACGGCCGTAAAGGCGCCGGCGGCGTCCTGGATGGCGGCCAGCAGCGCCGGCCGTCGATAGCCGTGGCCCCGATAGGCCGAGACCGCGGCCTCGCTGTTGTGCCGCAGGACGGCAGGACCGGGGAGCGGCCGCTCCACGCCGCGCAGGCGGCAGTGACGCTCCGACAGGGTCTTGGGAAGGGCGCGGCCAGCCTCCCAAAGGCGTAAGGCGGCGTCCCGCCGCTCTAGACGAGAGGCGGTCGGGCGCGTGGGCCGGCCGCCGACTGGACGACCGGGCCCGCCGAGCGGCGCATGGTCGGCATCGATCAGCCGCTGATCGCGCAGGAAATCCAGCACCGCCTTCCAGTCGCCGTCGCCGAAGGTGTGGACGATCACCCGGCCCTCCCGCAGCAGCAGCGAGACCGAACGGTCGGCGGCGCTATGGCCAGGGGCTGGGATATTCGCCCGCAGGCCGCGATCGTAGAGATCGCCGCCCAGGGCCTGGACGATGGGTTTCAAGGACATGGGTCCTGCCTCCTTTGTCCCTCAAGGGTCGCCTCCGACGCCCTTTCTCCATCTCTTCGGCCGCCCACCGGGTCGGCCCACAACCTCGACAGGGGGCGTTGCGGGGCAGGCTGTGCCAAAACTCGCCGGCCGCCCTGGCGTGGACGCCGCATCGAGCCGGC
>NZ_LSJI01000293.1 GCF_001557235.1 Phenylobacterium sp. CCH9-H3 | reverse complement strand
CGCTGGCGTAGCAGACCGACAGCTTCGTCGAGCCCGGGATGTTGCGGATGGCGTCGTCGATCTTGATGTCGAAGTAGTCGACCGTCACCGAGAGACCGGCCACATAGGTGGGCTGGTACACTACGCCGAGGGTCAGGTTCTCGGACTTCTCCGGCTGCAGGTTCTGATTGCCGCCGACCGTGGTCAGCACCGTGTTGCCGAGCTGCACATAGCCGGCCGGCACGCCGGAGGCGCGGCAGTTGGCGACCAGCGTGGCGTTGGTGCTGGTGGAGTAGCGGCTGCACGGATCGGTCGTGGTCAGGTTGCCCTCGGCCACCCCGCCGAACAGTTCGGGGACGCTCGGGATGCGGAAACCGGTGCCGTAGGTGGCGCGGAGGCGCAGGCCATCGATCACCGTCCAGTCGAGGCCCAGCTTGTAGGTCCAGTTGTCCCCGAACAGGTTGTAGTCCGAGTAGCGCGCGGCGGCGTTGAGCTCGAGGCGCTCGACCATCGGCATGTCCGCCAGCAGCGGCGCCGACAGCTCGGCATAGGCTTCCTTGGTCTTCACCTGGCCGCGGATCGGCTGCTGCTGGTTGGTGTTGGCGACCCCGAGGACCGTCAGGGCGTCCGGGTTCCGATAGCCGACCTCCTCGCGGTAGACGGCGCCCGCGGCCACCGCCAGCGGGCCGGCCGGCAGCTGGAAGAGCGTGCCGGTGATGTCGGCGGTGACGCTCTTCTGCTCGTTGCCGCCGTTGTCGCGGGTGGTGGCCAGGATGTAGTTCAGCACCTGCGGGGTCAGGTCGCCCGCGCCCAGGTAGTCGCCGCAAGGGGCCGTGGTGGTGGCGCCCGGCAGACAGGCGGCGAGGGTCTCGCCGACGCGCTGCAGGTTGGCGATGTTGGTGGAGCCGTCGACGCCGGTGGTCTTGCCCCAGTTGCCGGCCACTTCCCAGGTCCAGTCCCCAGCGAACTTGCCGCGCAGGCCCCCCACCAGCCGCCAGGTGTCGGTCTCCTGGAAGAACTGGCGAGGGCCCGGCTCAGCCAGGCGGCGCTGGATGAGGGTGATCTGCTGGCCGGTGGGATTGGTCCGGTTGGCGGCCGGGATCACCAGGTTCCGCAGGGTGCCCGGCGTGGCGATCTGATCGCTCTCGCGGTTCGTGAACATGAACTCGCCGAACAGTTCGACGTCGTCGGTGAGGTCATAGTCGCCGAACACGCCGACGCTGATCCGCTCGATGGCGCTCACCGCGTTGAGGAACGAGTTGGAGTTGAAGTTGTGCTTGGCGGCGCTGTAGGGCTCGAAGAAGTTGCCGTTGCCGCCGGGCGTCTGGTTGAAGTTGATCTGCTGGCCGTTGGGCAGCACGGCGCGGCCGCCGATGGTCGAGGCGCTGCCCACGCAGACCAGCCGGCCGCCGACTTCGCCCAGGCCGCAGGGCTCGCGGTCGGCCATGTTGACGGGCTTGGTCTTCTGGTAGTTCACCGCCGCGGTGAAGCCGCCCTTCTCGCCGCGCAGGCCCCACAGCAGGTCGCCGGTGTACTCCTCGCCGTCGCCCTCGTCGGTGACCCCGTACTTGCCGGTGACCTGGACTCCTTCGAAGTCGTTGCGGGTGATGATGTTGACCACGCCAGCCACCGCGTCGGCGCCGTAGATCGCCGAGGCGCCGTCCTTCAGCACGTCGATGCGGCCGATGATGGCGGCGGGGATGGTGTTCAGGTCGACCGCGCTGTTGGCGCCCGTGCCGCCGTAGACGACGCGGCGGCCGTTCAGCAGCACCAGGGTCCGGTTGATGCCCATCCCGCGCAGGTTCACCTGGGCGGTGCCGTAGCCGTTGCCGGTCCAATAGGCGTTGGTTTGGCCGCCGGCGTTCCCCGCCGAGGCCGGCAGGCGCTGAAGGATGGTCTCGACGTTCGCCACGCCGGTGCGGGCGATCGCCTCCTCGGTCACCACCGTGGCCGGACCGACGCCGGTGATGTCGGTGCGCTTGATGCGGCTGCCGGTGACGACCACTTCGCTCACGTCGGCCGCGCCATCGGCCGCCCCGTCGGCGGCCACCGCGGTGGTCCCGGTCATGGCCAGCGCGACACAGGCGCTCGCAAACAGCCGACGCTTCGAAAACTGGTTCATGCCACCCCCTCGTGGACGATCGGAGCGGCCCGCGACGCGTTCCGCCGGCTCCGTGTTTCCGAGTTCTCGGTTCGCGACGACGAGGGAGTCAAGTCATGTATATACATAAGAACCCGCGCCGGCCGGCAGCATTTTGCGACGATCCTGTGAACTCCGACCACACATGTGTCGGTCAGCACGGTCAATCCGCAAGGCCATGCCCCTTTAGTGCACCGTCCCGGTAAAATTCCCGCTTTCTTCACCGAACGCTAAGCACAACGTTCCTGCCGCCGCTGGCGCTGCTTTTGTAGACGTCATGCAGTCAGTCGAACAGCTTCCAACTTCGGGAGACTTCGTCTTGCAAGGGTGGGAATGATGTCAATGTCGCTCTGTGGTTGCTTAGCAGAGCTCACCTAATCTTCCCATTATTGGAAGCTTTTGACAGATCCGCAGCGGCCAACGGGTGGTTCTGGGAGCGAGCGCAGCCTTCGCCCATTCGGCTGTGCCGACCGGCCCGCTGCACGGTGGCGCGAACCATGTCTACTACGAGGGGCGGCCGTCATCGTGATCCCTATCTTGCTCGGACGACTGTTCGAGGCCCAGGCCAAGGGGGCGCACCAGCGAGGCCATCCGCCGACTGATCACCCTGCAGGCCAAGACCGCACGGGTGGTGCGAGAGGCTCGAGGCCGAGGTTCCCATCGCAGACGTCCGCCCCGGCGACCTGGTGAGCGTCCGCCCGGGCGAGCGCGTCCCGGTGGACGGCGGATCGCCCCTACACCGCGCAGTTCCTGATCTGCGACCGCTGTGGTCGCAGCGAGGAGACCACGAGCGACGCTCTGGACTTGGCGGGACGTAGCCGCGGTGCGTGGGTTCGAGGTGAGGTCGGCGATCCTCGAGCTGCACGGTCTTTGCCCCGGCCTGTCATTGAAGGAGGGCGTTGAGAACATCTCGTCGCGGCTCCGCCAAGCTGCTACAGATAATCATTCTCATCTCCGGACCCGCCGTGCGCCCGCTTTTCGTTCTCTTGCTTACGCTTGCTGCCCTGCTCGGCGCCTCATCGTGTGCCCTGGCGCAGGACACGCCGGCCTCGCAGACTGCCTGGCGGCTGCTCGACTACGTTGCGGTGGACTACGGTGGCGCGGTCCAGGACGGGCGCATCGTGAGCGCGGCGGAGTACGCCGAGATGATCGAATTCACCGCCTCCGTACGGCGGCTGATCGCCGAAGCGCGCCCGACCAACGCCCAACCGCTGCTGCTGCGCGAAGCAGAGGCGCTTCAGCAGGCGGTGGCGCGCAAGGCCCCTCCAACGGATGTGGCGGGGCTCGCCCGCAGCCTCGGGGAAGCGGTGCTTGCCGCCTATCCGACGGCGATGGCCCCGGCGCGGCCGCCGGACCTGCGGCAGGGCGCGGCCGTCTATCAGCAGCAATGCAGCGGTTGCCACGGCGCCGCGGGCCGCGGCGATGGGCCCAATGCCAAAGGCCTGGCGCCGCCGCCCATCGACTTCACCGACCGCAGCCGTGCGCGGGAGCGCAGCCTGTTCGGCCTCTACCAGGTGATCACCCAGGGGCTCGACGGCACCGCCATGGCAAGCTACGGTCGCCTGTCGGCCGCCGACCGGTGGGCGCTGGCCTTCTACGTCGGTCAGTTCGCCTACCCGCCCGCCGACGCCGCGCGCGGCGAGCGGCTGTGGCGATCGGATCCAGTTCTCCACGCGCAGCTTCCCGACCTGCTGGCGGTGGCCCAGTCAACGCCCGCCCAGCTTGCGGAGAAGGTCGGCGAAGACCGCGCCGTGGCGCTCGTGGCGCACCTGCGCCGAAGCCCGGATGCGGCAATCGCGCCGCCCGCCAGCAGCCTGGGGACGGCGCGCACCAAGCTGGCGGCGGGCGTCGAGGCCTATGAGTCCGGCGCCCGACGCCTGGCCGGCGAGCTGGCGCTTTCCGCCTACCTCGACGGCTTCGAACCGGTCGAGCCGGCGCTGTCCGCCCGGGACAAGGCGCTCATGGTGCGGATCGAGACCCGCATGGCGGCGCTGCGCAGCGCGATCTCGAGCGGGGCGCCGCCGGCCGAGGTTCGGGCTGAGGCCGAGCAGCTGTCGGCCCTCTTCGATGCGGCCGAACGGGCGCTGGCGCCGGAACAGGCCAGCGCCGTATCGACCTTCGCCGGCGCCTTCACGATCCTGCTGCGCGAAGGGCTCGAGGCGCTGCTCATCGTCGTGGCCATGGTGGCGTTCCTCCGCAAGGCGAACCGCAGGGACGTGTTGCCCTATGTGCATGCGGGCTGGGTCGCAGCACTCGCGGCCGGCGGCGCCACCTGGATGGCGGCGACCTACCTCGTCTCGATCAGCGGCGCGAGCCGCGAACTCACCGAGGGCTTCGGCTCGCTGATCGCCGCCGCGGTGCTGGTCTCCGTCGGGATCTGGATGCACAGCAAGAGCCGGGCCGACGCCTGGCAGGCTTATGTACGCGACAAGCTAACCGCCGCGCTATCCGGGCGCTCCGCCTGGCTGCTGTTCCTGCTGGCCTTCCTCGTCGTGTACCGCGAGGTCTTCGAGACCATCCTGTTCTTCGCCGCCCTCTGGACGCAGGGCAGCGCGGCGGCCGTGGTGGCCGGCGTCGCCGCTGCGGCGATCGTGCTGGCGGCGGCCAGCTGGGTGCTGCTGACCTACAGCCGCCGCCTGCCCATCGGACAGTTCTTCGCGCTCAGCTCCATCCTCATGGCGGTGCTAGCGGTGGTTCTCGCCGGCAAGGGCGTCGCCGGGCTGCAGGAAGCCGGCCTGCTCGACGTCCGGCCGCTCGCGGGCATTCCGCGCGTCGCGATCCTCGGGCTCTACCCGACCCTGCAAGGCCTCCTGGCCCAGCTGTTGACGACAGCCTTGCTGGTGATCGGCTTCTGGAGCACCGGGCGCTCGACACGCGCCCCGGCATAGGCCCCGGATCGGGCTCCGGCGCGCCGGCTTTAGCGATACCGCTCCGGTTCAGGCGCCGGGGCGGAGAGCCCCGGGGTGAACTTCGAATGGCCGGGAGTCCAAGTTTGACGCGCTCCCGTGATCCAATCGGTTCCGGTCCAAAAGCCGGCTTCCCGCACACGCCGTGAGGGGTGGACGCCGCCGACGCGTATAGGCAACTAACGACCTCGCCTTCAACAGGACCATTCGATGACCCGCAGACTTCGCCTTTCCGCCGCGGTCGCCCTCGGCGGCGCAGCCCTCTTGATGGCCGGCCAGGCGGCCGCCCACGCCAAACTCGTGGGCTCTGCGCCCGCCGCCGACGCCGTAGTGGCGGCGCCCAAGACGATCAGCCTGACCTTCAGCGAGAAGGTGGTGTCCGCTTTCTCCGGCTTCGACCTGACCATGGTCGAGCACAACATGAAGATTCCGGTGACAACGGCCGTGTCCGCGGACGGCAAGACCATCACCGGCACGCCCCAGGGCGCCTTCATGAAGGGGACCTACAGGGTCCAGTGGCATGCGGCCGGCCCGGACGGCCACCGGATGACCGGCGAAGTCGCCTTCAAGGTGAACTGAGGCGTGCTGGACGCCGCGCTCGTCCTCCTGAGGCTGGCTCAGTACGCGGGCGCGGCGATCCTGTTCGGCGCGCCGCTCTTCCTGCTCTACGCCCTGCCCCGCGACGGCGCCCTTGCGGCCGCTTCGCTGGCATGGCCGAGACGGCTGCTCTTGGGCGGGGCGCTCCTTACCCTCGCAGGCGCGCTGCTGGGCCTGCTGGTCCAGACCGCCACCATGGCCGGCTCCCTGGCCGAGGGCCTGAAGCCCGCTGCGCTCGGCTTCGTGGCCTCCGGCACCGGCATCGGGCGCGCCGCCCTGGTACGGGCGGCGGCCGCGACCTTGTCCGCGGCGGCCCTGCTCCTGCTTCCCGCCGGCCTGTGGCTGTGGCGGGTTGTCGCCGTCTTCGGGTTCGCCGCGGCGGCGAGTTGGGCCTGGATGGGGCACGGCGCCGCGACGGACGGTCCGGGCGGCTCCGTGCACCTCGCCGCCGATCTCCTTCATTCGCTGGCTGCCGCCACCTGGCTGGGCGCCCTGCCCGCGTTCCTCATTCTGCTCTGGCGGCCCAGGACCGTCGCGGCCGACGCCTCACGGGTCCTCCACCGCGCCCTGCACGGCTTTGCCGCAATCGGCTCGGGGGCGGTCGCGACGCTGCTGGCCACCGGACTGGTCAACAGCTGGTTTCTTGTGGGCCTGGAGAAGATCTCTGCGCTGTGGACCAGCGACTATGGCCGCCTGCTCTCCGTCAAGCTCCTGCTGTTCCTCCTCATGCTCGGGCTGGCGGGCGCAAACCGCTACCGGCTGACGCCGCGCCTGGCCGAGGCCCTGGAGGCCGGCGCGCCTGCCGCCCAGGCTCTGACGGCGCTCCGCCGCAGCCTCATGGTGGAGACCGGCGCCGGCGTGGCGATCCTCGCCCTGGTGGCCTGGCTCGGAACCCTGGCGCCGGCGTCCGCCGTATGAGGCTTGATCCGCATCAAGGCGCGCCGCCGTCGATGCCTCTAGGGTGTGTTAGATTTCGTGGACCGAAGGTGGCGCAGGGCGCCGAATGTTGGGCTTGATGGGCGTCCTTAGGCAGATCGTCGCGCTGATGGCCGGCCTGGCCGTCCTCCTGCTGGCGCCGCCCGCGCTCGCGGGCCCCGCGGCCCTTTCCGGTCCGGGCGTCGCCGCGACCGCCATGGCGGCGGACGCCAACGTCGGCGCGCTCGACTGCTGCGACGACCACGACCCAGCCTCACCCGGGTTTGGCGACTGCCGGCCCGGTATGGCCTGCCACGCCAGCCCCCCGGCCGTCACCCCGCCCGAAGCGGGACCTGGCGAGCCGATCGCGACGCGGATCAGCTACGTCCTCAGCTCGGACCATCTCGTGGATTCCCGTCCTCCGGAGGGGATCCTGCGGCCGCCCAGGGCGCTCGCCTCCTGACCCCCGTCGGGCCGAGCCCGGCTCGCCGTCCGGCGCCATGAGCGCCTCGATTCCAGGAGTCCCGGAGCATGTCTCCCCTCAAATGGCTGTGCCCGCTGATCGTCGGCGGGGCGGCCGCGGCCTCGGCCCAGGCCGGGCCGCTCACCTTCGACGAGGCCGTCGCCCGGGCGGGCCAGACCGCGCCGAGCGTGCAGGCGCGCGACCTGCAGCTGCGCGCCGCCCAGGCGGCGGCCCCGGCCGCCAATGAATTGCCCGACCCCCGCCTCAGCTTCGGACTCGAGAACGCGCCGATCAGCGGGCCCATGGCCGGGCGGCTGAACGCCGACGAGATGACCATGGCCCGCATCGGCGTCATGCAGGAGGTTCCCAACGCCGCCAAGCGGCGCGCCCGCAGCACGCTGGCGCAGGCCGAGATCGGCGCGGCGCGAGCGTCGCGCGACCAGGAGGCCCTTGGCGCCCGCCTGGCCGCGGCGCTCGCCTGGCTCGATCTGCACTACGCCCGCCGTCGGCTGGCGGCCCTCGGGGAGGTGGAGGCGTCCCTGGACCCGCTCTGGAAGACACTGCCCGCGCGGCTCGCTGCCGGCAGCGCGCGTCCGGGCGAGACGGTGGAGGCGGACCAGTGGCGCGCCGAGTTGGCCGATCAGCGCAGCGAACTGCGCGCCGCCGAGGCCAGGGCGCGGGCCGACCTCGCCCGCTGGGTGGGCGACCCGGCGCCGCAGCCGCAGGGGCCGCCACCCGCCTTCGCCCTCGACGCCGCCGCGCTCGCGGCCGGCGTGGACCGCCACCCGGCCCTGCGGGAGACTGAGGCCGGGCGGGCCCGCGCCCAGGCGGACGTCAGCGCCGCCAGGGCGGAGAAGCGGTCGGACTGGGCCTTCGAGGCCGCCTACCAGCGCCGTGATCCAGCGTTCGGCGACATGGTGTCGGTCGGTGTCACTGTGAGCCTGCCGCTGTTCGCAAGCCGGCGGCAGGACCCCGTCATCTCCGCCCGAACGGCGGATCTCGCGGCGGCTCGCGCGCAGACCGAAGC
>NZ_LSJI01000292.1 GCF_001557235.1 Phenylobacterium sp. CCH9-H3 | reverse complement strand
CTACAGCGTCGCCTACTGGAAGGGCGGCAACACCGAGCTCGAGAGCCGGCTCTATTCGCCCGAGAACTTCGAGAAGGTGGTCGCCTGGGGCGGGTTCGCCTCGATGAAACACATCACCCGCTACCTGCAGCCGGGCCTTGAGCTGGTGGCCATGGACCCGAAGCTCTCCGCGACCCTGGTCGGCAAGGAGGCGTTCGCGTCGGAGGAGACCATGCGTCAGGTGGCGCGGCTGATCGCGGCGGACTTCGGCGGCATCAATCAGGAAGGCTGCGCCAACGCGCGGGTGATCACCATCGAGAGCGGCACCGATGCGGCGGGGCTC
>NZ_LSJI01000291.1 GCF_001557235.1 Phenylobacterium sp. CCH9-H3 | reverse complement strand
GGGGCGGCGGGACGCTGCGGCGACTCGAACACGCGGCGCTCAGCGTTGGACGGAGCGGCCAGATTGCCGCCGCCGGCCGCGTGAGGACGCGCCCGCTTGGTCTCGACGACCACCGTCTTCGTCCGGCCGTGGCTGAAGCTCTGCTTCACCGTGCCCGAGCTGACGGACCCGCCGGTGCGGGGCTTCAGCGTGAGGGGCTTACGGCCGTTGTTGTTGTCTTCGCTCATTCGCTCGCTTTACTCAGCCCCGGGCGGATCCCGGTCATTCATCTCAAAACGTCGCCCGCCTCAAACGAGGAGAGGCGGAAAGCCTCATGGCTCCCGCTTGGCCTCGACAGGCTCCTCGCGCCAATCCTCAGGAAGGAGCGGACAGAACCCCGCCAGGCGCCGGACATCTTCGGCCCAACGCTCGGCGGCTCGCCCCGCAAGGAAGGCGGTGTGTATCACATTCTCCAGCCCTAAGGCCAAACCCAATTCGGCGGCGCCGAAGACGCCCACCATGCCGGGGGCCGGGGAGGCTTTGCGGGCCAGCGCCATGATCTTGCGTCGCCCGTCGGCCGCGCCGTCGTTCGCTTCGATCAGCCAGGCGGCCTTACCCGACGAAATGGCGGAGGAAACCTTCTCGAACCCCGAGGTAAGGTCGCCGGCGCGGCGCGCAAGCCCCAGGCCCGACAAAAGCCGGACGCGCAGCAGGGCTTCCACCTGATCGGCCAGGTCGACCGGAGCCGAAACCTTCGCCTTGGCGGCGCGCGCGAACAGGCCCTTCTTGGCGGCGGCCGTCACCGACGCGCGGTCGGCCGCCACCCACATGCCGCGGCCGGGCAGTTTGCGGGCCAGGTCGGGGACCGCCTGGCCGTCGGGGCCCGTCACGAAGCGGATCAGCCGCGCCTCTTCCATCACCTCGCCGGACACGATGTCGCGCCGTTCGCGCGACGCCGCGGCGAGGGTGGGATGGGGCCTAGCGGCGGATGTCTCCATGACGGGTCACCTCACCGGCCTTAGGCGTCGCGCGCTTCGCCGGCCATTTCGGCCTCGGCGAACGCTTCGTCGCTGGGTTCGGCGTCGGCGTCAGCCTCAGCCGCGACCTCTTCCTCCACCGGCTCGGGTTCGGGCGGGGCCTCGACCCAGCCCATGGCGATCCGGGCGCGCATGATCAGCAGCTCGGCGTCGGCCGGCTCCAGGTTGAAGCTCTCCAGGATGCCGGGCTCACGGACGCGCTCGCCGTTCTTGTTCTCGAACCAGCCGCGCAGGTCGTCGGGAACCAGTCCGGCCAGGTCCTCGATGGTCTTCACGTCGCCCTGGCCCAGGGCCACGGCCATGGGCAGGGTGATCCCCTCGATCTCGAGCAGGCCGTCCTCGACGCCCAGCTCCTTGCGCTTGGCGTCGTACTCGGCGGCTTCCTTGTCCAGGTATTCCTGGGCGCGGGCCTGGATTTCGGCGCCGGTGTCCTCGTCGAAGCCCTCGATTGAGGCGATCTCCGAGACGTCGACGTAGGCCACATCCTCGACCGAGGCGAAGCCCTCGGTGACCAGCAGCTGGGCGATCACCTCGTCCACGTCCAGGGCTTCCTGGAACAGGGCCGTACGCTCGGCGAACTCGCGCTGGCGGCGCTCGCTCTCCTGGCTCTCGGTCATGATGTCGATCTGCCAGCCCGTCAGTTGCGAGGCGAGGCGGACGTTCTGGCCGCGACGGCCGATGGCCAGGGACAGCTGCTCGTCGGGCACCACCACTTCGACCCGCTCGTCCTCCTCGTCCATGACGACCTTGGAGACTTCCGCCGGCGCCAGGGCGTTGACGATGAAGGTCGCCTCGTCCTGGCTCCACTGGATGATGTCGATCTTCTCGCCCTGCAGTTCGGCCACCACCGCCTGCACGCGACTGCCGCGCATCCCGACGCAGGCGCCGACGGGGTCGATGGAGCTGTCGTTGGAGATGACCGCCATCTTGGCGCGGCTGCCCGGGTCGCGGGCCACGGCGCGGATCTCGATGACGCCGTCGTACACTTCCGGCACTTCCTGGGCGAACAGCTTGGCCATGAAGCCGCCGTGCGCACGGCTCAGCAGGATCTGCGGGCCCTTGGTCTCGCGACGGACGTCGTAGATGTAGCAGCGGATCCGGTCGCCGATGTTGAAGTTCTCGCGCGGGATCGACTGGTCGCGGCGCATGATGCCCTCGCCGCGGCCCAGGTCGACGACGACGTTGCCGTACTCGACGCGCTTGACCGTACCGTTGACGATCTCGCCCACGCGGTCCTTGTACTCTTCGTACTGGCGCTCGCGCTCGGCGTCCCGGACCTTACCCATCACCACCTGGCGGGCCATCTGGGTCTGCACGCGGCCGAACTCGAACGGCGGCAGCAGCTCCTCGTAGGTCTTGCCCACCACGGCGTCCTTGTCGCGACGCTTGGCGTCGGCGAGGCGCAGGATGCCCGGCGGCTCCTCCACCGGCAGCTCGTTGCCCTCTTCGTCGAACCCGCCGCCGAACACCGCATCGTCGGACACGACGGTCACGACTCGCTTGATGGTCGTCTCGCCGGTCTTCGGGTCGATGTGGACGCGGATGTCGTGCTCGGCGCCGTAGCGCGAGCGCGCGCCCTTCTGGATCGCCTCTTCAATCGCCTCGATGACGATCTCCTTGTCGATCGACTTCTCGCGGGCGACCGCTTCGGCGATCTGCAGGAGTTCAAGCCGGTTGGCCGAAATGCCGGTCAGGCTCATGGGGTTCGTCCCTCTACTCGGTCGTCTGTTGTTCGGATGCGAGGCGGGCGGCGCGGCTGGCGGCCCCCCGCTTCATGAGTTCGTCGTTCAGCACCAGCTTGGCCTCGACGATCCAGGAGAAGGGGATCATGGCCGTGGCCTCCTCCCCCTCCAGGTCGATCCCGATCTGGTCGCCTTCGATCCCGGCTAGCACGCCGCGGAAGCGCTTGCGCCCCTCGGCCAGCCGATCAAGCTCGATCTTCACCTCGAAGCCTTCGTGGGACTCGAAGTCGGACAGGCGGGTCAGCGGCCGGTCGATCCCGGGCGACGACACCTCCAGCAGATATTCTCCGCTGATCGGATCGGCGGCGTCCATGACCTCGGAGACGGCGCGGCTGAGGCGCGCGCAATCCTCGACGTTCATGTCGCCGTCGGCCGGGCGTTCGGCCATGATCTGCAGCTTGCGGCGCTCGGTCCCGCCCATCAGGCGCAGGCGGACGATGGCATAGCCCGCCGCCTCGGCCACGGGGTCGAGCAGATCCAGAAGTTTCAGGTCCTCTGCGGTCTTCCCGCGCATGCCAAGCCTGGGCCCTAGTAAAGAAAAAAGCGGCCGGGCCGGAGCCCGCCGCTCGTAGGCGCCATACAGCGCTAACGGACGATGTTGAGGGATATATAGCGGGCGATCAGGGGCTTGTCAGCCCCATTGCGACTTGTCCCTCTTCCCTCCCGCGGCCGGATGGGCCACACACCGCGCCTCCCTTTGTGTGTCTCGCGAAAGACCATCCTCCCATGGACCTCTCCAAGATTCCCGTCGGCAAGAACCCGCCGTACGACGTCAACGCCCTCATCGAGATCCCGCAGGGCGGCGAGCCGGTGAAGTACGAGATCGACAAGGAAAGCGGCGCGATCTTCGTCGACCGCTTCCTGCACACGGCGATGTTCTATCCCGGCAACTACGGCTTCATCCCGCATACCCTGGCCGACGACGGCGACCCCATGGACATCATCGTGGTGGGGCCCACGCCGGTAGTGCCGGGCGCGATCATCCGGGCGCGGCCGGTGGGCGCGTTGATCATGCGCGACGAGGCGGGCGGCGACGAGAAGGTCCTGGCCGTGCCGGTGGACGCGCTGCACCCCTTCTATGCGGGCGTGGACAGCTGGCGTTCGCTGCCGGCGATCCTGACCGAGCAGATCGCCCACTTCTTCAAGCACTACAAGGACCTGGAGAAGGGCAAGAGCGTCGAGATCGTCCGCTGGGCCGATCCGGAGGAGGCCGGCGAGCTGATCCGCCAGTCCATCGAAGCCTACCGGGTCGCCAACGCCGGCTAGGTCCGGACGAAGTCGAGGAAGACCGGCGCGCAATCGCCCAGGCGCTTTTCCTCGTAGCGGGTGGTGATGTGGTCGGCCGGCGGGACCCGCCAGTCGTCCGCACGCCCCGCGGTCCAGGCGAAGGCCGGATTGCCGAGGAAGCGCTCCAGGGCCTGGTCCACGTAGCTCGCCACGTCGCTGGCGAAGCGCAGGCGCCCTCCGGGACGCAGGGTGCGGGCGAGCTCGCCTACCAGTTCCGGCTGCACCAAGCGGCGCTTCTGCTGGCGGGACTTGGGCCAGGGATCGGGAAACAGGATGAAGACCCGCGCCAGGCTGGCGTCGGGCATCCTGGCGATGAGATCGCGCACGTCGCCATCGTGCAGTCGGACATTTTCCAGGCCCTGCTCGTCGATATGGCGCACCGCGCTGGCCACGCCGTTCACGAAGGGCTCGGCGCCGATGACCAGGACATCCGGGGCGCGGGCGGCCTGGGCCGCCATGTGTTCGCCGCCGCCGAAACCGATCTCCAGCCAGGTCTCCCGCGCGCCGGGCATCAGCGCCGCCGGGGCGATCGGGCTCGGGGGCACGCGCAGGCCGGGCAGGCGCGCTTCCATCAGCGCGGCCTGGCGCGGCTTGATCGGCCGCGACTTCAGACGGCCGAACGAGCGCAACGGCGGGTGGTGGTCAGACATTCGCAGGCTCTAGCGCAGAGCGTCGGCGACCGCGAGAGCGGCCACCGCCGAAAGTGCGATCCAGACCAGGACGACCGCGATCCCGCCGGCCCGGCTGATCGGCCGGCGTGCGGCGGCTTCTGCCGCTTCGCGATGGGCCGCGAGCACCTCGGCCGGGATCAGCCGAAGCGCCAGCCACAAACCCGCCGGCACCAGGATCAGATCGTCGAGGTAGCCGAGGATGGGAACGAAATCGGGGATCAGGTCGATGGGCGAGAACGCGTACGCCGCCACGGCGATCGCCACAGCCTTGGCATACCACGGCGTGCGCGGATCGCGGGCTGCGAGCCAGACGGCGTGGGCGTCGCGCTTCAGCGCGAACGCCCACGCCCGCAGACCCATCAGGCCAGCGACTTCAGCTGCTCGGTGAGGTCGGTCTTCTCCCAGGAGAAGCCGCCTTCGTTGTCGGGCTGGCGGCCGAAGTGGCCGTACGCGGCCGTGCGGGCGTAGATGGGGCGGTTCAGTTGCAGGTGCTCGCGGATCGCCCGCGGCGTGGCGCCGCCGATCATCTGCGGCAGGGCCAGTTCCAGCTTGGCCGGATCGACTTCGCCCGTGCCGTGCAGGTCGACGTAGAAGCTCAGCGGATTGGCCACGCCGATGGCGTAGCTGATCTGGATCGTGCACTTGCGCGCCAGACCCGCGGCCACGACGTTCTTGGCCAAGTAGCGGCAGGCGTAGGCGGCGGAGCGGTCGACCTTGGTCGGATCCTTGCCCGAGAAGGCGCCGCCGCCGTGGGGGCTGGCGCCGCCGTAGGTGTCGACGATGATCTTGCGGCCGGTGAGGCCGGCGTCGCCGTCGGGACCGCCGATTTCGAAACGGCCGGTCGGATTGATGTGCCACTTGGTCTTCTTGGTGATCAGGCCGGCCGGGATCACGCTCTCAACATAGGGCTTGATCACGCCTTCCAGGCGCTTGGGCGTGGCCATGTGCAGGCCCATGCGCTTCTTGTGCTGGGTCGAGACCACGATCTGCAGGATCTCGACCGGACGGCCGTCTTCGTAGCGCACGGTGACCTGGCTCTTGGCGTCGGGTTCGAGCACGGCGCATTCACCCGAGTGACGGACTTCCGCCAGCTTCCTCAGGATGTCGTGGCTGTACTGCAGGGTCGCCGGCATCAGCGCCGGGGTCTCGTCGCAGGCGTAGCCGAACATGATGCCCTGGTCGCCCGCCCCCTCGTCCTTCTTGTCGGACGCGTCGACGCCCTGGGCGATGTGGGCCGACTGTTCGTGCAGGTGGCAGGCGTACTTCGCCTTGTTCCAGTGGAAACCCTTCTGCTCGTAGCCGATGTCCTTGATCGCCGCCCGCACCTTAGGCTCCAGCGACTTCACGATCTCCTTGGTCAGGGCCTTGTTCTCGGCCTTGGAGGCGCCGGGCTTGCCCGCGCGGACCTCGCCGGCCAGCACGATCCGGTTGGTGGTCACCAGGGTCTCGCACGCCACCCGGGCCTGCGGCTCGACGCTCAGGAACGCGTCGACGACCGTGTCTGAAATCCGGTCGGCCACCTTGTCGGGATGGCCCTCGGACACGCTTTCGCTGGTGAAGATGTAGCTGGAACGGCTCAAGGGCTAGGCTCCGGAGATGGATGCGGCGCTGGCGACGGCCGGCAAGTAGGTCGCTCGCCTATAAAGAAATCCTTATGTGGCGCCAAGGCTAGGTCCCTTGATCGGCGAGTGCGCGGGGACGACGCCGGCGGCCGGCGAACCAGGCGCCGGCGGACAGGGCGAGCAAGCCGGCGAAACCGGCATCGCCGATCCGGCTGTAGAT
>NZ_LSJI01000290.1 GCF_001557235.1 Phenylobacterium sp. CCH9-H3 | reverse complement strand
ACCGCCGGGCCCGAGCCGCTGTTACCCCATGTCACCCGAATGGGCGGAGACCCGGCACGGGGCTCCGGGAGCCGCAGGCGACTAGAGCCCGACCCGGCCCTCCGGCCGGGGCACGCCCCCAAGACGTTGCTGCGAGACTCCACGTCTCGCGGGTGGCGCATGCCCTAGGGTCTGGCCGCGATCCCCGACACGATCCTTGTGCATGTGAGATCGGGCATGGCGCTCTACACCTTCTACCCCTGCCAGCTCGACCAGACCTCGCTGTCCTTCGAGGCGCATGAACCGGAAGACGACGCGGCAGCCACCGCGTTCTGCCTGCGCGTGCTCGACCAGCATCCCTCCGCAGAGTTCGTGGTGGTCTGGTGCGCAGAACGCCAGGTCGCCACGCGACGTCGGATCGACCCGGCGCTCGAACCCCCGCTGCGCCGCGAACCCAACCCACCGCATGAGAATAGCCCCGCCGGCATCGCCGGCGGGGCCACTTCGCGGAAGGCGCGCCTCTAGAACGGGATCTCGTCGTCGAGATCGGCGGGCAGGGCGGCCCCCTCAGGCTGCGACGCCGGCTCCGGGCCTGGGCCCTTCGCCTTGATCCGCAGGTTCTCCACGACGAGACGCAGGTCGTAGTGCTTGGTGCCGTCGCGACCGGTCCAGGTGTCGTTCTCCACGTGGCCGCTCACCACCACCCGAGCCCCCTTCTGGGCGTAGGCGGCGATGTAATCCTCAGCCGTCTTCTCGTTGAAGCACACGCAGTTGAAGCCCGTCGTGCGCTCTCCGGTCTGGCCGTCCCCCCGCCGGAAGCGCTGGGTCTCCAGCACGCGGAAGGCGGCGCGCTTCTTGCCGCTGCCCTGGGCCGACAGGATGGAAGGATCGGCGGCCAGGTAGCCTTCGATGATCACGCTCTGCATGGTCAGTCTCCTTGGTTCGGGTTGGGGGTCAGGCGGCTTGGCGCTCGGCGGCGGCCTCGCGGTCCGACGCCCAGTCGAGGACGGTGAGGGAGCGGACGACCAGCTCCTTGGCGGCGCGTTCGCCGCCCTCTCGGGTCTCGTAGAGGTTGTCCACGAAGGCGCCGATCACCACGACCTCGCAGCCGCTGGCGAGGCCCTGGGCGATGACGCGTTCGTTGAGCCCCTTGGCCCAGCTCACGCAGTTCACGCCGACCACCCGCGGCTCGCCGCTCGCGTTGCGGCCCCGGTTCTCCAGCAGGCGGAACACCGCCTTTCCGAAGTCGTCGGTCACCTGGGGATCGGCCGACAGCCGGCCGACAAACACCACGTTCTGCATGACAGTCTCCTCGCTACATCGAAGCGGCGAGACCCATCGTCCAGCCCGCTTCACCCCGCGAAGCCCTCCCTCCGACCCCTGCCGGCCTCCTGCCGGCCAACTTCCGGCCTTGGCGTGGCCGCGGATCGGTTGGTAAGTCCGGGCCGATGAGCGATTTCGTCGATGTTCCGGGCGCTTCAGGCGCCCACTACCGGTTCCGGCGGACCGCCCCTGCCGAGCTCCCGCCCACGGCCGGCAACCTGGTGGTGGCCACCGGCCAGACCGGGCGGCTGAAGGTGCTGTTCTGCGGTGCTGCGCGAAGCCTCTCCCTCGCCGCCCCCGTCGTCTCCGAGACGCTGAAGGCGAACCGCAGCGCCAAGCTGTTCGTCCGGCTGAACGTGGCGCGCGCCACCCGCGAAGCGGAACACGCCGACATCGTGGCCGGCGTGTCCCCCGCCGCCGAGGCTGGCGACCTCGACTAGCCGCCGGCGCCTGGCTCAAGTGCCTGCACCACGGCGTGGCGGCCAATGACAGCAGCCGCGACCTCGGGACGATCGACGGGCACGAAGACCCGCAGGGTGTAGGCGATGATCTCAGTGAAGCAGCCGAGCGCCACCAGCGCGGCGCGGTCGCCTGCGCCGCCGACCACCTCCAGCCGCCAGCGGCCCATGACCCGCGCGCGGCGCAGCCACAGCCCGCCGGCGAGGCCCAGTTGAACGTTGCGCTCAAGCACCTCGCGCAACACCAGCCCCCCGTCCGCCCAGGCTTCGGCCAGGGACGTCACACCCAAAGCCGCCTTCAGGGCGGCGACCTGCGAGGGGTCGAGCACCCGTCCAAGCCAGCGCCGTCCGTCCGGCGCCTTCACGCGCCGCACCTGGGCGCCCTTCGCCGGCAGGCGGGCCCACACGGGCAGCAGCAGTCCCGTGGCCAGCGTGATCTCGCGCACGCGCCAGGGGTCGGTCGCGGCGACCTCGGCGTCCCAGACGGCACGCCACGCCGCTGGCTCGGCCGGGGCCCAGGCCGACTCCTCGAAGGCCTTGGCGGTCTCCAGCGACTTGCCGTCAGGCCGCCGCAGACGGACCGCCGGCAGCAGGCGGTCCTCGTCATCCGTCGTCGTGAGACCGACCTCCACCAGGGCGGCGCGCCCAGAGCGCCCATTGACGGCCAGCACCGCCGCCTCGCCGAGCTGCGCGGCCATCGCCAAAGCCTCATCTGCAGAGAGCAGGTCGCGTCGCGTCCGCAAGGCAAACCCCACGAGCTGCGTCTTCGCGCCCGTGGCCGCATCCGTCCGAACGGTTTCTTCGGACACGACCTGGAGGTCCTCCGCGACGATATCCTCGACGCCGTGGTCGAGTTCGCCGGCCGCGGCGGCGCGCTCGACGATGCCGGCCAGGATCTTCTCGTAGTCCGCGAATAGGGCGTTCTGGTCGGCGATCCGCAGCGCCAGCAGCCGGTTCAGGAAGGTGGTGATGGGCGGCAGGTCCTCGTGACCCTTCAGGAGGCCTTCGCTGTCCAGCAACGACAGGCCGGTCTTGGCCTGGAAGTCGGCCAGCGACATGCTGCCGATCTCCCCGAAGGCCAGCGCCCGGTAGAGCACCAGCAGCGCGCGCCGCGCCCACGGACTCTCCAGATTGTCCTCGGCGCGGAAGAGGCCGGCGCCGGCCACGCGGCGCTCGCCCCGCGTCAGGGCGCCCAACGAGTCCAGCCGCCGCGCGATCGTCGAGAGGAACCGCTTCTCGCCCACGATGTCGTTGGTCGCCGGCCGGAACAACGGGGCCGAGGCCTGATGCGTGCGATGCGTGCGTCCCAGTCCCTGGATGGCAGCGTCCGCGCGCCAGCCTGGCTCGACCAGGTAGTGCACGCGGCGCTCGCGGTTCACCGCGTCGAGCGCGGCGTGATAGCTGCGTCCCGTGCCGCCGGCGTCGGAGAACACCAGCACGCGCTTGCGCCCGTCCATGAAGGCGTCGGTCTCGGCCTTGGCCGCCGAAGGCCCGCGCCGCTCCACGACGCGACGGCCCTCGTGCGTCACCACACGCTTCGAGCGGCCGGTGATCTCGGCGACTGCGCCGGTCCCGAAGGCGTTGAGCAGCGCATCAAGCACGCCGGGGACCGCCGGCAGCGACGCCAGGCCCGCGATCGTCTCGTCGCGCAGCCGCAGCGCCTCCTGGCTGTGCACCGGGCGACCCTCGTTCACGACGGGGACGAGCGTCACCTCACCGTCCTCGCCCTCGATGGTCTCCATCAACGCGGTGGGAAAGGCGCCGCGAAGGTAGTCGAGGACATACTCCTTCGGCGTCAGGTCGACCGACAGGTTGGTCCATTCCTCCGGGGGGATGTCCGCCAGGCGGCGGTTCATCACCGCCTCGTTGGTCGAGACGATCTGCACGACAGCGGATCGTTCGCCGGCCAGATCCTTGCGGATGGAGGCGATCAGGCTGGGGGCCTTCAGCCCCGCCAGCAGGTGGCCGAAGAAGCGCAGCTTGGCGCTCTCGAAGGCCGAGCGCAGCGCGCTCATCGCCTGGCCGCTCTGCACCTTGCCCTCGTTGTCCACGACGCCCACCGCCTTCAGCGCCTCGCCGAGGTTCGCGTGGATCACCTGGAAGGCGTCGGCCCAGGCATCCCAGATCGCCACGTCGTCCGAGGTGAGGGGGTGTTCGAGCGGCTCGTACTCGACGCCCTCGAACGACAGGCTGCGCGCCACGTAGAGGCCCATGGCCTTCAGCTCGCGGGCCACCAGCTCCATGAAGGCGATGCCGCCGGCCTCGGCCGCGTCCAGGAAATCGGCCCGCGTCGCGAACGGCGCTTCCGGCCCGCCCCACAGTCCCAGGCGCGAGGCATAGGCCAGGTTGGCGGGCTCAGTGGCGCCGGTGGCGGACACGTAGAACACCCGCGCGTTCGGCAACCGGTTCTGCAGCGCCAGTCCGGCGAGCCCCTGCAAGGAGGCCTTCTTCGGCCCGCGCGCGCCCGTGCCGCCGGCCGCCCCGCCCATGGCGTGCGCCTCATCGAAAACGATCGCGCCGTCGAAGTCGGCGCCCAGCCAGGTGACGATCTGTTCGAGCCGCGAGGGCCGGCCGCCCCGCGCCGGCTGGCGCAAGGTGGCGTAGGTCGAGAACAGGACCCCGCGGTCCAGCCGGATCGCCTCACCCTGCTTCCAGCGCGCCTGCGCCACCACGTCGTGGACCGAGCCGCCGATTGCCTTCCAGTCGCGCTGCGCGTCCTCGAGCAGCGCCTCGTTGCGCGACAGCCAGAGCGCGCGCACGCGGCCCTGGGCCATGTTGTCGGCGATCACGGCGGCCACCTGCCGGCCCTTGCCGGCGCCGGTGCCGTCGCCCAGGAACATGCCTCTGCGCAGCGAGAACGCGTCCGGTTCTTCCTCCCGCGCGAGCCGCAGCTCATGGGCCGCCTCGCCAAGTGTCCAGCGACCCGGGAGCAGCGCGGCATGCGCCTCCCCGGCATAGACCACGGTCTCGGCCTGGGCGTCCGAGAGCCGGCCTTCGTCCTGCAGGCCCGTGGGCAGCAGCGGCCGGTAGCTCGGCGCCGGGGGCGCGACGGACGCCATCGCCCCGGACTCCACCAAGGGCGTCGGATGCGGCCGAGCCGTCGCAAACGTGATCCGCCCCGGCCGCCAGGCCTGATAGAGCCCCACGTCGCGGCCCTCGCCCGACCAGTCGCAGAGGGCGTAGGCCAGCGGCGAGGCGCCCTCCAGGAACCGCAACGCCACGGCCGGACCGCCCGGACCTCGCGCGCGAATCGAGAGCGCCACGGGCGCTGCCCGCGCCACGCGCGACTGCGCGGTCGGCCGTGCCGGCAGCGCCGCCGCCCAGGCCGCGGCCGCGGCCAGATCAGCCGCGACGCCGACCGCCACAGCGCCGACCCCGTCGCCGCGATCCAGCACGAGAAGGCCCGTGTCGACGCTTGTCCCGTGTTTCAGGAAGGCGCCCGCCGGCAGCGTCACCGCGCCCACCACGCGCCCCCAGCGGCCGAGCAGGCCGCGGAGCCCAGCGTCGCCCAAGGCCGAGGCCGGCACGATCGCCGCCAACCGTCCACCATCCGCCAGGCACTGCAGTCCAGCCACGAGATGCGAGCCCAGCCCCGCGAAGGGCGGGTTCATGACGACGGCGTGGAACTGGCCTGCGTCCGGCAGCAGGTCGCCCAGATGCGCAGCGTCCAGACGCGTCCGCGTGGCGCCGCCGAACAGCCCGTCCAGCAGGCCGGCGCGCCGGTCGCTGAGCTCGTTCAGCGCCAGCGACGCGCCGCAGCCTTCGGCCAGCGCCGCCAGCATGCCGACACCGGCCGACGGCTCCAGCACGCGATCGCCGGGCCGCACCTGGGCGGCCAGCACCACGAGGGCCGCCAGCGGCGCGGGCGTCGAGAACTGGTCCAGCGCCAGTTGCTGTTCCGAGCGGCGCGAATGGGTGAGGCCCAGCGCGCTCAGGTCGGCAAGCGCGCCCACGATCTCGGCCGGAGCGTCCTCGAGCCGGGCGACCTGCGGCCCGATCCGGCGCACCTGCAGCACCATCGCCGCCTCGATGGCGTCGTAGGCGTCGCGCCAGTCCCAGGCGCCCTCGGCGTCCGTCGCTCCGAAGGCGGTGGTGAGCACAGCAGAGACCACCCGGCGCTCCAGCGGCCGGCCGCGGAAGAGGTGGGGGGCGAGCGCGCGGGCCGCGGCCAGCAGGTTGGCGGACCGGTCATGGGCGGAGGTCTCGGCGAAGAGGGGCGGGGCGGCGTTCATGGCGGGGCTCCCGCCCGGCGCGGCCGACCCGACGCCTTCCCGTCCGCCGGGCTCGCCCCGGGTCGCCCTGCCTCCTCTTCCCAGAACGACGGCGCCGTCCCGGAGCGACCGGAACAGCGCCGTCAACCGGCGGGCGCACCGCGGAGGGATCTGCCGCCCGCAGGCGGCGTGAGCGTCCAATCGTGCCCACGCCCCGGCGGCGTCCGCTCCAGGACGCCAGCGCCGGGGCATTCGCGACGGGCATGCGCCGCCGGGTCTCAAGGATCAGGCGGCGACCGCCGTCGCCTCGTCGTCCGACGCGTGGTCCGTCTCGGCCGCGTCCGTCTCAGTGCCGTCGGGCTCGTCCGTCTCCTCGTCGCCCGTCTCCTCGTCATCTGTCTCATCCGGCGGCTCGGCGGCCCAGGAGAGATACGCCGGCGCCCAGCCCCGCTCGGCGGCCCGCTCGGCGACCAGCGAGACCAGCTCGTCCTTCTTGGCCGCGCCGGCGCGCGTCTCGCCCGCGCCCATGGCGTCCAGCATGTCGAGGAGCTTGGCCTTGGGGTGGGCGCCCAGGAAGGTCTCGTCCGGCGTCCAGTGCAGGGTGACGTCGGCCTGGCAGATCGCGGCGATCTCCACCGCCTCGGCCCGGGCGGCGCGACGCACCTGGGTCGTGCGTTCTTCCCGCAGGTCCAGGCTCAAGGCCACGACCTCGGCGAGCAGCGCCATCTTCTCCCCGTGGGGCAGCGACGCCACCCAGGCGATGGGCGACAGCTCCGAGGCCTCCCACGCCGCGCGCCAGTCCGCGAGCCGCCGGCGCACGTCCCCGTCAAGCGCCTCGATCGGCGACACGCCACGGCGGCTGTAGGCCTCGGCGTCCAAGGCGAGCGCCCCGCCGCCGCGGCCCCGGCCCTGGTGCAGCACCACCACGCCGAACAGCCGCGCCACCACCGCGGTGAGCGCCGCGCCAGGATCGTCGGCGAGCGCGCGGATCAGCGCGCGTGTGGCGGTGTCCGTACGCACCTCGTGCAGGGCATGGCCGACCCCGTCGAGTTCGGGACGCGGGGCGACCGCCACCGGCGTTGCGATCACCGCCGGGATCTCGCGCCGCGACGGGACGGCGCCTGCGCCGAGCGGGGCGTCGTCGCCCTCGACGGTCTCCGCCTCGTCGTCCTCTTCGACGAACGGCGCTGGCGGCCCGTAGGCGCGCAGGCTCAGCCCGGTGGCGGTGTCGGAGAAGACCTGCACGAAGATTACCTCGCGCGGCGGCTCGCTGGCCACGTCGGCGGCGAGCTTCGCCGCCAGGACGGCCGCCAGCAGCGGTTCCGCGTCGTCCGACGCCCAGTCGACCTCCGCCAGGGCGCGGCCGGCCTCGTGCTCGGCGTTCTGCCGCGCTTCCCAGGCCGCGAGGCCGTCGCTGTCCAGGCCCATTCCGTATTTGGTCCCGAACGGCTCGAGCTCGGCGTCGTCGATCTCCGGGCACGCCACCGAGACCCGCACCTCGACGCCGAGGTCACGCGACAGCTCCTCGGCGCGCGCGATCCAAGCCGACTGCAGGATTTCGGGGTCCAGCACCACGTCGGGCCGCTCCCCGAAGAGGTCGCTCTTGATGCGCCCGCCGGCGCCCGCGTAGCGATCGGGGCCGACGAGGCGGAAGCGCCGGTCGCGGGTGGTCACCTGGCCGGCGTCGAGCCGGTCGGTGATCCGCCACTCCTGGAAGCCCATGCCGTTCAGGGCCGCCTCGGCGATCTCGCCCTGCTCCTTGCGGTCGGGCAGCCGGGCCAGGAGGCGGGCCTGGCGCAGGTTCAGGCGACCGGCGCGAAGCGCCTCGAGGGCCTTGGGGTGCAGGTCCGCCAGCGCCGCCAGCCGGCGCACCTCAAGCTCTGCGAACCCCAGCGCCCCGGCGATCGCCGCGAAGGCCAGCTTGGCCTTCAGCATCTTGCCGATCGCCACGATCACATCGGCCGGATGGACGGGCACGTGCTTGTTGGTGAGCACGATGGCGGCGGCCTGCCGGGCCGGATCGGTCTCGACAAACGCCGGCACCGGATAGGCGTCGGTGATCCGCCCGGCGTCCAGAAGCCGCTGCAGCGCCAGCCAGCGGCGGCGGCCGTCCAGCGCCATCCCGGGCTTCTCCGTCTTGCCCCGGCCGGGCCGCACGGTCAGCGGCTGCAGCACGCCGGCGGCGAAGATCGTCTCCGCCAGCTCAGGGATTTCGTCGTCCGGCGCTTCGCCGAAGCGCATGTTCTCGGGCGCGATCGCCACGTCGCGCAGCGCGAACGTCCTGGGCAGGCGTTCGGCGATGGGTTCAGGGACAGGGGTCTTGCGCATCGAGAGGCTCCCGCCCGGCCGGTCGGGACCTCCCCGCCGCGCCGGGCGCCCCGTCCGTCCCTTCCTCCATCCCCTCGGCGTCGTTCCAGTCCCCGAACCCCTCCGGCGGCAGGGCGAGCTCGGCTCCGCACCCGGCCGCCCGCAGCCGCGCCACAAGCATTGCGGCGGACCGCTCGCCGTCCGTCCCACGGTCGCCGGCGACCACCACGCGCCGGACCCCGGCCGGCGCGATCCAGCGCCGCAGGTTGCTGGTCGACAACAGCGCCCAGCCCGGCAGCCCGAACCGGCGCATGGCCGAGAGCGTGGTGGGCACCCCTTCGCCGACCACCATCGCCTCGCCGACGCGCGCCAGCCGCACCGCACAGCCCGCCGGCAGCACGCCCACCACCTTGCGCGGCGGGCGCGCCGATTTGCTGCGGCGTCCCTCCGAGTCGAGATAAGTCACCTCGACGGCGGTGAGCTTGCCCAGGTCGGTGCGCACCGCCGCCAGCAGGGCCGGCCGGTAGGGCCCGAACCCTCGGTAGACGGCGGCGGGCGCGGCGGCATGCGCCCGCAACGCCCCGGCGTCGGCCAGGCCGGCATCGACGCCCCGGCGGGCCAGGTAGATCGCCGCTGCCGCGCCTGACGCCAGCGGCCCGCCGCCGTCCCAGAGGCGCCGGGCGGCGGCGACCCGCTCCGCGCGCGTCGCCTCCACGGCGTCGTCCCGGCCAGCCCTCCCCGCGACCCCGCCGCTGTCCCGCAACCGGTTCTCGGCGTCGATCCAGCCCCGCGCACGCAGGTCGTCCAGCACCTCGCGCCAGTCGCCCGCGCCGAAGCTGTGCACGACGACGCGCCCCGCGCGCAGCCACAGGGAGACGGAGCGGTCGGCAGCGCTGTGGCCGGGCGCTGGCAGCAGCGCCCGGCGCCCGCCGGCGTAGACGTCGCCGCCGAAAGCGCGGGCCAGGGGCAGCAGGCTGGACGCGCCCCGCGATCGTGCCGACATCGTGAGCCTCCCTTACAGCAACGTCCGCCGGCGCCGCCCTCCCTCCGACCTCCGACAGCCGGGTCGCGTCGAACCAACTTGCGAGCCAGGGATCGCTGTTCCATGGAGGCGCATGACGATGTCGCTCGACCAGGCGCTGCTCTACTTCGTCGACCTGCGCGTGCAGGTCCGCGGCAATCCGGCCGCGCGCGAGATCGTCGATCGCTGCCTGGCGCTGCTCACGGCGGCGCGGACGGCCGACGCCGAGACGCTCCGCCGCCTGGACGCCGAGGTCGAGGCCCTGCGACGGGAGCTCGAGATCCGCCTGGGCAAGCCTCGCGACCTGAAGGTGCATTGAGCTCAGAGCGGGGCGATCACCTGCACGGCCAGCACAGGACGATCCGGACCATCGCCCTGGACCTGGACCTTGAGTTCGGCGACGACGCCGATGTGATGGGCGCAGGCCAGCGCCACGAGCCGGTTGAACTCCGCCACGCTGGCGTCGATCTCGGCGGCCAGGAGGCGAGGGTCAATGGGCTGCGGGATGGGCATTCGGCACAAGATCCTCGACAGCGTCGCGACCAACCCTGCGGTCCCTGAGCACATAGAAGCCGCCGCGCCGCGGGTGCAAGCGCCCGGCTGAGTTGACGCGGGAGCCCTGTGCTTTAGGCCTGACGGCGACCCCGGGCTCGTCTCGAAGCCCCGTATGAGCAGTTTGCATGCCCGTCGCCGCACCGGCGCTTCTCCTCCCGCCACGGACACCCTGGCCCGCCGGCTTCCCGGCGGTCGTCGTGCACACGCAGACCGCCTTGCGCGACCACCACCCCGAGTATCGCGCGGCGAAGGCGGGGGACGCGGAGGCGGCCCTGACCCTGGCGGTGGACCTGCTCTCCGACGCGGGCGCTGAGGCCTTGCAGGCCATATTGGCGGGACGGCCCGCCATCCTCCTGCCGATCACGGCTGAAGAAACGACGGGCTTCAACGCTATTCCTGATGCGATGGCCCAGGTGCTGTCCCGCGAACTCGACCTCCCGGTGAGCGTCGGCGAGATCGTGCAGAGCAACACGGTCGGCCACACCCGGGCGCCGGCGTTCAATCGCCTCGTGACGCCGGCGACGTTCGAGGGCGTGGTTCAGCCCGGCGCCCAGTACGTCCTGGTCGATGACCACGTCGGCGTCGGCGGGACGCTGGCGAACCTGAAGGGCTATGTCGAACAGAATGGCGGCCACGTGCTTGCGATGACCACCCTTACGCAGAGCCGCGACGCACACCAGATTGCGCTCAGACCTGAAACCCTGGCCGTGCTAAGGGAAAAGCATGGGGAAGCCCTCGAACAGTTCTGGCAGGAGCAGCTTGGCCACGGGCTCGAGTGCCTCACCGACGTCGAGGGGCAAATCCTTGGTCGTGAGCCGTCCCTTGACGCCATCCAGGGTCGCTTGGCTCAAGCAGCAGTCGAAGCGCGTGGCCGAGGTGTCGAGCCAGCGTTCCGTCCTGGAGGTTAGCAAGAGTCCTTCCGCCGGGCTCAAGAGCGCCGCCGGGCGCGTGCTGAGCAGCCCGAAAGCCTCGAAATCGGCCAAGTCCGCGGCGGCTTCGGTCCTGACGCAGCGGGTCTCCTCCCGCGCCAGCGGCGCAACGCTTGCGACGCCGAGCAAGCCTCACCATGTTCTGGCTTTGGTCCCGGCCGGGAGGGCGAACATGGCCAACGAGAAGACCAGTCGGAAAGCAGCTACCGCTGCCGCGAAGGCGTTGAGCAACCCCAAATCCACCCCGGCGGCGAAGAGCGCTGCCGGCTCGGCGCTGACCCAGCGGGGCAGCACGGAAGTCACCAGCAAGGCGGCCGCGTCCAAGGCCGCGAAGGTCCTGTCGAGCCCAACTGCTTCGAAAGCGGCCAAGAGCGCAGCGGGATCGGCCTTGACGCAACGCCCCGGCAAAAGCCGCCGCTAGAGAAATCACAAGCCTCGGCGGGGGTGGCGTCCAGGCGCTGGGGATCGCGCCTCAGCGGCGCCCAATCGACCGTGACGCTCAGGCGCTGGAAGACGCTGACCCTCCAGAGCGACACCGCCAAGTATGAGCACGACCGACGTCTCGCCCTGCCGGCTCCGCGTAGTGACGCGGTTTGACTCTGAGGCGACGTTCAAAAGGTCTGCTTCCAGCGCGGCTTGGGCCGTGCACCAAGGCAACCGAGCCCATCGGCTTCAGCACTGCGCCAAGTGTCCCAATCAGAGCTTCAAGTTCAAAATCTCGACCTTTGGCAATGGCCAGGCCGCCACTGCGGCCTTGGCGTCTTCCGCAGTCTCGAACAGGTGGGGATTTGCGACGAGTTGGGTCGCATCCGCCATTGAGCCCGGGCCAAACTTCGTTTCGTTCACGAAGCCGACGAAATGCAACCGCTCGCGGGCCTCTTTCGCGCCCTTGAGAGTCGTCGCGGAGTCGAAGACGCCAGTGATCGGCTTTCCTTCCCACGCCAGGCGCCACTGCTGAGCAACGTGGTCGGCGCCGAGAGCGATGTGAAGGCGATCGTGCACGTCGCCTCCGTGGAGGAACGTTCGGACGTCGACGAGCAGGACGTTGTAGGCGCCATCGGGTATCGGGAATTTGTGCGGCGCGCCGTTGCGCTCGCACTTCTGACAGATGCGCTCGATCGCCTTCAGCGTCTCTCCCTCAGTCGATTGCCTCATATCGTCCGCATGGCTTGAGAGGACGCGCTCTGACCATACCGCTCCCTTCTCGTCGTTTTCCTCCCTGGTGGCGGCAATCGCTGCCTTTGTTTCGGCGAGGCGGAGCAGTTCAATGCGCCATGCTTGACCTTGGCAGGTGACGCCGAAGTCGATGGTAGACAGTCCTTCGCCCTGGACTTCGTATGCAGGTTCGAGCCCCGCCAGCATGAGCGCACGCGCGAAGCGCAGCTCGAATAGGAAGGACTTGTTCTCACGGCAAATGCCGCCGGCTTTCTCCAGCGCTTCGACCAGTGGGCGCGCCCACGCGGCGCCGTCCATTTCAGCGAGCACCTGCTGCATGAAGTCTCCCTCGGCTTGCGAGAGAGCATCCCAGTCGTATTCGGCCATGGCGGGATTTAGGCTAGCACGGATGCAACCGTCGCTCCGGATTGAGACCGAATACTGCCGGGCGTGAACCTTCGCTGGTTCATCGCCGGGCTTGGACTGTAGCTCGCCTATCGGCGAGAACCAGCGGCCTCAGAGCCGGGCAGCCGTCGCAAGGCGACGGAAGTCGGGCCGCTCGGCAAGCTTGGGCGCGACCGCGCGGATCTGCTGGAGCGCCGAAGAGAGGCCATGGGGGACGACCGCGCCCGGGCTGGCGCCCACCGTGCGGTCGAGCAGCCGAAGCAGAGCCTCGGCCTTCGCTGGCGTGTCGATCATCGCCAGCCGCGGCGTCTGCATCTCGTCGGCACCGTACAGGCCATAGTCGATCAGCGACCAGCAGTCGAAGGGGACCAGGAAGCGCTCCACGGCGTCCACGGCGGCCGCGAACCGGTCGCCGGCTGTGGCCGGCAGATCGGCGAACGCGCGGCTGACACCTGGGGTGGAGAGAGAGCGCTCCTGCGGCCAGATCTCGGCGAGGAACGGCGCGACCGCGTCGTCGAACAGAGCCTCCGGCGTCGGCCCGCCAGGTTGCGCCACATCGCGCAGGAAGCGTTGCGGCGCCTCCGCGGCGTGGGCGCGGACCTCCTCGTCCAGGGAACGGAGCATGTGCTGGAGTTCCGGGCGCGGCGCCCAGGGCTCCCGGCGTTCCCGCAAGGCGTGTAGGCAATCGACCACCAGCCGGAACGCTAGCCGCTGCCGCGTCTCGCGGCCGAGGCGCGGATCGACGGCGCGCTGAAGCATGAACGGTGCGAGAAATTCGAGCACGCCTGGAGAGAGGGCACGGCGCGCGACGGCGTTCCAGAGGGCCAGGGCGTCCTCACCCTCGTCGGTCAGGGGGGGGAGGAGGCTGGCGCGCGTCCAAGCCGCGTCCGCCTTCATGAAGTATGAGAGATGCTCGGCAAGCCGGTGCTTCACCACTAGGCCCGCGCGGCCGGTTTCCGCGACCAGAAGCTCCCGCAGCTCGGTCTGCGGCGCGTCGGGCGGGAAGGCTTGGTCCACCTCGGTCAGGTTCGGACACAGCGCGAGGAAGGCTCCGACCATCTTTCCGGCCGCCGTGTTGTAGGTGTCGAGGTCTCGCGGTTCGGCGTCGGCCCCGCCCCGCACGATCACGTCGAGCCGGGGCGTCTCCTCCTCCGGCTGCTCGCGGTTGGTCCTGGCGACGGCGTAAGGCCACAAGCGTCGCCACAGCGACGCGAAGTGGGGATGGCCCGCGGCCTGGCTACGCCAGTCGGAAAGCCAGTCGCTGAGGCCGTCGACCGCGGCTTCCAGCGTGGCGTCTCCGACGCCTTGGAGCAGCGCCACGACGCGACGGGCCTCGTCGTCGAGGTTCCGGCCGCCCCCCGGCTCCGCAGCGGGATGATGCCGCCAACCGAAGCGGTCCCACACCTCGGGGTAGTCGCGAGCGCCGGCAGGGCGGGACTCCAGGTCGGCGATGAGCAACAGGGCGTTGCGCGAGTCGCCGATCCAACTCGCCGCGCGGTCGGCCGGATCGTCGCCCCAGCCCACGCGCGTCGCGCGAAGCGCCTGCTCGAGCCGTTCCAGGCGTTCCCGGCCCGAGATGAGGTCGTAGCCGTCGTCGCCCGGGGGCGGAATGTCGAAGGCCTCGTAGGTTCCGGGAAACCCCTCGTCCAGGCGGGTGCTGGTCGCCAGGTCCTGGAACTCCGCGAGTTGCGCGGCGAGCCAGGCGTCCTCCGCGGCCGGCAGCGCGTGACCGGCCACCTGCAGGCGTCGGAGCTCACGGGCGATCCAGTACCGCCGCGCTTCGGCGAGGCGGTCGGCCTCCACGTCCTTGGGCCAGATCGACCGCGGTGGGCCGCGCATGATCCGCCTGACTAGCCACGCCTGCCGAGGCGGCGTGAGTTCGCCGAACCGCACGGCGCGAAGCTCCGCGAGCTCGGGGATGGTGTGTACGCCCCAGAAGCGGCGCTCGTCGGCGTCCGCCAGCGCCTCGCCCACCTCTTCGGGGGTCGCGAGCCTTCGATCGACCGCCAAAGCAGCCCACAGCCGGGCTTCCACCAGAGTGCCGCCTTCCTTCAGGCGCGCGGCGAAGGCGGCTACCGTCGCAGGGTGCTGGTCCACCACTTGGCGCAGGATCGCGTGCAGCAGCTTGAGCGCCGGGGCGAGGCCGGTGGCGTGCTCGTCCACGTCGTCTCGCGCGTTCTCCTGGCACACGGGAATGAGCGCAATGCGATCGGGAAGGCCGAGGCCATAGGGCGTGCGGCCGTCCCAGCCGAACCGCCGCGCCGCGGCCAAGCCGCTGAGGACGGCATCCTCGAGCCGACGGGCGAGCTCGGCCAAGAACCCGGCGTCGCCGACGCGATCGAGGCCTGCCTCCGCCGGGGTGATCAACGCGCCGCTTGTGAGCGACGCGTGGACGAGGTCGGTCAGCCGACGGGGTCTCCAGCGCCGCCGACGGCCCGCGAGGCCCCGGCCCGCGGCGACCGCCAGCCGCGGCCGCACGAGGTCGACGATCTCCTCGATGAGCGTGCCGGAGAGGTCGCCCTCTTTCAGGCGCTCCTGGATGCGCACCGCGGCCATATGCGCCGCGTTGCGCGGTCTCGCGGGCTCCCGCCACGCCTCCTCGACCAGCCGCCACGCCGACCGCCATGGCTCCGCCAGGCCGGCGTCGACGGCGCGGTCGACGGCCTCGAGCGCGGCGGCCCGCCGAACGCCCTCGTGCGCAGCCAAGCCCAGCGTCCAGCGGAGGGTTTCCGGCTCGGCGATGCGGCCTTCGAGGAACGCCACCGTCAGCTGGAACAGGTCGCGCTCTCGGCCGTCGAAGGCGAGCCAGCGGGGATCGATCATGGCCCGCCGCCCACAGGCTCGCGACCCACGGCTGCGATCGCGTCCAGCCAGCCCAGATCGGCGCCGGCCGCGCCGAGCAGCCGGGCGAGCCGAAGCCGCTCGTTGTGATCGCTTCGCCGGAAAAGGTGGTCGAAGAGGTCTTGGTCCGCCTCCGTGGCGGCATGGCGGGGACGGCGGATCATCCGGCGAAGCGTCCGGTCCACCGTCACGCGCGCGCCGTTGATCGGGGAGAGTTCGGCCCAGCGGTCCAGCGTCCGGCGGAGCTCGTCGTGTTGGTCGGCCTGGTCGTAGGGAATGGGCGTGATGCCGCGCCCGCGCCAATCGTCGAGCGCAACGGGATCAGCCGGAGGTGGGGCGCCGAAAAACGTGAACCGCTCCTTGAGGTCGCTGAATCGGGCGCCGTCGGCCGCCACCGCGTTCAGCAGGTAGCGCATAGGCGGGTCGTTGGCGCTGTAGCCGACGAGAACTAGGTGGAACAGCCGCGCGGCGTCATAGATGAAGTCTGGGACCACCCGCCGGCGGAGGTAGAACTCGCCGAAGTCCTGGTCGGTCAGGATCAGGTCGGAGGTGCGGTTAGCGTGCGCCGCCAGGGCCCCGTGGATGTGGAACACGCCGTCGAACTCGGGGCGCAGCGTGGGGCGCGGTATCGCGCCGAGGGCGTAGGTCTGCGGCCGGGCGCGTCGCGGAACTGCGGCCTCCAGCAGATCGTCGAAGTTGGTGGTGACGACAGCGACAGCCCCGCCGCGGTCCGACAGGCGCATGATGGCGCGGTGGATCGCGGCCGGTCGCGGCGCGCCGGCCCGCAGCCGCGCCGTCACCGCGTTGCGCACGATGCTCTGCCCGGTGGGATCGCCTTCCAGCCGACGCTCCAGCATGCCGAGCACCACGTCGTAGTCGCCGCGCATGTAGCGCAGGACCTCTGCCCGTTGCTGCGGGGGCAGCAGGGTCGAGGCTGGCGGTTCGTCCTGCATGCCGGGGGCGGTCGCGCTGAGCGCCGCGTAGGTGGAGGTGTCGAGGCGGCGATAGACGTCCAGAACCAGCTGGCGAAAGTCGGGAAGTCCGGCAGGCAGGGAAACGCCTGCGCCGGTGATAAGGAGCACCTGGCCGCGGGCGTGCGCGAGCAGCAGCCGCTCCGGAACTGGCGCGCAGTCCGGCCCGAGGCGGATCCAGCGTTCAGACGGGGCAGGCATGTCGTGGTGGCTAGGTCATACGGGACATCGAGGTCCCGGCCTGGCCGGCAAGGGCGGCGAGCGGACTCCCGAGGTCCCCAGCCGCCTGTTCGCACCCGTTAGGCATCCGTCCCCCACCCCGATGACCAGGGGCCCGTTGTGGCAGCAATGCCCGTTGTCGCCTAGCTTTCCGGGGATCCGCGCGCTCGCAAGATGGCAGTGAAGCGCTTCAGCTTTTGCCGCTCGAGGACGGTCAGGTAGTCCGCCGCAGCGATCTTCGAGGCGGTAAGATTGCGGCGAGCGTTCTCGACGGAGCTCGCCACCGCGTCGGGGTGGGCTGCGTGAAGCTCCATCAGGAAGGCGTCCGGGTTCAGTTTCCGCAGCCCGTGCTTCTTCAGCTCGGCGACCGGGAAGTCCCGCACGTTCCAGGTGACGATCACCTGAGCTCCACCTTCAACGGCGGCGGCGACCACATGTCGGTCGTCGGGGTCGCGAAGGGAAATGCCCGGGATGCGCGCGGCATAGCCGGTCACCGTGGCGTTGGGTAGGGCGCTGTTCATCAGGTCGCGGGTGCGCTCGAGACGCTCGCGCGTGAGCCGCGGCTCTTTCTTGAGCAGGTTGCGGATCCATTCATCGTGGATGTCGTCGCTCCAGCGGGCGTCCACGAGCCGGTCGGCCGCAAGCTGCACGAGCAGATTGCGAAGCTGGAAGGGATAGAGGACGCAGGCGTCGTAGACCGCGACCAGCGGGCTAGACGCCATAGCCCCTCGCGAGTTCGTCGGTGTCCTCGGCCAAGGCCTTCAGCGCGCTCCGCTGCTCGTCGAGCTTGGCTTTCAAGGCGAGGACGTCAACGAGACGGGCCCGACGGTGTTTGCCAACGTAGCGGAACGGGAGGTCGCCGATGTCCATGCGGTGCACCACGAGCGGCCGGGAGATGCCGAGCATCGCCGCAGCGTCGTTGGGCGAGAGCTCCTTTTCTTCGGAGAGGACCGCCACGCGCTCACCGCGTGCAAGGGAATCGAAGATGGCCCCGATCAGCGAGACGGCGGCGCGCGGCAGGGCGATCGTTCGCTCCTGGCCGGCCTTGGTCCGGACATGGACTTCGACCTGGTCGGTGTCGCCTAGGCGCGGCAAGGCGTCCACCTTCCTGCGGTCCTGCTCGGAGAAGGACACAAACTGCAGCGTGTGGGCGGTCATGACAAAACTCCTGCGCTCAAGATAAGGTGTCAAAGGTCTAACTGCAATAACTGAAAGACTCCCGACGAAGTCCTCTCATGGCAGGCAAGCGCCAACACTATGTGCCCCGGCTGCTCCAGCGCGGCTTTCTCGCCGATCCAGGTGACGAGGGCGAACGCGCCTGGCTTCACCGGCTTGGCGAGACGCCGAAGCTCGTAGGGATTCGCGACATCGGGGTCGAGGACTGGTTCTACTCGCGCCGTTCGGCCGACGGGCAGCCGACCCTGGACGACGAGATCACGGAGCTTGAGCAAGACCTGCAAAAGGATGTGGCGTCGTTCCGGTCCGCCACGCTTGGGACGGTCGTCTCCAGCGCGATCGCCGCGCCGCTGGTCGCGCACCTGGCCACTCGCACGGCCCACATTCGGGCCATGATGGCCCAGCTCCTCTCCGCGTTCTCGGACGGCGCGATCGCGCGTTTGGGAATGAGGATCGGCGTGCAATAGGCACCCCCTTCGTGGGGTGATCGGCGTGCAAAAA
>NZ_LSJI01000289.1 GCF_001557235.1 Phenylobacterium sp. CCH9-H3 | reverse complement strand
GGGGTGGTGAGTTTGGCGGCGGTGAAGCCGATGCCGGTGGCGGCGACGAGGGCGGCGCCGGCGAGGAGCCAGTTGCGGTTGGCGCTGGCGGCGAGGGATTTGCGGGGCATCAGGAGACTCCGAAGGGGGCGCGGCCCTGCAGCCGCGCCAGGCCCGCTTCGGCGCGCAGGCGCTGCAGCTGGGCTTCGATGGTTTGGGTGCGCGCCTCGGCCAGGGCCCGGCGCGCGTTGGT
>NZ_LSJI01000029.1 GCF_001557235.1 Phenylobacterium sp. CCH9-H3 | reverse complement strand
GTTCGCCAGAGCCGCGATCGTGGTGCCGCCCGACTTGACCATGTTGATGCCGTTGAATTCGGCATTCGACACGGCCTTGGACAGCTGGTCACGGAGCGCCTTGAAGTCTTCGTTCAGGGCGGTGCGGCTGTTGGCGTCCAGCGAGGCGTCGGCGGCGGCCAGGGCCTTTTCCTTCATCTGAAGGAGCAGGTCCGACACGGTTTCGCCGGCCGAGATGGCCACGTCCACCGTGGATTGACCGCGTTGCAGCGACTCGCGGACGGCGTTCAACGACTGGGACG
>NZ_LSJI01000288.1 GCF_001557235.1 Phenylobacterium sp. CCH9-H3 | reverse complement strand
CAGCCCGCCGCCGCACCACGACATCTATTCGATCGAGGACCTGGCCCAGCTCATCCACGACCTGAAGAACGTCAACGCCAAGGCCCGCATCTCGGTGAAGCTGGTCTCGGAGGTCGGCGTCGGCACCGTGGCCGCCGGGGTGGCCAAGGCGCGCGCGGACCACGTGACCATCTCGGGCTTCGAGGGCGGCACGGGCGCCAGCCCCCTGACCTCGCTGACCCATGCCGGCTCGCCCTGGGAGATCGGCCTGGCCGAGACCCAGCAGACCCTGCTGCTGAACGGCCTGCGCACCCGGATCGCGGTGCAGGTGGACGGCGGCCTGCGCACCGGGCGGGACGTGGCCATCGGCGCCCTCCTGGGCGCGGACGAGTTCGGCTTCGCCACCGCGCCGCTGATCGCCGCCGGCTGCATCATGATGCGCAAATGCCACCTGAACACCTGCCCGGTGGGGGTGGCGACCCAGGACCCGGTGCTGCGCGCACGCTTCACCGGCCAGCCCGAGCACGTGATCAACTACTTCTTCTTCGTGGCCGAAGAGCTGCGGGAGATCATGGCGCAGATGGGCTTCCGCACGCTCAACGAGATGATCGGGCGGGTGGACCGGCTGGACATGCGTCCGGCCGTCGACAACTGGAAGGCCCAGGGCGTGGACCTCTCGCGCCTGCTGTACGCCGCGCCGGCCGAGGCGGCGAAAGGCCTGTGGAACACCGAGCGCCAGGACCACGGCCTGGATAAGGCCCTGGACCATAAGTTCATCGCCGACAGCGAGGCCGCGCTGGAGCGGGGCGAGCCGGTCCGCGGCGAGTACGCGGTCCGCAACGTCAACCGCACCGTGGGCGCCATGCTCTCTGGCGAGGTGGCCAAGCGCTACGGCCATGCGGGCCTTCCGGAGGACACCATCGCCCTGACCCTGCGCGGGACGGCCGGGCAGAGCTTCGGCGCCTTCCTGGCGCGCGGGGTGAGCCTGACGTTGATCGGCGACGCCAACGACTATGTGGGCAAGGGCCTGTCGGGCGGCCGGGTCGTGGTGCGCCAGCCGGCGGAATCGCGCCGTGACCCCACCCGCAACATCGTGGTGGGCAACACCGTGCTCTATGGCGCCATCGCCGGCGAGGCCTACTTCGAGGGTGTGGCGGGCGAGCGGTTCGCCGTGCGCAACTCCGGCGCCGTGGCGGTCGTTGAAGGCGTGGGCGACCACGGCTGCGAATATATGACCGGCGGAGTGGTCGTGGTGCTGGGCGACACCGGCCGCAACTTCGCCGCCGGCATGAGCGGCGGCTTGGCCTATGTGTACGACCCGCTCCGCCGCTTCGATCCGCTCTGCAACAAGGCGATGGTCGACCTCGACGCGGTCGAATTGGCCCGCGTGGACGGCGACGACGTCCTGCGGCCCAGCCAGCGGGCGGTGTCGGTGGAGAACGCCGGCATGGGCGACCTGCTACGGTTCGACGCCGAGCGCCTGCGCATCCTCATCGAGCGCCACCACCTGCACACGGGCAGCCGGCGGGCGGCCGAGATCCTGGAGAACTGGGACCGGGCCCTGCCGTCGTTCGTGAAGGTGATGCCGAAGGACTTCCGGCGGGCGCTCACCGACATGGCCAAGGAACGCGACGCGGCCGCCGCCGTCGCTGCCGAATAATCCAGACTGCTGGGGAACGAAGATGGGCAAGCCGACCGGCTTTCTGGAAATCGAGCGCCACGACCGCGGCTATGCGCCGGTCGCCGAACGCCTGAAGCACTGGAAGGAGTTCGTGGAACCCCTGCCGCAGGACGAGCTGCGCCAGCAAGCCTCGCGCTGCATGAGCTGCGGGATTCCGTTCTGTCACCAGGGCTGCCCGGTGAACAACCAGATCCCCGATTTCAACGAGCTGGTCTATCGCGACCAATGGCGGGCGGCGCTGGACAACCTGCTGTCCACCAACAACTTCCCGGAATTCACGGGCCGGATCTGCCCCGCCCCGTGCGAGGCGTCCTGCACGCTGAATATCCAGGACACGCCGGTCACCATCAAGTCGATCGAATGCCAGATTATCGATCGCGGCTGGGAGGAGGGCTGGATCCGCCCCGAACCCTCGCCGCGCGGCACGGGCAAGCGGGTCGGCGTCGTGGGGTCCGGCCCGGCGGGCCTGGCCTGCGCCCAACAGCTGGCCCGGGCCGGCCACGCCACGACGGTGTTCGAGAAGTCGGATCGGGTGGGCGGCCTGCTGCGCTACGGCATCCCCGACTTCAAGATGGAGAAGCACCTCATCGACCGTCGCGTCCGGCAGATGGAGGCCGAGGGGGTCATCTTCCGCACCAGCTTCGACGTGGGTGGCATGGTCTCGGTCCAGCGCCTGCTGGACGACTACGACGTGCTGGTGATGGCCTGCGGGGCTGAGGCGCCGCGCGACCTGCCCGTGCCGGGCCGCGATCTGGCGGGCGTCCACTTCGCGATGGAATTCCTGGCCCAGCAGAACAAGCGCAACGCGGGCGATCCGGAGTCCATCGCCGCGCCCGACGGCACGATCGACGCCCGGGGCAAGCATGTGATCGTCATCGGCGGCGGCGACACCGGCTCGGACTGCATCGGCACCTCCAACCGCCAGGGCGCCGCCTCGGTGGTCCAGCTCGAGATCATGCCGATGCCGCCCGAGCGCGAGAACAAGACGCTCACTTGGCCGGATTGGCCGCTGAAGCTGCGCACCTCGTCCTCGCACCAGGAAGGCGCCGAGCGCGAGTTCGCCGTCGCCACCCGCCGCTTCATCGGCAAGGACGGCCAGGTCACCGCCATCGAGTGCGTGCGGCTGGAGTGGGTCGCCGGCGCCGACGGGCGGATGCAGATGCGCGAGATCCCCGGGTCGGAGTTCGAGCTGAAGGCGGACCTGGTCTTCCTCGCCATGGGCTTTGTCGGACCGACCCAGGCCGGCGTGGTCGAACAGAGCGGCGTCGACCTGGATCCGCGCGGCAACGTCCTGGCCGACACCAATGACTACCGGACCTCGCAGCCCAACATCTTCGCCTGTGGCGACGCGCGGCGCGGCCAGTCGCTGGTGGTGTGGGCGATCCGCGAGGGCCGCCAATGCGCTCGTGCGGTCGATGAGCACCTGATGGGCGCTTCGGCGCTGCCCCGCTAGCTGAAGGTCGCCAGGTAGGCGGTCGCGGGGCGGGCCGCCTCCAGCGCGACCGCCTCGCCCGGCTCCAGCAGCAGGGCGTCGAACCGCGCGAGGCTGAGGGGCGGGCCGCCCGCCACAGCCAGGACGGGGCCGCTGGCGGCGATCACCACCCGTTCCCCGGAGAACGGGCGGAGGGCCATCGGCCGGTCGATCTCCAGCCGTTCGAGCGCGCCGGTGACGACGCCTCGGCGCGTCATCACATTGAGATCCAGAACAGGTCCCTCGAGGACGCGCCCCGTCGTCGCCGCATCGCCCGGAAAGGCGGCCGGCGGGCTGGCGGGCGAGAGGTCGAACGCGCCGCCGTCCGCGACCGAGAGCGCCAGCCGCCCCTCCAGCACCGCCAGGATCCGGTCGACCTCGGGAAACGGCGAGAACGGCCCGTCGCTGCGGACCTCGGCCATGCTGACCCGCCAGCGGAAGTCGTCGAAGCCGGCGCCCGGCGGCGAGGCGGCGATCTCGCGGGTCACCCCGCCGCCGTTCTTCCAGGGCGCGGCGACGCGGAGCGCGGCGCGCAGGACCTGCATCAGCCCAGGATCCCCGGCAGATCGAGATGCTTCTCGCGGGCGACCTTGAGGGCGATGTCGTAGCCGGCGTCCGCGTGGCGCATGACGCCCGTCGCCGGGTCGTTCCACAGCACCCGGGCGATCCGCTTCGCCGCCGCCTCGGTGCCGTCGCAGACGATGACCATGCCGGCGTGCTGTGAAAAGCCCATGCCGACGCCGCCGCCATGGTGCAGCGAGACCCAGGTGGCGCCCGAAGCGGTGTTGAGCAGGGCGTTCAGCAGCGGCCAGTCCGACACCGCGTCGGTGCCGTCACGCATGGCCTCTGTCTCGCGGTTGGGCGAGGCGACGGAGCCGCTGTCCAGGTGGTCGCGGCCGATGACCACCGGCGCCTTCAGCTCGCCCTTCGCCACCATCTCGTTGAACGCCAGGCCCAGCCGGTCGCGATCGCCCAAGCCGACCCAGCAGATCCGCGCGGGCAGCCCCTGGAAGCGGATCTTCCGGGCCGCCATGTCGAGCCAATTGTGCAGGTGCGGGTTGTCTGGGATCAGCTCCTTCACCTTGGCGTCGGTCTTGGCGATGTCCTCCGGGTCGCCTGACAGAGCGGCCCAGCGGAACGGGCCGATCCCGCGGCAGAACAGGGGGCGAATGTAGGCCGGCACGAAGCCCGGGAAGTCGAAGGCGTTGGCGACCCCCGCCTCCTTGGCCATCTGGCGGATGTTGTTGCCGTAGTCGACGGTGGGCACGCCCGCGGCCTGGAAGTCGAGCATGGCCTGGACGTGCTCGGCCATGGAGGCCTTGGCGGCCTCCTCCACCTGTTTCGGATCCTGGGCGCGCATGGCGGCCCAGCGCTCCAGGCTCCAGCCCTTGGGCAGGTAGCCGTTGATGGGATCGTGGGCGCTTGTCTGGTCGGTGAGCAGGTCGGGCCGCACGCCGCGGGCGAACAGTTCGGGCAGCAGCTCGGCGGCGTTGCCCAACAGGCCGACCGAGATCGGCGCCTTGTCCAGGCAGGACCGTTCGATGAGCGCCAGGGCCTCGTCCACGTCCTTGGCCTGGCGGTCGAGGTAGCCGGTGCGCAGGCGCATATCGATGCTGGACTGCTGGCACTCGATGGCCAGGCACGAGGCGCCCGCCATCACAGCCGCCAGCGGCTGGGCGCCGCCCATGCCGCCCAGGCCCGCGGTGAGCAGCCAGCGGCCCGAGAGATCGCCGCCATAGTGCTGGCGGCCCATCTCCACGAAGGTCTCGTAGGTGCCCTGAACGATCCCCTGGGCGCCGATGTAGATCCACGACCCCGCGGTCATCTGGCCGTACATGGCCAGGCCCTTGCGATCGAGCTCGTTGAAGTGGTCCCAGGTGGCCCAGCGGGGCACGAGGTTGGAGTTCGCGATCAGCACCCGCGGCGCGTCGGCGTGGGTGCGGAACACGCCCACCGGCTTGCCCGACTGGACCAGCAGGGTCTCGTCGTCCTCCAGCCGGCGCAGGGTCTCAACGATGGCGTCGAAGCTCTCCCAGTCGCGCGCAGCGCGGCCGATGCCGCCATAGACCACCAGCTCCTCGGGCCGCTCGGCCACGTCCGGGTGCAGGTTGTTCATCAGCATCCGCAGCGGCGCCTCGGTGAGCCAGCTCTTGCACGAGAGCTCGGGGCCGGTGGCGGGGCGGATGACGCGGGTCTTGTCGAGGCGGGTCATGCTTTGGCGAAGTCCAGGCAGGCTTGAAGGACGCGGGTGAGCGTGGCGCGCATGGGGCCGGCGCGCTCAGGCGTGTACGGGGTGGGCCAGCTGGCCGAGGTCAGGAGGCCGGGCGGCTCGTCCATGTAGCCGCGGCAGGCGAGCTCCATCTGGATTGCATGGACGCCCTGGTGGGGCCGCCCGTAGTGGCGGGTCGTCCAGCCGCCCTTGAACCGGCCGTCCGTGACGCGGCTGAGTTCGCTGGCGTCGCAGGCGGCTTCGACCGCCGTCACCAGTGCGGCGTCGCAGCTCGCGCCCGAATTCGTGCCGATGTTGAAATTGGGCAGGAGGCCGTCGAACAACCGCGGGATGGCCGAGCGGATCGAGTGGGCCTCGTACAGCACCACCTTGCCGTGGATCGCGCGCAGGCGGTCTAGCTCGGTCCGCAGCGCGTCATGGTAGGGATCGAAATACGCAGCCCGCCGGTGCTCGATCTCGGCCTCGTCCGGGCCGTCGCGGCGGTAGAGCGGCTCGCCGTCGAAGGTGGTGGTGGGGCACAGGGCCGTGGTGGCCTGGCCGGGATAGAGCGAAGCGCCCGACGGGTCGCGGTTCACGTCGATGACCGTGCGGCTGATGGCCGTGCGGATGGTCGTGGCGCCGAGCGAGGGCGCGAAGTCGTAGAGCTTCTCGATCCACCAGTCGGCGTCCTTGCGGGCGAGCCAAGGCGAGATCAGGCGCGCGGCGATACCGGTCGGCAGCTCGGTCCCGGTGTGCGGGAAACTGACCACCAGCGGCGCGTCGCCGCGATGGATCTGTAGCCAGTCGGTCATGCGACCTCCGGCAGGGCCAGCCCCGCGGCGGTCACGACGACGCCGGCGCGCACCAGGCGGTTCGCGGCCTCGATGTCCGGGTGGAAGTGGCGGTCGTCGTCCAGGTGCGGCACCTGCGCGCGCAGCAGAGACCGGGCGGCTTCCAGCGCCGGGCTCGAGGTCAACGGCCGGTGGAAATCACAACCTTGCGCGGCCGCCAGAAGCTCGATCCCCACCACGGCCGTGGCGTTGCGGGCCATCGGCAGCAGCCGCGCCGCGCCATGGGCGGCCATGGAGACGTGGTCCTCCTGGTTGGCGGAGGTCGGGATCGAGTCCACGCTGGCCGGATAGGCGCGCTGCTTGTTTTCGGAGACCAGGGCGGCCGCGGTCACCTGCGGGATCATGAAACCCGAGTTCAGGCCGGGCCTGGGCGTCAGGAAGGCCGGCAGGCCGCTCAGCGCCGGGTCCACCAGCATGGCGATCCGCCGCTCGGCGAGGGAGCCGATTTCGCAGATGGCCAGGGCGATCATGTCGGCGGCGAAGGCCACCGGCTCCGCATGGAAGTTGCCCCCCGACAGCGCCTCGTCGGTGTCGGCGAAGATCAGCGGGTTGTCCGAGACGCCATTGGCTTCGTAGCCGAGCGTCGTGGCGGCCTGCCGCAGGACGTCCAGCGCGGCGCCCATCACCTGCGGCTGGCAGCGCAGGCAGTAGGGGTCCTGCACCCGCTCGTCGTCCTTCAGGTGCGAGGCCCGGATCGCCGATCCGGACATCAGCGCGCGCAGGGCGTCTCCGGCCTCGATCTGCCCCGGCTGGCGGCGCAGGGCGTGAATGCGGTGGTCGAAGGGCGTGTCCGAGCCTTTGGCCGCCTCGGTCGACAGCGCCCCGGTCACCAGCGCCGTCTGCAGCAGGCGCTCGGCTTCGAACAGGCCGGCCAGGGCGTTGGCGGTTGAGAACTGGGTGCCGTTGAGCAGGGCCAGGCCCTCCTTCGGCCCCAGGGCCAGCGGCGCCAGGCCAGAGGCGCGCAGGGCCATGTCGGCCGGCTGGCGCGCTCCGCCCACCTCGATCTCGCCCACGCCGATCATGGCGGCCGCCATGTGGGCCAGCGGCGCGAGGTCGCCCGAGGCTCCCACGGATCCCTGGGCCGGAACCACCGGCGTCAGGCCGGCGACGATCATCTTCTCCAGCAGGGCGATGGTGGCGGGCCGCACGCCCGAGGCGCCCTGGGCCAGGCTGGCCAGCTTCAGCGCCATCATCAGCCGCACGATGGCGGTGGGTGACGGTTCGCCCGTCCCGGCGGCGTGGGACAGCACGATGTTGCGCTGGAGGGTGGCGAGGTCGGCGGCGTCGATCCGCACGCTGGCCAGCTTTCCGAAGCCCGTGTTGATCCCATAGACCGGCTCGCCCTTGGCCAGGATGCGCTGCACCGCCGCCGAACTCTCGGCGATCGGGCCCGCGGCGGAAGCGGGCAAGCGGACGGACGCGCCGCGATAGATTTCGCGCCAGTCGGCGAGCGGGGTGTCGCCGGGAACCAGCAGGACGTCGGTCAAAGGCCTCTCCAGACGCGGGCGTGCAGGGGGTTGAAGCCCATCCGGTAGACGAGCTCGGCGGGCCGCTCGATGTCCCAGATGGCGAGATCGCAGGCCTTGCCCGCTTCGAGCGTTCCGGTGTCGCTGAGGCGGCCTAGGGCGCGGGCGGCCTCGCGGGTGACGCCGGCCAGGCACTCGTCCACCGTGAGGCGGAACAGGGTCGCGGCCATGTTCATCGTCAGCAGCAGCGAGGTGAGCGGCGAGGTGCCGGGGTTGCAATCGGTGGCCAGGGCCAACGGCACGCCGGCTGCCCGCAGGGCCTCGATCGGCGGCGGCCGGTTCTCGCGGACGAAGTAGTAGGCGCCGGGCAGCAGCGTCGCCACGGTCCCGGCCCGGGCCATGGCCGCGATGCCCGCTTGGTCCAGGTGTTCGAGATGGTCGGCCGACAGGGCGCCGAACTCGGCGGCCAGGGCCGCGCCGTGCAGGTTCGAGAGCTGCTCGGCGTGCAGCTTCACCGGCAGGCCGTGCGCCTTTGCGGCCTCGAAGACCCGGCGGGTCTGGGCGGGCGTGAAGCCGATCCCCTCGCAGAAGGCGTCGACGGCGTCCGCGAGGCCCTCGGCGGCGACGGCGGGGATCATCTCGCGGCAGACCCGATCGATGTAGCCGTCCGGATCGCCCTTGAACTCGGGGGGCAGGGCGTGGGCGCCCAGGAAGGTGGTGGTGACCGTGACCGGCCGGACCTGTCCCAGGCGGCGGGCGGCCCGCAGGGACTTCCGCTCGTCGGCCAGCGACAAGCCGTAGCCGGACTTGATCTCGACGGTCGTCAAGCCCTCGGCGATCAGGGCGTCCAGGCGGGGCAGGGCCTGGGCGATGAGCTCGTCTTCGGTGGCGGCGCGGGTGGCCGCCATGGTCGAGACGATGCCGCCGCCGGCGCGGGCGATCTCCTCATAGGAGGCGCCGGCCAGGCGCAGCTCGAACTCGCGGGCGCGGTCCCCGCCGAAGACCAGATGCGTGTGCGGGTCGATGAGGCCAGGCATGATCCAGCGGCCCTCGCAGTCGACGGTCTCGCCGGCCTCGAACGCCGGCGCATCGGCCTCGGGCCCGACCCAGGCGATGCGACCCTCCCGGCTCGCCACCGACCCGCGCTCGACGACGCCCAGGCCCGGCCTATCCGGGGCCAGGGTGGCGAGGCGGGCGTTCCGCCAGAGCCGGTCGCAGCGCAACGAAGCCTCCCGTCAGGTCGTGGCCGCAACCTAGCCCTCGGGCTTGTTATTGTATAGACATAAGTGTCGCTTGCGAGCCTTCGCGACGCGGCTGAGGAAAGGTCATGGCCGACGCCGCGCTCTGGTTCGAACACGCCCTTCTGCCCGAGGGCTGGGCTGAACGCGTGCGGATCGAGACCACGAACGGCGTCGTGTCCGCCGTCCACGCCGCCGCTGATCCGGAGCCCGGTGACGAACGCGGCGGGATCGCCGCCCCCGGGCTTCCCAACCTGCATAGCCACGCCTTCCAGCGGGCCATGGCTGGCCTCACCGAGGTCCGCGGACCGGAGGGCGACAGCTTCTGGACCTGGCGCGAGCTGATGTACCGCTTCGTGGCCGACCTCGGGCCGGACGACGTGGAAGCCATCGCCGCCCAGGCCTTCGTCGAGATGCTGGAGAGCGGCTTCACGCGGGTGGGCGAGTTCCACTACCTGCACCACGGCCCCGACGGCGGCGGCTATGCCAATCCGGCCGAGATGGCCGCCCGGATCGCGGCCGCGGCCGATGCGGCCGGCATCGGCCTGACCCTGCTGCCGGTGTTCTACGCCCACTCGGGTTTCGGCGGCGCGCCCCCCGCGCTTGGGCAGCGGCGGTTCGTCAACAGCGTGGAGTCCTACGCGCGCCTGCACGAGGCGTCACAGGCCGCGGTCTCCAGCCTGCCCGACGCGGTGGTCGGCGTCGCGCCGCACAGCCTGCGCGCGGTCACGGAAGACCAGTTGCGCCTGGTCGCTGGCATGACTGGCCCGATCCACATCCACATCGCCGAACAGGTGAAGGAGGTGGACGACTGCCTGGCCTGGAGCGGGGCGCGGCCAGTGGAATGGCTGCAGGACCGGTTCGCGGTCGACGACCGCTGGTGCTTGGTCCACGCCACCCACATCACCGAGGGCGAGCGCCGGCGGATGGCCAGCCGGGGCGCCGTGGCGGGTCTGTGCCCCATCACAGAGGCGAACCTGGGCGACGGCGTCTTCCCCGCCGCGCGATACTTGGCCGAGGGCGGGGCCTTCGGGGTCGGCTCGGACTCCAACGTCCGCATCGACGCGGCCGAGGAGCTGCGCCTGCTGGAGTACGGCCAGCGCCTGACCCGGCGGGCCCGCAACATCCTGGCCGGGCGGGAGGGAGAGTCCATCGGCGCCCGCCTCTATCGCGGCGCGCTTGCTGGCGGCGGACAGGCGCTGGGGGTTCCGCAGCCGCCGGGTCTGGCCGTCGGCGCCCCGGCCGACGTCGTCAGCTTTCCCGCGGGCCACGAGGCCTTCTCCGCACGGTCGGGCGATGCCTGGCTGGACAGCCGGATCTTCGCCGCGGGGCCGGTGGAGCACGTCTGGCGTCGCGGCGTGCGCGTGGTCGAGGACGGTCGCCACCTCGCCCGAGGTCCGATCGCCATGCGCTACCGGGCGGTGCTGGCCCGGTTGCTTGGCCGATGAGCGAGGCCAGCCTGCACCGGCGTATCCGCGCCGACATCTCCGAGCGCATCCTGTCCGGCGCCTGGCCGCCGGGCCACCGGGTGCCGGCCGAGCATGAGCTGATGGCCGAATACGGCTGTTCGCGGATGACCGTGAACAAGGCCCTTGCGCCCCTGGCGGAACAGGGGCTGATCGTGCGGCGGCGCAAGGCCGGCTCGTTCGTCGCCCGCCCGCGCATCCATTCCGTGGTCCTCGACATCCCGGACATCGCCGCCGAGGTCACGGCCCGGGGAGAGCCCTACGGCTACGAACTGCTGTCGCGCACCATGCGGATCGCCACCGCGCAGGAGACGGCGGAGCTCGGCCTGGACCGCCCGGTCGAGGTGCTGACGCTGCGCTGCCTGCACCGGGCCAGCAGCCGGCCGTTCGCCCTGGAGGATCGCCTGATCAACCTGGACGCTGCGCCGGAAGCGGCCGCGGCCGACTTCGCCGCCAACCCGCCGGGCGGCTGGCTGCTGGGCCACGTGCCCTGGACCGAGGCCGAGCACCGGATCAGCGCCGCCAATGTCCTAAAGCCCGTGGCGACGATCCTGGGCATCGCCCCCACCGCCGCCTGCCTGGTCCTGGAGCGCCGGACCTGGCGCGGCGAGGACCGGATCACCCACGTCCGGCTCACCTTCCCGGGCGAGGCCTATGACCTGGTCGCCCGCTTCGCCCCGCGCGGCGAGGCGGCTTAGGGGGCGGGCGCCGTACTGTCGCGGACCACCAGGCGGTGGGGCAGGGTCACCTGCTGGAAGTCCTGGCTGCGGCCGGCGAAGATCTCCAGCAGGAGGCGCACCGCCTCCTGGCCCAGTTGTTCCATCGGCTGGGCGACGGTGGTCAGCGCGGGATTCAGGTGCTTTGCGAAGCGGATGTCGTCGAACCCCACCAGCGACACGTCCTGCGGGCACTGCAGCCCCTTCCGCCTCAGAGCGTCCAGGGCGCCCATGGCCATCTCATCCGAGAAGCAGAACAGGGCGGTCAGGGCTGGGTCCGCGTCCAGCAGGCTCAAGGTCTCGCGCACCCCGGACTCGATGGAGAAGTCGCCTGTGGCGATGCGCAAGCCCGCGCCCTGGCTCCGGGCGCCGGCGGCGGCATGGACGCCCGCCAGGCGATCGCGGCTGATCGGGCTGGCCAGCGGACCCGTGATCACGCCGATGCGTGTGTGCCCCAGGCCGTAGAGGTGCTCCATGGCCTCGGCGGCGGCGCGCTCGTTGTCGATGTGGGCGCTGGAGACGGCCAGATCGGGACTGAACTCGCAGCCGTTGACGATCGGCGCGCGCGGGCCTTGCGCCTGCATCATGTCGGTGAGCGAGTCCGGCAACCGGTGACCCAGGAAGATCAGGCCGTCCGCTTCCTTGCGCCGTAGCATCTCGCCGTAGCGCTCCTCGCGCTCTGCGTCATGGCGCGTGTCGCCCAGCAGCACCGAATAGCCGGCGGCCTGCGCCGCCTGTTCCACGCCCCGGATCACCTGCGAGAAGAAGGGGTTCGAGATATCGGGCACCGTCACCAGGATCTTCTCGGCCCGCAGCGTCCGCAGCATTTTTGCGGCCATGTTCGGCGCGTAGCCCAGGGCGTTGACGGCGGTCATCACCCGCAGCCGCGTGGGCTCGGCCACCAGCTCGGGCGTGCTGAGCACCCGCGAGACCGTCGCGGTCGAGACCCCGGCGCTCCGGGCGACGTCCTGAATCGTGGCCATGCCGGACACTGGCGACCCGGGCGAAGCAATTCAAGGCGTGGGGCGGAGCCTGACCGGAAGCTCCTCACCGCAGCGCGCGCCGCAGGCGCCGTTTTCACCGCCAAGACGCCAAGTTCGCCAAGAGGCTTCAGCGGCGGCAGCGCCTTGGCGTTCTTGGCGTCTTGGCGGTGATCCTGGCGGCGCTGACGCGCGCGGCAGGGCCTCGACGCCCCGGTTGCCTGTCCTCAAGGGCTTTGCTATCCCTGAAATCGATTACATCGAGCGGACGCAGGCCCACGCAAGAGCGCCGCACCGCAGGCCTGTCGGGAGGGGCCAGGGGCATGACGCAACAGGCGCGGCTTTTCCTGATGATGGTGCTCCAGCTCGCCGTCTGGGGCGCCTGGGCGCCGAAGCTGTTTCCCTACATGGGCATGCTGGGGTTCGCCCCCTGGCAGCAGTCGCTGGTGGGAAGCTCCTGGGGCTTCGCGGCCCTGGCCGGCATCTTCTTCTCCAACCAGTTCGCGGATCGAAACTTCGCCGCCGAGCGGTTCATGGCCGCCAGCCACCTCATCGGCGGCCTGGCCCTGATCGGCTGCGCCTTCGCCACCGATTTCTGGCCCTTCTTCGCCTGCTACCTGGCCTTCAGCTTCGTCTATGTGCCGACGCTGTCGGTCTCCAACTCGATCGCCTTCGCCAACCTGGCCGACCCGGCCAAGGACTTCGGCGCCGTCCGGATGGGCGGCACCATCGGCTGGATGTTGGTCTCCTGGCCGTTCGTGTTCCTGCTGGGCGCCCAGGCCGGGCCGGAACAGGTGCGCTGGATCTTCCTGGTGGCGGCCATCGTCTCGTTCGCCCTCGCGGCCTACAGCCTCACCCTGCCGCACACGCCGCCCAAGAAGGACGCCGCCGGCGCCGACCCCCTGGCCTGGCGCGAGGCGATCCGGCTGCTGCGCGTCCCCTTCGTGGCGGTGCTGTTCCTGGTCACCTTCATCGATAGCGTGATCCACAACGGCTATTTCGTCATGGCCGACGCCTTCCTGACCGACCGCGTCGGGATCGCCGGCAACCTCAGCATGGTGGTGCTCAGCCTGGGCCAGCTGGCCGAGATCGTGACGATGTTCGTCCTGGGCGGCGTACTGATCCGGGTGGGGTGGAAGATCACCATGATCATCGGGATCCTGGGTCACGCGGCCCGGTTCGCGGTCTTCGCCTTCGCCGCCGACAGCGTGCCGACCATCGTCGCCGTCCAGCTGCTGCACGGCGTCTGCTACGCCTTCTTCTTCGCCACCGTGTACATCTTCGTGGACGCCGCCTTCCCCAAGGACGTCCGCTCCAGCGCCCAGGGGCTGTTCAACCTGCTGATCCTGGGGGTCGGCAATGTGGTGGCGAGCTTCCTCTTCCCCACGCTGATGGGCCGGCTGAAGGACCCCGCCACCGGCGCGGTCGACTACCAGAGCCTGTTCCTTGTACCGACGGGCATGGCGCTGGCCGCCGTCCTGCTGCTCGCCCTGTTCTTCCGCCCGCCGACCCGGGCGCCCGAATCCGCGGCCGTTGCATGAGCCCGGCAACCGAAGGAGACGTCCCTTGCGCCCCATCTCGCCCGAACTTCACAGGCGCGCCTTCCTCGCGGCGGGTCTTGCGGCCATGACGGCCGGCGGCGGCGCCAGCGCGGCGGCCCAGCCCTTTTTCAAGCGCCACGGCCTGCCGATCGGCATCCAGCTCTACACCCTGGCGCCCGAGGCGGCGAAGGACCTGGAGGGCACGTTGAAGGCGGTGGCCGGCGTCGGTTACAGGTCGATCGAGCTGCAGGGCCTGCTGGGCCGTTCCGGCGCCCAGATGCGGGCCGCACTGGACGCGGCGGGCGTCACCTGCGCCAGCATCCACGTCCAGGGCCGCGGCCAGCTCGACGGCGACCTCGCCAAGCTGGCGGACGACCTCGGTGCGATCGGCGTCAAGTACGCCGTCATGCCGGTCCCCCTGATCTCCAACCAGCAGATCCAGGCGGCCGGAGGCGACTGGCGCAAGGCCCTCGCCCTGCTCACGGCCGACGACTGGAAGGCCAACGCCGACTTCCTGAACGAGAAGGCCGCCGTGCTGGCGAAGTCGGGGATCAAGCTCGGCTACCACAACCACAATTTCGAGTTCGCGCCGCTGGGGTCGACCAACGGCATGGAGATCCTGTTCGAGAAGACCGATCCGGCGCTGGTGACCTTCGAGATCGACGTCGGCTGGGTGGCGGCGGCGGGCCTCGACCCCGCGGCCCTGCTCCAGCGGTACAAGGGGCGGGTCAGCCTGATTCACATGAAGGACATCAAGCCGGAAACCCAACCCAACTTCGCCCTGAAGATGGACCCGACCGAGGTGGGCTCGGGCAAGCTTCCCTGGGCGACCCTGTTGCCGGCGGCCTACGCCGCCGGCGTCCGCGGGTTCTACGTGGAGCAGGAGCCGCCGTTCGCGCGGCCGCGCATCGAAGCGGCCAAGATCAGTCACGACTTCCTGGCCGGTCTCAAGGCGTGACGGCGAGAGGCCCCATTCGCCTGGCGATGGTCGGCGGCGGCCCGGGTTCGTTCATCGGGCCGGTCCATCGCATGGCCGCAGAGCTCGATGGCCGCATCCGCCTGGTGGCCGGCGCCTTCAGCCGTGATCCGGGCAAGAGCGCCGAGGCCGCTCGGGCCTGGGGCGTGGCCGAGGCGCGGACCTACGGCGACCATCGCGCCATGATCGCCGCCGAGGCGGCGCGCGCGGACGGCGCCGAACTGGTGGCCGTGGTGACCCCGAACCACCTGCACTTCGACGTGTCCGCCGCGGCGCTGAACGCGGGCTTGCACGTGATGAGCGACAAGCCGGCCACCCTGGACCTGGCCCAGGCCAAGGCCCTGGCCGAGATCGTGGCCGCCTCGGGCAAGCTCTACGGCCTGACCCACACCTACACCGGCTATCCCATGGTGCGGCAGGCGCGCGAGATCGTGCGGCGGGGTGACCTGGGCGCCGTGCGCAAGATCGTCGTCGAATATTCCCAAGGCTGGCTTTCGCGGCCCCTCGAGCGCGGCGGTGACAAGCAGGCCGGCTGGCGCGCGGACCCGTCGCAGTCGGGCGTCGGCGGGTGCATTGGCGATATCGGGGTCCACGCCTTCAACCTGGCGGAGTTCATCGCCGGCGTGCGTGTGCAGCGCCTGTGCGCCGACGTCTCCACGGTGGTGGAGGGCCGGGCGCTGGACGACGACTGCAACGTCCTGCTGCGATTCGCAGGCGGCGCGCGCGGCGTGCTGGTGGCGTCGCAGATCTCGGCCGGCGCGCGCAACGGCCTCAGGATTTCCGTCTATGGCGAACTGGGCGGCCTCTCCTGGAGCCATGAGCGGCACACCGAGCTGACCGTCGACTGGCTGGACGGGCCCGGCCAGACCCTGCACGCCGCCTCGCCCTATCTGGCCGATATCGCGCGGGCCGGATCGCGAATCCCAACCGGCCACCCGGAAGGCTTCATCGAGGCCTTCGCCAACCTCTACCGCGACATGGCCGACGCCATCGCCGAGGGCCGTCCCGATGCGGGGCTGGTGCCGGACATCGGCGAGGGCGTGCGCGGCATGGCTTTCGTCGAGACGGCGGTGGCCGCCAGCCGGTCCGGCGCCGGCTGGGTCGAACTGCAAGGAGCCTGACGTTGAAGACCCTCAAGGGCCCCGGCATCTTCCTGGCCCAGTTCCTCGGCAGCGAGGCGCCATTCGACCGCCTGGACACGATCGCGAAGTGGGCGGCCGACCTGGGCTACGTTGGCGTCCAGATGCCCACCGGCGGCGCGGACTCGATCTTCGACCTGGAGCGGGCGGCGGAGAGCCAGGCCTATTGCGACGACATCGCCGGCTTGCTGGCGGGCCATGGCCTGCAGATCACAGAGCTGTCGACCCACCTGCAGGGCCAGCTGGTGGCCGTTCACCCGGCCTACGACGAGCTGTTCGACGGCTTTGCTCCGCCGGCGCTGCGCGGAAATCCCAAGGCGCGGCAGGAATGGGCGGTTGGCCAGTTGAAGGCGGCGGCCCGCGCCAGCCAGCGCCTGGGCCTCACGGCGCACGCTACCTTCTCCGGGGCTCTGGCGTGGCCCTACCTCTACCCCTGGCCGCAACGGCCGGCGGGCCTGGTGGAGGAGGCGTTCGCCGAGCTCGGCCGGCGCTGGAAACCGATCCTGGACGTATTCGACGCCTGCGGCGTGGACGCCTGCTACGAGATCCATCCGGGCGAGGACTTGCACGACGGCGCGACCTTCGAGCGGTTCCTGGACGTGGTGGACGGCCATCCGCGCGCCAACATCCTCTACGATCCCAGCCACTTCGTGCTGCAGCAGTTGGACTACCTGGACTTCATCGACCGCTACCACCCGCGGATCCGCGCCTTCCACGTGAAGGACGCCGAGTTCCGGCCGAACGGTCGCTCTGGCGTCTACGGCGGCTACCAGGGCTGGGTCGACCGGCCGGGCCGCTTCCGCTCGCCGGGCGACGGCCAGGTGGATTTCGGCGCCATCTTCTCCAAGTTCGCCGCCTACGACTATCCCGGTTGGGCCGTGCTGGAATGGGAGTGCGCGCTCAAGCACCCGGAGGACGGCGCCCGCGAAGGCGCGCCCTTCATCCGCGACCACATCATCCGCGTGACCGAACGCGCCTTCGACGACTTCGCCAGCTCGGGTGTGGACGCCGCGGCCAACCGGCGTCTTCTCGGGCTATAGCGCCCGCGTCCGTCGGACGCCGGCCCGGAAGGTCAAGCGGCTTTGCGGACGCGAATAAGTTCGCTGTCGAGCAGTTGCACGTCCACCGGCTTTCGCACGCGGGGCCACTGATCGTAGGCGGAGTCGGTTTCGAGGTGCTCGTAGCCCGAGCAGAAGACGAACGGAACCCGGCGCGCGCGAAGCCATTCGGCGAGCGGATAGACGAGTTCTCCGCGCAGGTTGACGTCAAGGACGGCCACGTCGGGCAGGGTGTCTGCGAGAAGTCGGCGCGCCTCTCCAACCGTCGCGGCCGGCCCCACGATATCCCAACCGAGCTTGCTCAGGTCCTGGGCGAGCGCCATCGCGATAAGCGCCTCGTCCTCCACGACCAGAAGTCGTCCGCGGCCGGTCCCCCGCGACTCGCGCAAGGCCTGGACGACCTCCGCACTGGCCGGCGCCGCCGCGAGCTCGGCGCGATAGGCGGAGGCCGGCAGGGTCGCCATCACGCGCATGCCCTGCGCCGGCCATACGATCTGGAGTCCTCCGCCCAGTTGGCGCGTCACGACCTCTCGGATGAGGGTGGAGCCGAACCCGAATTCACCCGGCTGGGCGACCGGTGGGCCGCCGTCTTCCTCCCACTGGAGCTGCAGTTCCCCGTCGTCGCGGACGGTCCAGCCCACGTCCACGCGGCCGGTTTCCACGGACAGTGAGCCGTACTTGACGGCGTTCGTCGCCAGCTCATGGATCAGCAGGCCTAGCGGTTGCACCGCGCTTGGTTTGAGGGCCAGGCTCGGGCCCTGCGCCACCACCTGTCCCGCGCGCCCATAGCCGGCCGTTTCGTCCGTGACGATCTGGCGAAGGTCGCCGCCCTGCCAACTGTTCTGCGCCAGCAGCGAGTGTGCGCGCCCCAACGCGGAAATGCGGCCGCGGACGGCCTCGATGAATGCTTCCTTCGTCGCGGCGCGCGTGAGCGAGACGACGCTCTGCACCACGGCAAGTGCGTTCTTGGCGCGGTGGTCCACCTCCCGCGCCAGGAGTTCGCGAGCTTCCTCGTTGGCGCGCCGCTCGGTGATGTCGCGCAAGATGACGGTGCCGAGTCGCGCCCCTCCTACCTGGACGTGGGAGATGGAGGCCTCCACCGGGAACTCCTCGCCATTGGCGCGCAGCGCGCTGACCGCGCCCAGGGCGCCCATCCGGCGGTTGGTGGCGCCCATCTCTTTGAAGCGGTCGATGTGGCGGCCATGCCCGTTGCGGAAGCGCTCCGGGATGAACCGCTCGATCGAGGTGCCGATCGCCTCTGCCGCCACCACATCGAACATCCGCTCGGCGGCGGGATTGAAAACCAGGATCCGATGCTGCTCATCGATCGTGATGAGGGCGTCCATCGCCGACTCGACGATCGCCTCCATGCGCTGGCGGCTCTCCAGCAGAGCCGCCTCGGCCGCCCGTCGCTCGGTGATATCGCGCAGGATGACGGTGCCGAGCTTCTCGTCGCCAATCTGAACCTGGGAGATCGAAGCCTCGATGGGGAATTCCTCGCCGTTGGCGCGCAGGCCGCTGATCGCGCCGAGGGATCCCATCTGCCGGTTCGTGTCTCCGGTCTCGATGAAGCGTCGGATGTGGTCCGAATGCCCGGCCCGATGCCGGTCGGGAACCAGGTTGGAGATCGGCTGACCCAGCGCGTCGGCGGCCTTGAGACCGAACATGCGCTCGGCGGCGGGGTTGAACACGACGATACGCTGTTCCCCGTCGACCGTGATGATCGCGTCCATCGCGGAGGCGAGGATCCCCTCGAGGCGCTTCATGGTCTCAAGGGCGCCCTGCGCCGACTGGAGCGCATGGGAACGATCGGTCATGAACAACCCCCCAAATGACCTGACGCCACTATGGGGTGAACTCCCTAGAGTGACAATCGGACGGGGATTGAGCGTCTTGACGCAGGCTGACCGGCGTCGCCGCCTATTGCAGCGTCTGCACCTCGATGTCCTTGAAGGCGATGGGGTGGCCCTCGCTCTGCAGGGCGATGTAGCCCTCCGTCACAGCCAGCACGCCGCCACGTTCGGCGATCAGGCGCCTGGCGTCGGCGGCCGCCATCGGGTCGGCGGGGTCGAGCGCGATATCGGCGTAGCGGTGGACCACCTGTCCGTCGATCTTCTCGGTCACCCGGCCGTCGGGCAGAACCTCCAGCTCCAGCTTCGTCCAGGCGCCGTTCGGAATGGTCGGGCCGGTCGAGGGGGTGCAATGTTCGGCTTGGCGCTTGCCCTCGATCGTGATGCTGACGCCGGGCGTGCAGACGGCGCCGGTAGGGCGGGGTCCATCGCCCTCCTTCCCCAGGATCTGGAACTCCACGGAGACCGGGAACGGCTGGTTCAGGCCCATGCTCTCCGGGCTCTGGCTGTGGAACATCACGCCGCTGTTGCTGCGCGCCCAAGCGGGCGTATCGGGCAGGGGCGGCTCCAGCACCTTGTACATCAGCCGCAGGCGATAGGCCTTGAACGGCGTCTTGTAGAACAGGTGGCCGAACTGCAGCGCGAACCGGTCGTAGCCGGCGTAGGAGACCTGGATCGCCCCGTCCTTCACGACGAAGGTATCGCGCCAGTTCTCGCCCAACGGGTGGCGCGAGATCTTCGCGGTCCAGCCGTCCAGGGTTTTGCCGTCGAAGATCGGCCGCCAGGGGCCCGCCGTCTGCGCCCACGCCGGCGCCGGCATCGTTGCGCCCACGACAACGAGCGCTACTGCGCCCCATCTCCTCCAGGTCATTTTCGCCGCCTCCCAACGGTCATTGCCGGCTTGAAGTGTAATCGATTTCATGGAACCTAGAAGGCAATCAATGACGGTCCGCGGGACGGTGCTCGCGCCGGGCTGCATAAGGGGTGGATCATGGCGAACCTCAACACCCGGGCGCGGGCGGAGAACACCTACGACG
>NZ_LSJI01000287.1 GCF_001557235.1 Phenylobacterium sp. CCH9-H3 | reverse complement strand
TCAATCCATGGACGGAGTTTGCCTTGGGGTCCGGCGCTCTCAAGGACGGGCCGGAAGGCCCGCCGCGGGGCGGCGACGCCCGGCGGGCGTCGTCCTTGACAGCGCCGGACCCCAAGGCTCGCATCAACCGTGGATTTCAGGGCGGGGACTATCCCCGGTGGGGATGACTGCGCTGACGGTGCGGCGAAGGTCGCGTTCTGGCGACTGAGCCGACGCCCCCTTCCGGCGCCGAGCGGTCAACCGCCGCTCAAGCCAGGCCTACGGGTGCCGCCAGCGGACATTCCGAACTGCCGAGTGAGGTGGAAAGCTGACTGCAGCTAGCGGCTCCACGCGAGCATGGGGAGCCCACCTACAATCACGATAGTGAAGAGTGTTGAATAGTGAAGCTTGGCGCGCCGCGAGAGCGGCACGCGCCCGCCTAAAGCGGCGCTCCGATCTCCTGCGCGGATATTCCGAGCGAAGGCGAGCAACAGGATGATGGCGGCGAACACCGCAAAGTTCACCCAGATCGATGCCACCAGCGATGCTCCGAAGCCCTCGCGAGACATTGAGGGCGCCACGCCGACAAGCGCAACAATGGTCTCACAGGAGCGCAAAAGCGGTCCGATTGAATGGCCGTCGAGGGTGGCTAGCGGACGTTGCTGCTGGGGCGGTTGAGATTGGCGATCCCCGCTGCAAAGAGCGGCGCAATCGCGAAGCCGCCAGCGATCATCAGGAATTGGAACGCGGCGTAGCCCTCAGGGTCGACCCCACCGAAGCGACGTTCATGAGTCAACGAAATGAAGGTCGTGAACAGCCAGAGGTTCGCAGCGGAAAACAACACTGCCAGGAATGCGCTTCCCAGTCGGCTGTTTGGCAGAAGGCTGGCTGCGAGAATAGCCGCTGCTCCGGGACAAAGGAGCAGCGCGGGCAGGCCGTTTGAGTATCTGTCTAAGAACAACACCCCAGCGGCGGCCAACAGCAGCGCAAGACCGGCGACGGACAGGCCGACAACTCGGGACATCCGGTGGCTCCTTCACGTGGCCCCAAAGAGACCCGAGGTGCCGAATGACGGCAATGGGTCGATCCCAGGAAAGGGCTCCGGCGACCGAGGCGGACCTGCGGCAACTGGCGCCTCGCCGTCGCATCATCTCTGCGGAACGAGGAACCCGCCGTGCGCCCGGGTGTTGGCGGAGCAGGCTTGATCCGAGAGGGAGGACGGGATGTCCATCATCGACAAGGCGCTGGGGGCCGTGACGCCTCCGGAGAGCGAGAAGGCGCAGGCGAAGGCCACCGCCGAGGCGCGGGCGCTGGCCACCCCGGGAGACTGGCTGTCGCTGGCGCTGGATCATCACGACGAAATCAGAACCGGCTTCGACGCGTGCCGTAAGGCCAGAACCGGGCCGGCCCGCGTCAAGGCCATGCAAGCGCTCGGCCTGGTGCTGAACGGCCATTCCCTGGCCGAAGAGGTGGTGCTCTACCCCGCCTTCGCGAAGGCGGGACACAAGCCGGCGACCGGCCTGGCCTACACCGAGCAGACGACGGCAAAGATGCAGATGGCGGAGCTGGAGCGGATCGATCCGACCACGGAGGCGTGGAAGGACAAGCTCGAGCACATCCGGGGCGCGGTGCTGCACCACATCTTCGAGGAAGAGAGCACCTGGTTCCCGGCCCTGAAGACGGACTACGACGACCAGGCGCACCTCGACCGCCGCTTTCACGAGGAGTCGGAACGGCATGTCGTGGGCCCGGCGAAGTCGGTGATCGCCGAAGCGCGCTCGATCGCGAGCGAGGCGAGCCTCAAGCGCTAGCGAGGCGAGATCGGCGAGGGCGCGCGCCGGGTGCTCGCCGTGGGCGGCGGTTGGCCTGGGGGCGCCTCGCCTGCGGCCGACGGCGGGCCTCGTCCCGGGCCCCGGTCTCCCTCCCTACGCCGCCACGCCCTCGTGCGAGCGCGCGTAGGCGCGCTGGTAGGCGTCGCGCGCGGTGGTGCGGGCGAGGTAGGCCTGTTCGGCGTCGGTGAGGGGGAAGCCGGCGTGGTTGGCGCCCAGGCGCAGGGCGTAGCTGACCGAGATGTCGGCGGCGGTGAAGGTGTCGCCGGCCATGTAGGGGGCGGTTTCGAGCTGGCGGCGGACGAGGATCTGGCGGCGCTCGACGCAGCCGCGGGCCCAGCGGGCGCCCCAGTTGTCGCGTTCGGCGGCGGGGGCGATGAAGCCGCTCACCAGGGGGACCATCATCAGGGTGGCGAGGCCCGCTTCGCCCAGGTGGAGGAACTGCTGGTAGGCGGGGAAGGCCGGGTCGCCGGGCTTTGGCTGGAGCGGCGTGGGGCCGTAGCGGCCCATCAGGTATTCCAGGATCGCGACCGACTCGACCATCGTCACGTCGCCGTCCTGGATCGCGGGCAGGAAGTCGCCGGGATTGACGGCGAGCCAGGCCAGGTCCTTTTCCGGGGCCAGCATGTCCACCTGACGCACGCGGTAGGGCAGGCCCATCTCCTCCAGCAGCCAGACCACCCGCAGCGACCGCGAGGTCTGCCCGCCCCACACCGTGATCATCGTCGTGGTCCTCCTGGCGGGGATGATTTCATGG
>NZ_LSJI01000286.1 GCF_001557235.1 Phenylobacterium sp. CCH9-H3 | reverse complement strand
CCACCTGGATGGCGGGCGGCGGCGCCAGAACCGCGGCCGTGAGGGACGGTTGCGCCGCCGGCGGCGTTAGTCGGGGCGTTTGGCGTGCGAGGCTCGCGCAACCCGGGGCGGTGAAGCCCGCGATCAGGAGAGCGACGAGGCCAGGCCTCGCCAGATGAGAGGGCGTCATGGGGCGAGCTCCTTCGACCAGCTGATGGCGGTGACGTAGACGCCGAGGGGGTTCTTCTTCAGCCGCTCGGCGTCGTGGGGCGGCTGCAGGACGAGGGTGAGGATGGCGGACCAGCGCTCGGTGGCGGCCAGCGCGCCGTCCTGGTAGCGGCGCTCGGTCCAGGCGACGCGGAAGCTCGACGGCGAGGCGCGGATGACGCTGGAGACCTCCACCGCCACCTGGACCTTGCCGACCTCGGCGAACGGGTCGGCCTGGCGGGCGTAGTCGTTCAGGGCGAGCGCGCCGCGGTCGGTGGTGAAATCATAGGCCCGCAGCCAGTTCTGGCGCAGCACGATGGGATCGGCCGGCAGCGATCGGACCGCCTCGACGAAGCGGGCCAGGTGGAAGGCGATCTGCGGGTCCGTCGGCTGGTAGGCGCCATCGGCGGGCGCCACGGCGCGCGCCTCGCCCAGGTGGTCGACCTCCACCACCCAGGGGGTCACGCTGCCGCGGGTCGTGGTCCAGGCCAAGGCGCCGGCGAGCACGACGATCGCCGCACCCTCCGCCAGGGCCAGCATCCAGACCCTGCGGCCGGCGACGGCGACTTCGCCGATGCGGGCGTCCCAGGCCTGTCGCGCGCGGGCGTAGGGGGTGTCGAAGATCGGCGTCTCGCCATAGCGGACGGAGGGGCGTCGGAACATGGGTCAGGATCCTTCCGAGAGGTCGATGGAGGCGCCCGGGCCGCCGCTGTCGCCGTCGCGCACCGCGTGGGTGGCGGCCGACACGCCCTGGCCGAGCGCTTGTTCGCGGCGCAGGCGTCGCGCCCAGGCGGGCGGGCCTTCACCGGAGGGGGCG
>NZ_LSJI01000285.1 GCF_001557235.1 Phenylobacterium sp. CCH9-H3 | reverse complement strand
CAGGCTGTGCAAAAACCGATGGCGAGCGGCGCCGGCCGCGTCGCCGTCGCTTACGCGGCGTACAGCGCGTGGATCAGCGGGCAGCCTGAGTCCTGACCGGCCTCGCAGGCCCGTACCGAGCCGGCGAGGACCCGCTCCATTCGCTTGAGGTCGGCGATGCGCGCACGCACGTCCTGCAGGTGCGAGGCCGCGAGATCCCTGACCTCCGCGCAGGACGCCTGGCCGCCGGCGGCGAGCGCCAGCAACGCGCGAACCTCGTCCAGCGTGAAGCCCAGCTCCCGCGCCCGACGCACGAAGCCCAGGCGGCCCACGTCGTCGCCACCGTAGCTGCGATAGCGGCCGCGCCGGGGCGGGGCCGGCATCAGGCCGATCCGCTCGTAGTAGCGGATCGTCTCGATGTTGCAGCCCGTGCGGCGTGAGAGCTCGCCGATCTGGATCGCCTGGTCGGCCATGGGGAGCGCGGCTTTCGATTAGGGCTTGAGTCTGTAGTCGCTACAGATGGCATCCTAGTCGTCATTGCACCAGGAGACGACGGCGTGACGGCAAGCAGCGGGCTTCGAGTCCGACGGGAAGGACAGGGCGGCAAGCCCGCCGAGACCGCCTTGAACTGGGCGGCGGTCGCCGCTGCGGCCGGAGCGGTCTTCGCCTGGGCCGCATGCTGCGTCCTACCGATGTCGTTGGCGCTGGCTGGCCTTGGGCTGGGCGGTCTGGGCTGGGTCGCCGGTCAGCGCACCTGGTTTACGCTCGGGGCGCTGGCCTTGATCAGCGTGGGCTGGGTCGTCACCTGGCGCCGGGCGCGGACGTGCCGGGTCGATAGCAGCTGCGCTGCGCCATCACGGCTGGGGATCGCCATGCTCGGTGCGGCCACCGTCCTCGTTCTGCTTGCTCTGATCTGGCAGCCTATCGTCGAGCCCTGGGCCCTGGCGCTGATCCGGAGCGCCCGCGGATGAGCGACGTGCAGATTGAGCTCCGCTCTACGCTCACCTGTCCGCACTGCGGCCACCAGGCGACCGAGACCATGCCGACCGACGCCTGCCAGTACTTCTACGACTGCCAGGGCTGCGGCGTCGTCCTCAAGCCCAAGCCGGGCGACTGCTGCGTCTTCTGCTCTTACGCGGACGTGCCCTGTCCGCCCATCCAAGAAGCAGGGGCCAGCGGTGGGGCCGCCGCCTGCTGCAGCGGCGGCCGCGATGGGTAAGTGCGACGCGGTTGGCGGTGCCAAAGATTGGGCCAGCGACACGCGCGCCTTCATCGCGCTCTGGGCGCTCCCCGGCGCAGCGATGCTCGCAGCCCTCCTGCTGGAGCCCACGCTTCGCGCAGCCGTCTGGGCGGGCATGCTGGTCTGGATGGGCTTCGCCTGTCTGCTGAACGCCCGGCGGTGCGGCCGCATCCACTGCCGCGTGACGGGCCCCTACCTCCTGGCGATGGCAGGCTTGGTGGTCGCCTACGCCGCAGGCGCGGCACCGTTTGGCCCACACGGTTGGAGCTTCCTCGGGGGCGCAACCCTCATAGGCTTCGTGGTCCTCTGGTGGGGCAGCGAGCGTCTATGGGGCAAGTTCGGGCGGCCATAGCGACCAATCGGCTGAATACCCGCTACGCTCCCGCCGTCGGCGCCCCGCGTCGAAACCTGCCGCCGAGTGGACCTCGGCCTTGCCAAGTGGAATTGGCGACCAAATCACAGTAGAATCAATGAGCTACGAAACTGCCGTGAGGGTTCTCGTGAGCTTCTTGGAAGGAACAGATCGGACACAGGTAAGCCTGCTGCCTCCCTGCATCGATGACTATGTCGCTCCCGAATCACTGGTGCGAGTTGTCGACGCGTTCGTTGGTAGTCTCGACCTCGCAGAACTCGGCTTTGCTCGCACCGTCGCGGCGGCGACCGGCCGGCCCGGCTACCATCCCGGGGACATGCTTCGGCTGTATGTCTGGGGCTATCTCAACCAGGTTCGCTCTTCCAGGCACCTCGAGCGGGCCTGCATCCGCGACCTTGAAGCGCTGTGGCTCATGAAGCAGCTCGCGCCGGACTATCGCACCATCGCCGCCTTCCGGCACGACAACCCCGAGGCCATCGTTGCGGCGAGCGCGGCATTCATCCAGTTCTGCCTCGACGGCGGGCTCATCACCGGCCGGATGGTGGCGCTGGACGGGACGAAGATGCGGGCCGTCGCCAGCCCGAAGAACATCGCCGGCGCCGAGCGGCTGGCTCGCGACGTCGCACATACCGAGAAGGAGATCGCCTACTACTTGGACCGGCTCGACGCCATGGACGAAGCCGTGACCCAGGGCTTCGACGACCAACCGGTTCACCGGCAGGCCTTCACTGACGCGATCGCCGCGTTGAGCCGGCGGAAGGATCGGCTGGCGCGCCGGCAAGAAATCTTGGTGGAACGCGCCGAAAAGGTGCTGGTCTTCGGCGAGCCCGACGCGAGGCCGATGGGCTACGCCCACTCACCCAAGATGCCCTGCTACAACATGCAAAGCGTCGTGGACGTAGATAGCGGTCTGATCGTCCACCACGACGTCGCCAACGAAGCGAACGACAGCCAACTCCTGCACCCAATGTCGCTGGCGACGATGGAAGTGCTGCAGGTCGACCGCCTGACTGTTCTGGCGGACGGCGGCTACTCGAACGCCCAGGCGATAGCGGCGTGCGAGCACGATCGAATCGAGGTCGCGGCGCCGATCAAGCGCGGCGCGATGAACACCGACTTCTTTCGGCCGACCCAGTTCGCATTTGATGAGGCGTCAGACACCATCCGCTGCCCGGCGGGTCAGACGATGAAGCCCTCCGGCAAACACACCCGCAATCGCGCCATCCGATATCGAACGACCGCCTGCAGGGACTGCCGCCTGAAGCCGAGATGCACAGCGGGCGCCCAACGGACGATCCATCGCCTGTTCGACCAGGCGGCGCTCGATCGCATGGAGGCGAGGATCTACGCCAATCCAAGCCTGATGGTGACGCGCCGATGCACGGTTGAGCACCCGTTCGGCACGATCAAGCGAATGTCGGGAGGTGGTCGGTTCCTTACCCGCGGCCTCAGAGCAGTAAAGGCAGAGGCAGCGCTCTCCATCCTGGCCTTCAACATCATCCACGCGGTGAATGTCTTCGGTCCGGCGCGCCTGACACCGTCGGCCTAAACGGCCGGCTCGATGCGGCGTCCACGCCAGGGCGGCCGGCGAGTTTTGGCACAGCCTG
>NZ_LSJI01000284.1 GCF_001557235.1 Phenylobacterium sp. CCH9-H3 | reverse complement strand
TCCGCGGCGGGGATCGGCTCGGCGTCGACCGGTGGCGCTGACGCCTCCTTGCGACCGCAAGCCGCCATCGCCAGCCCCGCGATGCCGACCAGGGCGCCTAAGACTAGCTTGCGGTTGATCATGGGTTGTCTCCTTGCTCGGTTTAGAATGTCGTGGCGGCCTTGTCTGTCCAGATGGGGGTGCGATGGGTCGCCCTAGAGAATACGCGGCCAAGGTTCTGCATCCCTCATCGTGAGGGCGTCAGCCTCGACCGCGCGTATCCCAAGAGCCAGCAGGGCGGCTGCAGCTTGTTTCGGACACCTAAGGGGGAGCCTCATGGCCGAGCGACAACGGGTTGACTTCAAGCGACACCTGCCCAGCTGGCCGTTCGTGGCCGCCGCAGCGCTCGTGATTGGCGGGGTTGCCGGCGCGGTGATCTACGCCGGGGTCTACAACATCGGCGCGGATGCGCCGCACATGAAGCCGACCTACTGGCTCATAGAGAACCTGCGCGACCGTTCGATCGCCGTGCGTGCGCGCAACATCGATGTCCCGGCAGATCTCAGCGCCCCGAAGCGAATCGCGACTGGCGCGGGTCTCTATGCTGAGATGTGCAGCGGCTGCCATTTGGCGCCCGGCATGGAGAAGACCGAACTCAGTCAAGGCCTCTATCCGGCGGCGCCGTTGCTTGCCGCGCACGGCGGGCAGCACTCGCCGGCCGAACAGTTTTGGACGATCAAGCACGGCGTCAAGATGACGGCCATGCCGGCCTGGGGCCGCACGCACAGCGATGAACTGATCTGGGACATGGTGGCCTTTATCCGGACTCTGCCGAACATGACGCCCGCCCAGTACAAGGCGACGGTGGCCGCCGCCCCGGGGGGCCACGACGAAATGATGGCGGATATGCCGGGCATGCAGCCCAAGGAAGGCGAGGCCGCTGGGCATCATTGAGGTGCAAAGGGGCGAGAGCTCCGGGCCGAGAATGACAGCGGCCAAGCGCGTCAGCTGCGAGAGTCTGTCCGCATCGTCAGGTTCAATCGACCGGAGAGTGCGCATTTTGGGCGTGGACCTCAGTCGCCATATTCCAACGCGCCGGATCCCGCTGGCGCGTTGGCGCGCAGTTGCGCCTGCTGGATCCACCAACAGCTGAACATGGCGATCGCATAGAGAACTCGGCCGTGGTTTGCAGCGCCCGCTCGATGAGCGTCGAACAGCGCGTTCACCGCCTTGGGCTCCAGGTAACCGGCTTGCGCCGCGCCGCTCGACAGCCAGGCATCTCTCGCAAAGAGGCTGAAGTCGCCGAGAAACCAGTCGCTGAGCGGCAGCTGGAACCCGCGTTTTCGCCGATCAACGGCTCCGGCGGGCAGCCAAGGCCTGACGGCGCTCCGCAGCACATATTTACCCGTCTTGCCAGAGAACGCGCGAGTGGATCTGAGCTTCATGTCCGTCGGAACAGTGAGGCTCCAGTCGACGAACTTGTGCGACAGGAAAGGCACGCGCGCCTCGAGCGAATGGGCCATGCTCGCTCTGTCCAGCCGCATCAGGAGCGAGGCTGGCAAGTGATGCGTCAGATCTCCGAACATGAACTGCTCAAGGTGCGGTAGCCGGCGAAGCGCGGGATCACCGAACACCTCGGCCTCCAGGCGATCAAGGTCTTCGCTTGCAGCGACCCTGGCCCGGAACGACGGTTCGAGGAGCGTTCGACGCTGAGCGGGAGAGGTGATCTGGGTGGCGGACAAGAAAGCCTTGAACCCCGTGTCGAGGGCCAGCACTTCGCGTACGCGGCCAGAATTCTGCATGAGATAGTTCCACGCGCGATATCGTGATGCGGGCCGCTGCTCGAGCGCTTGCGCCAGCGGGCTCAGCGTTCGCAGCAGCGGCGCCCAACGGTGCACCAACTCGGCGTTACGTTGGCGCTTGTACCCGGCGAAGAGTTCGTCACCGCCCTCACCGCACAGCACCACCTTCACATGCTCAGCGGCAGTGCGCGAGAGATACCAGAGGGGGATCGCCGAATTTGCCGCGGTTGGCTCGTCGAAGGCGCCCTGGACGTGCGGGAGGACGTCGGCTGCCGCCTGGGGCGAGAGCGGAACGACCACGTGGTCCAGCCCAAGGTGACCGGCGACCTGTCGCGCCGCGGCGCTCTCATCGAGGGCCGACCCTGGCAATCCGATGGTGAAGGCCTTAACGAGGCGTGCGCTCGTTTGAGCCATAGCGGCGGCGATGGCGCTTGAGTCGACGCCGCCGGACAGAAACACGCCCACCGGCGCATCGGACATCATATGCCGCTCCACCGTGCCGAGCACCCGGGTTCGGGTCTCTTCGACCCAGCTCGTGCGTGATCGGCCGCCCACGGCGCGAAATTGTGGGCGCCAGAAGGCGTGACTGTGCGGCTCACCTTCAGGCCCGATCCGCAGGACATGCCCGGGGGGAACGGCCCTGGCTTGCCGGAAGATGGCGCGCGGCGTCTGCACGTGGCCGTAGGTGAAGAAGTCGTGGACAGCGCGATCATCCAGGTCGAACGCGTGGCCGGGAAGCCGTTGGAGCGCCCGCAGTTCCGACGCGAAGCCCAGGCCGTCGTGCTGCTCGGTTATGAAGAGCGGCTTGATGCCCATGGGATCGCGGGCGAGGGTAAGGCTGCGGCTGTGCCGATCCCATATGGCGGCCGCGTACATGCCCTCCAGCCGCTCCCACCCTTGGTCGCCCCACTGGAGGTAGGCGGCCAACAGCGTTTCCGTGTCGCTCCGGGTTTGAAAGACATGGCCGCTGGCTTGCAGTTCCGCTCGAAGTTGCGGGTGGTTGAAGATCTCGCCATTGAACACCACACCGTATCGGCCTGCCCCCGCGAACATGGGCTGGCGCCCGCCGTCGACGTCTACAATGCTGAGCCGCCGCATGCCGAAGCCGAAATCGCCATCAACGAACGAACCACTGTCGTCCGGGCCGCGATGCTTGAGGCTGTCGCACTGCTGGACCACAATCCGCTGATCGACGGGACGTCCACGGCGGCGATACCACCCCGCAATTCCACACACGCAACGGTCTCCGCTCTCGAGTGATGAAGTCCGGTCTAGCTAGCTCTTGGGCACGAACTCGGCTGGAAGACCCTCCCGCTCGTTAGATCGGGCGCGCGGTGACCACCAGGGCGGTGCAGCCTCAGTTGTCTACTTGACCGCCCCCCTGGGCTTCCGTTGTGCTGTGAAGGATACGCGCGGACCGGCAGGCATCCCTCAGCCTGTTCCGCGTGCAAGGATAGCTTCTTCCGTGGAGCGGAATTCACGCCGGAGCCATGCTCGTCCCATCAGCGGCAAGCACTGGTCGACCGTCGCTTGCAGAGCGACCGCAGAGGTGACTAGGGCTGGCCGCAGGTTCGCGGCGCGGAAGTTCAGGAGGGCGTCATGAGCGATCCGACGATGTTGGGCGACAGCCCGTGGTTCGTGGACATCGGGCGCATCGCCCTGGCCGCCGTGCTGGGTGCGCTGATCGGCTGGGAGCGTGAGCGCCGCGGTCGCGAAGCGGGGATCCGGACCTATATGGCCACGGCTCTCGGCGCCTGCGCCTTCGGGCTGATTTCCGCAGCGATCGGCGATCAGGGACGCATCTCGGCCGGCATCGTGACGGGAATCGGCTTCATCGGCGCGGGGATCATCCTGCGCGACGCCGGCCGCGTCACTGGCCTGACCACAGCCGCGACCCTCTGGGCGTCTGCGGCGGTCGGCTTGAGCACCGCCTACGGCCTCTACCACCTGGCGGCCATCACATCGGTTCTGATCCTGGCCATCCTTGAACTCCATCGCGTGCCCGGATGGTCGCGGCTGTCGCATCGCGCCCGGGCCGAAGCGCTGCGCACCAGCCTTGCCGGCTCTGCAGCCAGTGACGCGTCGCCTGATAGTCGGATTGGCCCGACGCCATCGAGCTCATCGGGGGTGCAGCTGCAAGGCGGGAGCCTTCCCGAAGACCGTCTTGACTAATGGAGCGGGCCAGGATCTGCTCGATCAGGACTGGATGAGCGCCAGCTGAGCATCACGCCGGCATATGCAGCTCGGGCAGGCTGTTGTGGATCGCCGTCGCGGCTATGGCGCCCTCACCAATGGCGACGCTGATCTGGTCGAGGCCGCGCACGACATCGCCGGCGGCGTAAAGGCCCGGCAGAAACGTCTCCTGATGCGCATCCACGAGGATGCAGCCGTTGTCGTCCAGCACGGCTCCGGCTTGATCCGCGAGCTCACTCTGCGGCTCGACGCCGAGCGCGCCATAGACCACGTCAAACGGGTCCAACGCCTCTCCCGCCTGCGTCGTGGCCGCGAGCTGATCGCCGATGAACCGTAGGCTCGCGGGCTCGACCCTCTGGTGGCGCACGCCGGCTTCGGCCAGACGGGCGTCGAGGGGGCTCGAAACGAGAGCGCTCCCGCCCAAGGAAAGGAGCGTCACGCAGGGACTGTAGGTCCGTAGGAATAGAGCTTCACGCGCGGCATGGTCGTCATCGCCGATCACTGCGATCCGATCGAGCAGGGCTTCGAACCCGTCGCAGATCGGGCAAAACCTGACGATACCGCGGGTGATGGCGGCTTCGACATCGGGGATCGGTGGGCGACGGTCCACCACGCCGCTCGCCAGGAGCACCTTGCGTGCGCGCAGCTGACGATCGTCAACTGCGACCCGCCACAGCCCCTCCCTGGATTCTATCGACTGCACGCGGCCGGCCAGGTCCGGCGGATTGTGCGCGAGCTGGCGGCGCAGCCGCTCGAGCAGATCCGCTCCTTTCACCCCGTCGGGGAACCCGGGCGCGTTGTGGCTGCGCGGGATCAGGGCGGCGCGGCTGGCGCCAGCGTCAGCCAACAGCACGGAGCGCCGGAAGCGGGTCAGATAGATAGCCGCGGTCAGGCCGGCGGGCCCCG
>NZ_LSJI01000283.1 GCF_001557235.1 Phenylobacterium sp. CCH9-H3 | reverse complement strand
GCCTTGTGGCTCGCCAAGTTCAACCGCCACGACGACCGCTGGAACATGGCCCGCGTGGAGCATGCGACGCTCGAGCTCGCGCGCCGCTGCGGCCTGCAGGTGGCCGACTCACAGGTCGTCACCGTGGGTGGCCGCGACGTCCTGATGGTGAAGCGCTTCGACCGGACGCGCGTGCAGGACGGCTACGCCCGCGCCCGCATGGTGAGCGCCTTGACGCTTCTCGAAACCGACGAAACCCCGGATGGGCGGGCCCGCTGGTCATACATCCTCCTGGCTGAGACCCTGCGGCGGATCAGCGAACGCCCCGCGGACGACGCCCGCGAGCTGTTCGGGCGCATGGCGTTCAACGCCCTGATCTCCAACACCGACGACCATCCGCGCAACCACGCGGCGCTCGCGCCGGGCCCCGGCTGGCGGCTGTCGCCGGCCTATGACCTCACGCCGACGCCGGCCTTCGCCGAGGAGCGGCGCGACCTCGCCATGACCTGCGGCGCCCAGGGGCGCTTCGCCAGCGCCGGCAACCTCCTCAGCGAGTGCCGCCGGTTCCTTCTCGACCCGGACGCGGCTGCGGCGCTCGTCGACCAGCTGGAGGCCGCCGTTCAACAGCAGTGGTACGGCGTCGCCCGCAACTGCGGGGTCAGCGAGGCCGACTGCGAGGCCATCCGCCGGGCCTACGTCTATCCGGGGTTCCGCGCCTGAAGTCCGGCGCACTGTCGCCTGTTCTTGTGGCGACGCTGCCCAACGAAGCCATCGCTCCGCGCCAGCCCCGGCAGTGCATGATCAACCCCGACGGCGAGATCAGCCCTCACAAGATGGTTGTCTAGCTCTACACGCACGAAGGCGCGCCGCTGCTCGCTGTGGCGCGCATCTACCAGGGCCAGACGACGAACTTCCGCACACACCGGGTGGCGACTTCGCGCCGGTCTTTGTCCTGTCGCGCGCCGGTGCGGCGACAGCCTTCAGGCAGCCGCCTCGAGCAGATCGAGCACCGAGCAGGATGGCGCCATGGCCGTGTCGCGACCGCGCTCGCCCAGCCGTCGTACAGCGCCCGGCCTATGAACTTTGCGTCGCCGGTGATCAGGACCATACTGTCCGACACGACCCCCCCCGCGTGGCCGCAGGCGTCGCGTCCGCTTGGCGTGGCTGGTAGGGGTCCGGTGCGGCCGAGCCGATGGCGCGGTGATGCCTTAAGGTGTCTTCGGCTGTTCCATGCCCGGCATATTGGAATGATCCATACCGGGCATGTTGGCGTGGTCGGGTTCTGCCTTCGGACGCGCCGTCTCGGCAGCGCGCTTTGCGGACGCGGAGGTCCTGGGAGTGTGCTGGGTGGGCGCCGCCGGCCCCGCGGGGGGCGAAGCTGACGCCGTCGCCGGGCTAGCGGGATCTGAGGCCGTAGCGCTCATGGGCTCTTGCGCCGCGGTGGCCTCGGGGGGCGGCTGCGCCGCCTGCCGCTGGCAGCCGCCGGAACCCGCGATGAGGGTCAGGGCCAAGGCCGCGAGGAGGATCCGACTTATCATCACTCTTCTCCTTGGTTCCCCCTGAGGCGGCACGCGCCGCCTCCGGGGGATGCGGGGCGCCTCTGTGCCCAGAAGCGCCCGATGAACGTCGAGCGGCAATCAGCTGGGGAAGATCCACCAGGATCCGAAGTCGTTGATGCCGGCGACGAAGCCGGGCTCGTCCACGAACATGAAGTCGCTCTGACGCAGGTCGGCCTTGAACACCCCGCGCAGCAGGACCCCGCCCTCCGCCTCGGCATCGCGGTCGGTGTTCCACGAGACGAAGGCGCCCTCGCTCCGATCCACCACCGTGACCTGGTCCGGTCTGATGTCACGCAGCGCCAGATGGTCGAAGGCGCCTTGCGCCTCCCCCCTCACCTCCATGTCGAGGATCACGTCAAAGCCGCTACGCGGATCGACGATGAATGCGTCGGCGCCCGTGCCCCCTGTGATCGTGTCATTCCCCATGCCGCCCTCGATCATGTCGTGGCCGGCGCCGGCATCCAGCGAGTCGTTCCCGCCCATGCCCATGAGCTCGTCGGCCATGGCGGCTCCGAGCAGGGTGTCCGCGCCGTCGCCGCCGTCGAGCCGGTCGCGGCCATCCCCGCCGTCGAGCCGGTCGTCGCCGGCGTCCCCTTGCAGCACGTCGTCGCCGCCCGCGCCTGTGAGCGTATCGCGTCCGTCACGGCCGAACATGTTGTCCCAGGTGGCTCCGCCCACGAGGTTGTCACCGTCGAGCGTGCCAACCACCACTTGATAGGCCTCATCGCCCTGGAAGCCGAAGCGGACAGTCCCGTCGCGCAACTCGTCGTCAGCCGCCTTGTCGAACTTCTCGCCCTCCATCCGGCGCTCGTCGAGCGTGGGGCCTTCGCGACTCGGCGATGGACGCTCGGCGGTGGGCCCGGCGGGGTCGCGCGTTCCAGGCGGAAGGTCGGGCGCGTCGGCGAACATGAAGTCGTCCTGCGCGAGCTGAGCTTGCCGGACACCCTCCAGAACGACGGATCCACCCTGCCAGCTGATCTTCACGCCGGCGGCCGTGTCCTGGAAGCGAAGGTCCTCCCACCGCAAGCCGCGAAGCGCGAGGTGGTCGAACATGCCGGGCCCGGCCGTGAAGTCGCGGATCACGTCGTCGCCGCTCATCCGGTCCACGGCGAAGGCGTCGGGACCTTGACCGCCCACCAGGGTGTCGTTGCCCATCCCACCCTCAAGGTCGCCATGGCCGGCGCCCTCGTCAAGGTAGTCATCGCCGCCATCGCCGTGTAGCGAGTCCGCCTCCGCGCCGCCGAAGACCCGGTCGCCGGCCGAGCCGCCGTAGAGCCGATCGCTGCCGTCGCCGCCGCTCAAGGTGTCACGGCCCTGGTCCCCGTAGAGCACGTCGTCCTCGCCGTCGCCGGTGAGGAGGTCATCACCGCCAAGTCCCCAGAAGTGGTCGCGGTCCTCGTCGCCGGCGAGGGGCTCTCGCCCCGTGGACCCAACCGCCACCTTGTAGTCGTAAGGTGCATGACCGGCGTCAAAGTCGAAGACTAGGCCGCCCTGCCTAATATACTCGCTGGAGAGCTCCTGGATCGGACGATCCTTCCAATGATGGGTAGGCTTGTGTGACATGGTGACCCCTAGCGAACATTGCAGTCATGGGAATGTTATCGGCCCGCTCCACTTGGAATGTCCGATCAGTGCCGAACTGCTCTGGAAATCTGAGGGTTCCGTCAGAACAACAAAAGATCAGCGCCAACGACTCACTGGCGCCGCGAACGTGTCTGCCCCCGGGCGCCGACCTGCGGGTCGGGGCTTAGGCGCAGCGACCCGCCTCAGGCTGTGCAGAAGCCCGAGCGCTCGAGTTGGGGGTGTGCCGCGGGTGCTGGCGGGTGGACCGCCCAAGCTGCAGCGGAGTGGAGGCCAGGCCCGGGGCGGTTGATGAACCATAGGTTCCAGGAGGCGTTCCGAAGGCAGAGCAGGAGGCAGAGATGGCGGAAGAGCAACACCAAGGCATGAACATGGGGTGGGGCCGCTTCGCTGCGATGATCAGCGTGTCCACCCTCATCATGTTCTTCCTGATGTACCAGCTGGTTTACAGCTGGGACCACGTGCTTTTCAGCCTCACTCGCCTGGTGTCGTCCTTTGTCATGGCCTGCGTGATGACGGCCGTCATGCTCGTCTTCATGTGGAAGATGTACCGGCCGCACGCTGTAAAGATCGCGGTCCTGGCCGGCGCGGTGATCGGCGGCGTTGTCCTCCTTTTGGTCAACCGCAGCCAATCCCTGATCGGCGATGCCGCCTTCATGAAGGCGATGATTCCGCACCACTCGATCGCCATCAACAACGCGCGGAAAGCCGATATTCGCGATCCCCGCGTCCGCTATCTCGCCGATCGCATCATCCGCGACCAGGTCAAAGAGATCACCGAGATGAAGATGCTGCTCGCGGACATCGACAAGGACGGCCGAGAAGGCAACGTTCCGCTTGCCGCGGGGCCCACCGCCCTCAAGCCCGAGGGCGCCCAAGAAGCGAAGGAACTCCTGAGCGGCAAGTTGCTGAGGGACGAGCCACTGTAGGCGTCCCTCAAACCAGCGGCGTTCGCGACGCGCGATCTCAGTGGGCTCCCGCATCTCTTTGACTGTTCGCGCGGATCGCGTCTCTTCGGGGCTTTGGCACAGGCGCCCTGCGACGCTCCCGGCCCTGGGACGGACTCGAGGCGGCAGGGACTGTGCGCTGATCCACGCCAACCGGAAGCACGTCGTGGATCGGGACGCCCCAGGCTGGGGCTACCTCCGCTGGACGGAGGTCGGACGCTGCGCGGTCATCAGCCGCACCACGGCCTGGCGTCTGCAGCGGGCCGGTGACGTTCCGCGGTCCCATGTGATCACCCGGTGGGCTGGGCCATCTTGAGGCGGAGGTGGACACCTGGCGTGTTTCGCGCGGCGCTCGTGCGGCGGCCTGCGTGCGCCGGGGGGCGGCCCGCCGGCGCCCGGGCTGGACTAGCGTGCGAGCGTCCCACCGGCCGCAGCGCCCATCGCCTTGGCCGGCGAGCGCCGACCCGCACGCCACCGACGCGTCGGGCCGGAACGGGTCGCGGGAGCCTCTCCGGGCCCGCAGATGAACTGGACTTGTAGCCCTGAGGAGGGTCGCTGCCGGCTCCGACGCCGCGGCCGCGATGCCGATCCGCCGATGCGAGCCTGGCCAGCTCACCGGATGCTAGACGGCGCTCGAGGGTCAGCAAGGTCCGCCTGTTGTGGGAGGCTCCCGACGAGCGCGCGCTCCGGCTGGTCGGCCTCTGGGCCGGCGCGCCGTGCTGGGCGTCAGCCTTTTCCATGGATCATGGCCGGGCTTGCCGGCGTGTGCTGAGTGCCCATGCGTGGGGGAAACCACCGAGTGGCCCGGTCACTTTCCGTCATCGCCGCACTCGCCGTCGGGTCGACGCTTGCCGGCTCTGCGATAACAGCCGCCGAGCAGCTCGCCGCATGCGAGAGGATGATTGGCATTGGGGGAGGCCGCGCCGCCCGACGACGCCGCAGCCCGCAAGGCCTGGTCCGCGGCCTTGGCAAAGGCTGAACAACCTGCTTGGCAACGACAGCTCGTTCGGCCATGGACAATCGCCTTTCGATTGGGGCTTGAGTCCGTAGTCGCTCCAGATGGCGTCCTCGGCCGCATCGCGCCATGTCTGGACGGCCCCCGTAGGCAAGGTTGACCTGGTGAGTTCCGTGAGGCTGGTCGGCGCGGCCATGTCTTCGACCCGTTGGTGCGGCGCTTAGGTCCGCTGGCCATGATGCCCTCCGTGAAGCTGGGTCCCGACCAAGAGCACGGGCTCTGAGGCCCTCTGGCGCGTTGGGTTTTCCCGCCTCTCGGTTCGACCGGATCACATCACTCCTTCGCCGCCCTTCCTAAGCTTGTCCGGCACAGCGGCGCCTGATCTCTACGCAGCCAGCGGCAGCGGCTCCCGATAGGCCTCGCCGCTGGTCATGATCGCCCCAGATCATCCGGGCGGTCTTGTTGGCCAGCGCCACGACCGCGACCTTCGCGCTCCGGTGCGCCATCGGCTGCACGAGCCAGGGCCGCCTCGCTCGTGTCGCTCGGCGTAGCGGATCACCGCCAGCGCACCCAAGACCAGCAGTTGGCGCAAGTAGCGGTCGCCCTGCTTGGTGATCCCGCCCAGCCGCGCCTTACCACCGCTGGAATTCTGCTTCGGCACGAGCCCGATCCAGGCGGCGAGGTTGCGGCCGGTCTTGAAGGCATGCGGGTCAGGCACGCAGGCGACCATCGCGCTGGCCAGCGCCGGCCCGACGCCGGGCACGCCATCAGCCGACGGCCGACCTCGGTGGCCCGGGCGCTCGCCAGGATCAGTCGATCCGTCTCGAGCGCCTGGCGGTTGACCAGGCCGAGCTGGTCGGTCAGCAGCTTCAGGCAGATCCTGGCGCTCGGCGGTACGCGCTCGTCGGTCTCGTCGCGGAGGATCTCGATCAACTCCTGCAGCCCCATCAGCCCGATCAGGGCCGCCAAGTCAAACTCGGCCATGTGCGCCCAGATCGTGTTGGAGAGCTCGATCCGGTGGCGCATCAGGGTCATCCGCGTGCGGAGGGTCACCAGTTCGCTCTGCTGCTCCGGGCTCTTCACCTCCACGAAGCGCATGCTCGGCCTGGTCACCGCCTCGCAGATCGCTTCGGCATCGGCCGCGTCGTTCTTCTGCCCCTTCAGATACGGCTTCACGTACGAGGGCGGCATCAGCCTCACCTCGTGGCCGAGCTCGGTCAATCGGCGGCCCCAGTGATGCGCCGTGGCGCAGGCCTCGATCCCGACCCGGCAGCGCGGCAGCTTCTCGAAGCACGGGACCAGCTTCGCCCGCGTGAGCTTCCGCTGCACCGCCACGCGCCCTCAGCATCTACGCCGTGGACCCGAAACACCGACTTGGCGATGTCCAATCCCACCGTGACAACCTCTCCCATGGCGCTCCTCCACCTCCTGCCGCGCCTAAGCTGCGGCGGGAGATTGGGAGCCGTCCACGGCATCAGGAGGCGACGGCATGATGAGCAGCGGTCTTGGCCTGGGCCGCATGCTGCGTCCTGCCGATGTCGTTGGCCGCGGCTGGCCTTGGGCGGTTTGAGCTGGATCGCCGGCCAGCACACCTGGACCACGCTCGCGGCGGTGGCCGTGATCCGCGCGGGCTGGGGCTCACCTGGCGGCGGTCACGGAGATGCCGACTCGGCAGAGCCTGCGCCGCGCCATCAAGACTCGGGATCGGCCTGCTCGCGGCCGCCACCTTCCTCGTCCTCCTCGCCCCCATCTGGCAACCGCAAGGTCCAACCCATCATGGACGGCCACCTCTTCAAGCACGGCCGCAGATTGGCCACCCGATACGACAAGACCGTCGACAGCTACCTTGGCTTCATACTCGTCGCGTCCGCCCGCCTGTGGGTCCGGCGCTTCGTCAACAGAACCTAGACTTCTGGCGTCAAGCTAAATGGTGAAATGAACTGGGACATTCCAATAATGTCATAGTTTTCGCTCGGTAATTGCGAGGTGTTAAATCAGGAATTAACCATACCACTATTATCTCAACCCGACGCGGAGGCGACGGATGAGCAAAATAGCTGGAGATGGCGCGAGCGGCATCGCACTGTCGGCGCTCAGGGCCCAACAGGCCCGGATGCGCATCATCGCGGAGAACATGGCGAACTCCAGCTCCACCGCGGCAACGCCCGGGGGCGAGCCCTATCGGCGACAGGCCTCGGTGTTTGAAGTCGCCAGAATGGCCGATGGCGGGACAGGCGTTCGGATGAGGGGCGTGAAGCCGGACCCGTCACCCTTCAGCAAGGATTATGACCCCGGACATCCCGCCGCCGACGCGGCGGGCTACGTCCTGAAGCCGAATGTCAATGGGCTTATCGAAGCGCTCGATATGAAACAGGCGATGCGGGCCTATGAGGCTAATCTGAACGTCCTCGAGACCCAGGACGCCATGGAAAAAAGCACGCTGTCGCTGTTGCAGAAATAGGCCAGCGGGGGTTCATCCGATCAAAATGACCACGGCCAAGCCGAGCCCGAGCACCACGACCTAGCCATCCTGTTCACGCAGATGGTTGTGGATCGCCGTCGCCGCGATGGCGGCCTCGCCGACCGCGACGCTGATCTGATCCAACCCTCGGACCACATCGCCGGCGGCGTAGAGCCCAGGAATGGAAGTCTGCTGGTGGGCGTCGACCGCGACACACCCCGCAACGTCGAGGCTGACGCCCAAGCTCGCCAGCAACTGAGTCTGGGGTTCGACGCCGAGGGCGCCGTAGGCGATGGCGTAGGGTTGCAGGTCCTCGCCGGCCGGCCCGGCCGCGTGGATGAGGCCGCCCGCAAACCGCAACGAACCTGGCTTGAACGGGGTGACCATCACCCGCTCGGCGAGGAGGCGCGCGCGCATCGGGGGAGACAGCGCCTGGCCGTCGGTGAGGAGGCTGACCGACGCGCTGTACGCGCTCACGAACAAGGCTTCGCGGGCTGCGTGATCCCCGTCGCCGATGACTGCGACGCGCGCATCTCGAGCTTCGAAGCCATCACAGATGGGACAGAACCTGAGGGCGCCTTGCTCAATCGCCTGCTCCGCGCCAAGGAGCGATGGCCAGCGGTCGACGACGCCGGTGGCGAACAGCACCTGTCGCGCTGTAGCCACTTGATCATGCATCACCACGCGCCACGCGGGGCCGCGCTTTTCGAGGGCTAGCGCGGCCCCGCCCCGGGTGGGTGACCCGTAGTGTCGGATCTGCTGATGGAGCCTGGTGAGGAGACGTTTGCCGCTCACGCCTTCCGGGAAGCCTGGATAGTTGTGGCTCAATGGTATTAGCGCAGCGCGGCTCGACCCCTTGTCGGCGATCAGCACCGACCTCCGAAACCGCGACAGGTAGAGCGCCGCGACCAAGCCTGCAGGGCCGCCCCCAATAATGGCGCAGTCGAATGAGTCGGTCATGCAAACACCTGGGCAGGACGAATACGCTTCCGTAGAGCAGGCCCTGCAACTGATATACGCGCCTGATGGGGCACTTCCCCCACCCGATGGGATCGAGGGAATATCGCCACGATCCAAACGTCGCCTCAAGCGATCCGAGTAGGACCTCAACGCCACTTCGGCGTTGAGCAACAGGGCGCGCGTCTTGGATATCTCAGGCGCGCTCGCCCATGATTACGGGATGAGCCGAGTGGGCAGCGAAATGGCGAGGGGGCGACCTTCCCTTCCTCGGACCTACCCTACCATACGGTTCGTGGACCCCTCCGAGGGAGGGCCGCCCGCCTGGCGGGGCGCCGCTTGGCGCGGCGCAACGTCGGTCACCACTATGAGGCCGCCGCCGCCATTCATCTCTGCGTTGTTGTTCTTCATATGGTGCGGGATTGGCAGCGGATCAGACACTTGCTCGGGCGCCATGCGGTGGAGACGACGTCATACCGCTGCCTGGGCCTACGGCGGCCCGCTTTGTGGGGAGCGCTTCATGTCAGCTCGGGCGCCACGGTCGGCCGAGAGAACTGCGTAGCGCCTACTGCGCCCGCGACGAAAGGTGCAGCTGGACGATGCGCCAGGTTCCGCCGACCCGCTTGAGCACGACGGAGCTCACGCAGCGGCGCTGGATTTCACCCACCCGACCCTTGGCGCGGATCGCGTAGTCGTACTCTTCGCGCGCCCAGGCCACATCGCCGACCACCTGTACGTCGACCTTCCGGTTCTGGATCTGAAAGCTGTCAAACGCGGCAAGCTCCGGCCCCAGATGATGGGCGACATAGTCCCCGATAAGGCCCTCGTAGCGCCCGCTCTCCAGGACGGCGGCGTCGGTGGCGAATAGCGCGGCCAGTCTTTCCACGTCGCGGCGTGCCAAACTTTCGGTGAAGCGATCCACCACAGCTCGCGCCTCCCCCGCGGCGGTGTCGGCTGAGGGCTGCGCCACCGCCGGGGAGGCGATCGCCAGAGCCGTGAGGGCGGTGAGTTCATGGAGTTTCATGGATGATCCCTGCGAAGCGAAGCCCCCTCCGCCGGCGGCGGAGGGGGAGGGGCCTAGAACCGGCGCACGAGCTGCACGCCATACTGCCGCGGCTCTCCATAGACGGCGAGGGGCAGGGCCGGGTTCGAGACTCCCGTCGCGTCGGTCCCGACGGTCTTGTAGGTCGCGTAGCGCTCATCGGTCAGATTGCGGCCGAACACCGCCGCTTCCCACCGGTCGCCGGCCGAAGCGAACGTCGCGCGTGCGTTGACCAGGGTGTAAGGCGCGCCGGAGAACTGCGGGAGGTTGTTCGGCTTGAAGTACACGCGATCACGCCAGGCGACGTCGCCGCGCAGCGTCAGACTATGCCCGTCGGCAAACTCCCAGCGGTACTGCGCCGCCCCAGTGAGGTTCCAACGTGGCGCGTTCGGCAGAGTCTTGCCCGCCAAGCTCACGCCGTTGTCGAAGAAGCGGTCGTACTCGGCGTCAAGATAGGCTGCTGCGGCGTTCAGATCGAGGCCGTGGACGGGCCTCACCGTGACCTCAAGTTCGCCGCCCTTGAGGGTCGCCTTGCCCGCGTTGGTGGTGGTGGCCACGCCGTTGATGTACTCGACCACCTGGAGGTCGGTGTAGTCGTAGTAGAAGACGCTGAGGTTGGCCCGCACGCGGCGGTCCCAGAACATCGACTTCAGTCCGCCTTCGTAGCTCCAGATGGACTCTGGGCGGAACGGCTTTCCGTCGCCCAGCTGGAACCCGCCGGACTTGAAGCCCCGCGTTACCGATGCGTAGGCCATCACGTCCTCGCCGAGGTCGTACTGGACCCCGACTTTTGGCGTCCAGGCGCGCCACGATTGCTTGGCCGTCTCGCCGCCCACGTCGACGCCGCCAGACCGCACGCGATAGGCGAAGTCCTTCTCCTCGTAGCTGTAGCGGAGGCCGCCGGTGAGCCGTAGCCGGTCGGTCACGCGGTAGGTCGCCTGCCCATAGGCCGCCAGTGCATTCGTGACGTTGTTCTCGGGAAGGCTGAGCGCGCGGGCGGGTTCCAGGATTTGCAGCTGGTCGCGGGCCTTCTCGCGCAGATAGAAGGCGCCGGCGATCCACTCCAGCCGGTCCGGGTCGTTGTTGCTGACCTGCAGCTCCTGACTGAACGAGCGCGAGCGCTCGTAGAAGGTGATGTTGCGCAGGAACAGGTCCGTCGCGTCGACGTCGAGCACTTGGTCGACGGTGCTCCCCCGGTAGGCCGTGATCGACTTGAGCGTCACGGGCGCAGTCACGTAGGTCGCCGTGGCTGACACGCCGCCGTTTTCCACGTTGTTGCGCGGTCGCGTGTCGAGGATCAGCTCGTCGTCGCCGCGCGGGATCGTCGCGCCGGCCCGAGCGAGGTCCGCCGGATAGCTTTCGCGTACCGAAGGGTAGCCGGTTTCGCGATCGCGGCCGTAGTCGGCGCGCAGCATCAGGTCGAAGTTCTCGGCCACGTCGATCGCCAGCGCGCCGCGGACGGCGAACCGATCAATGTCCTGGTACTTCTCCCCCGTCTTCGGGTTCGAATAGATTCCGTCCCGATCATTCTTGAGCAGCGTAAGGCGACCGCGAACGCGCTCGCCCAACGGGCCGGAAACCGTTCCCGAGAAGGTCCGCCGGTCGTAGTTGCCGATTGTGGCGCTGAGGGTTCCCTCGAGTTGGTCGGTCGGTGCGCGGGACGTGATGTTCAGAGTGCCGCCCGCGGAGTTGCGGCCGAAGAGGACGCCCTGCGGTCCGCGGAGCAATTCGATGCGCTCGACATCGAAGATGTCCTGGTAGCTGGTCGTCGGCCGCGGGATGTAGACGCCGTCGTAGTGGACAGTCGAACTTGGGTCTGTGGCGACGCCGAAGGCGGAGGTGCCGATGCCGCGGATATTCACGATCGCCATGGAGTCGTTGGTGATCGTCACGCCGGGCGTGAAGACCTGCAGATCCTCGATCGTGGAGACCCCAAGCGCGCGGAGCGTTTCCCCGGTCACGGCCGTGACGGCCACCGGCGTATCCTGAAGATTCGCCGCCCGCTTCTCGGCGGTGACGACCACTTCCTCCAGCGCAGCGGCCGGTGATGACTGAGCGAAGGCCGCGCCCGGGACGAGTCCGAGCGCGGTGGCGAGTGCGAGCGCCGAGGCGCCCTGAAGGCGTTGAAAGTCCGGTTGCATGAAGCCCCCTTGTGTCTAAGGGGGAATACGCCGAGCGTTGCCGTACCCCTCGAAATGCGCCCGCGTTGAATTCTCGATCCGCGCGGCGGGGCCTGTCCAGACTCATCGCGACCCGACGCGATGTTGGACGAGGAGCACCGCCCGCAGGTGTTGGCCGGAGGTCAGCGGTAAGGGCCGCTTTCTCGGCCTCGATCTCGGCCCGACGCGTTGAGCGAAAACAGCCGCGCTCACGCTGGGGGATCGGCCTTTTCCCCTCGCCGCGCGACTCAACGCCGTCCAACCCGCCCAGAGGGCGACCAAGACCAGGGATCGCAGCGCGCGCATCTCGGGTCTCCGGACTCGCGCGAGGGTGCACGCAGGACGTCAGACGGCACGATCGGCCATGGCACTCTATCCGCGGGGTCTAGGAGCTAAGGTCGGTGCGAATGATCTTGATCAAAGCGGCGGCCGCGCTGGGCCGGCAAGCTGAACATCAGAACCGGGGACACTCCATGAACGGCTACATCATCTGCCTGGAGACCCCGGCGCCCCGCGCCGCGGACGCCCATTGACCTGGCCGCTCCCACGCGGCGGATAGCCCATAGCGACGCGGCTCGCGGTGGGCATGCGCACTCGGATGGACCAGCGCGGCGCTGCGTGGCGCCTGATCGGGCTGTGCGCTGCGGCGGCCTCGGCTGGCCTGGCCCTCGGCGCGCTTGAGCTTCTGGCGGCGTCGACACTACACATGTTTCGGCCGCCAGGGATCACCCTGACGGCGGCCCAGGCGGGCGCGGCGGATCTCGCCAGTTTCGCCCTGGGAAGCCTGCTCGGCAGCCTCCTGGCCGGACGGCTACGGCCTCACCGCCGCTGGCTCGCAGCGGGTCTGGGGTTGCTGGCTCTACTGGCGACCGGGTTCGCCATCTTTGATCACGTCCTCGTCTTCGTCTGGCTTGCGCGCTTGATCCTGGGAGGCCTCGTCGGACTCCTGCTCACGGGCACATTGAGCTCGGCCGCTGCCTCCACTGCTTTCAATGGCTCGGCGCGAGCGCTCAGCATCGTGGCGGGCGTCTGGATATCAGCCGCCTTTGCCGGACCGCTCCTCGGGCTTGGGCTCAACCAGATCCTTGGCGCGCCCTTCACCCTCGTGGTTGTCGCCGGCCTGCCGTCTCTGGGCTTCGCAGATGTCGGACTCCCGCGATCATCGCCCCGCCAGGAGACCGCCCCGGCGAAGCTCCCGACCCGCGGTATGGATCTCCAATCCACCGGTCCCTTTGGCCTGCTCGCCGTCGCCGGAGGCGGTATCGGCATGGCGCTGGTAGGCTTGGCGGCGGACGCGCGTCTCCACGGCCCGGCCGGCACGACGTCACTGGTGATGGGGTGCGCGGCGGTGGCCGCGCTGGTTTCAGCCATGCTGCAGATCGGACGCGCCGCCGCGCCACGCTGGATCATCGCCGGGTTCTTGACCGCCGCGGTGGGGTTCCTGCTGCTGCAGGGCGCGCTGAGCCAGGTGGTGGTCGCCGCGGCGGCGGTCCTGCTCGGCGCCGGGCTCGGGGGGGTGGCGCCTGGTCTCCTGGGCGTGGTGGCGCGCGGCCCGGCCGATTGGCCATGGCGTCGCGCGGTCGCCGCCCTCTCGCTGGGTCAGCTGTCGGCCGCGCTTGTCGCCGCCCTGCTCTGGGCCACGCCTCTACCCGCCGGGTCGCCCTATGTGCTGCTGGCCACGATGCTGGCGATGGCGGGGTTCGCCAGTGGCGGTCTTGTTCCCGACACGACCTTGCGACCAAGCTGAGGTGAGTTGGACCTTGGCGGCAGCGTCGCGCCGCCGGCGCCCCGCTCAATCCGCTGTAAGGCAATGGGGTGAGCGGCGTCTACTCATCCACAGCCTAAAGGTGGGAACCGTTCGTCCCTGGGAGCCAGAACGACGGACGCCCAGCTTCAGGATCTGATCCTTGCAGGCGGAGACCGCCAGCGATCTGCAAGGCTCGCCCACTGGCGCAATGGAGACGACATCATGAGCTGCTGCGGCCCCAAGACCTCCGCGCCCGCCGACAAGGCGCGCGATATCCCCAAGACGAGCGAAACCTCGAAGGCCGAGGGCTCCGCCTGCTGCGGCGGGCGCGCCCACAAGGCCGACGCCGCGACGCCCTCTGCCGGCAAGGACGCGCCCGCCGGCGCGGCGCACCAACACTGAGCTTCAGCGCCGCCGGCTGGCCCACCCCTAGCCAGGGCCGGCGGCGTCTGGAAGGGCTGTCGAAGCGCGCGTGTCGGCTCCCCACCGACACGACGCGCCGGCAAATGAGGATTCCGAAGCATGCTGCTGTCCAAAACGGTTCACCTGATGAGCATCATCACCGGCATCGCCGGCGCGGGAGCGCTTGTCGGCGCCTGGATCGCGGGAGAAGGCGGGACCTTTCTCGGGCTCTTCCAAGCCCACCTGTTCAACGACGCCATCGTCCTGGAACTGATTACCATCGCCATGGCTGTCTGCACGCTCGTGCGCCTTCAGCTCGAGAAGGCCCGGCCGGGGTCCTCGCCCATACTTTAGCCGCCAACCTGCACCTTTTTCGCTCGGCTCAGTTGAGCCATCGCCGTCGATCAGGCGGGGACTATCCGGACATTCATTCCCCCACATGTCGTTCAGTCGCAGAGACGCCGCCCATGTTGCGTTCAGCACGCTTCGACAAAGCCCGCGTCGCCTGAGAACGGCCCGCGCCCGGGCCACCTGATGACAGCCCGCTCCTCTTCAGCAAAGCTGGGCGCTAGGGCGCTCCTGGCCCTGCTCCTGGCCGCCTTCGCCGTCGGCGTCGGCTACGGCGTAGTTCTTCCCTTCCTTCCCTTCCTTCTGGAGAGGCTGGGGCAGTCCTCAAGCGGCGGCGCCATTCAGCGCACGACGGGGCTGCTCACCGGCGCCTATACGATCGGTCCCGTTATCTTCGCGCCGCTGTGGGGGGCGCTCTCTGATAGAATGGGCCGCCGGCCGGTCCTGCTGATCGGGCTCCTCGGCTTCACCGTCACGCTGGGCCTGAGCGCCGCCGCCGCCTCCCTGACGACACTATACGCTGCGCGTCTGCTCAACGGCGCCTTCGCCGCCGCGGTGATCCCAATCATCCTGGCCATCATCGCCGACTGCTCGCCCGATGACGGCTGGCGCGCACAGCGCTTCGGCTGGGTCGGTATCGCCTCGATCAGCGGGCTCCTGGCCGGGCCGATGATCGGCGGTCTGTCGGGCCTGCTCATCAGCGTGAAGGGCGCCACGGGCTTAGCCGCGCCGCTGTTGGTGGCAACCGGCTTGTCCGCCTTAGCGACCGCCTCCATCGGCCTGTTGCGGGCCGCCGCTCCGCCAAGATCCGCCCCGCGGACGGCGGCCCGGCCGGCGCAGGCGCGGCAAGCCTCGATGATCGGGCTGCTGGTGCTGACCGGCGTGAGCGCGGCGGCGATCGGCAGCTTCCATGTCGGCCTGGCCCTGCAGGGACGAAGCCTGTCGATGGGGGCTCGCGCCATTAGCCTGATGTTCGCCGAATGCAGCCTGGTGATGCTCGTCGCGCAGGCCCTGGTGTTTTCCCCATGGGTGCGAGCCAGTGTGACACGGATGCTCCTGGTCCCGACCTTCATCCTCTTGGCTGGGAGCTTTGTTCTTCTGTCGGGGATGGCGGGCTTTGTCCCGCTGCGGGCGACGGTGGATCTGTTCTCGGCCAGCGCCGGGGTCTTGGCGCCCATCCTGCTCTTTTGGATCTCCAGGGCGGCGGGCGAGGCCCAGGGCGTGAAACTGGGCTGGCAAAGCGCAGTGGCCAGTCTTGGTCAGACGATCGGGTCTGTCGCGACAGGGCTCTTCCTGGCCTCCTCGCTCTGGACCGGGTCGGTGTTCATGATCATGGCGGCGGTGTTGGCGCTGGCGGGTATCGCCGCCCTGCCCGTTGCCCGGGCGCTCAAGGCCCTTGGTCTGGCGACCGTTTCTGGCTCGGCTGCGCGCCCCGTCCGCGAGACCGAGTAGCGCGTCCCGCGTGCGCTCGGCGGAAGACGATAGCCGAAAGGCCGATAGCCGCGGCTCCGGACGGCGACGGGTAGGGGGACCCAAGGCTTACCGCTGCATGGCGACCTCTATCGGCGCCGCTGTTTCCGCCAGCGCGGGCCGTCGGACGACGGAAGATCATCACCGCCGATAAAGCGACATCACGGCGCCGGCGAAACAGAACACCGAGATGTAGGCGTAGGTGAAGAACCGGTAGGTGACGGCGAAGACGCCGCTGACGAAAGTCCGAAGATCTTGACGTCCCGGTCCCGCGCCAGCAGCAGCGGCGCGATGATGATGGCGAGGTAGATCGCGTAGTTCCCAAATCCGACCGGTGACAATGTCCAGGAGTTCAACGCCCTCTTAGCGGATCGGCCTAGCTGTCGATCCGCACACTGGACGCTGCACCGCCGGCTGCCGGTGGGGGACGGCAGCCGGCGGTCTTGGCGCGGGCGAGGGCAGGCTCGGGATCGGCCGCGACAAGTGATATTGGCCGACACGCCTCTCGCCAGTCTGTGGCGCGGGTGAATTCCAGTTCACCTGCGCGCGGAGAGCGCGCCAGCAAGGGCGCTATTTGGGCATCTTCATGCCCGACATGTCCGACATCGAATGTTGTTCCGGCTGGCCCTTCATCGGCGGCGCATGCTGAGAACTTGTTGTCGCTTCCGAGCCGACGTCATGAGGTGTGGCGTCGGCATGCGCGCTCGCTTCGGTAGGAGCTGTCGCGTCCGCGGGTCCCGGTGTGGCGACTATCGGCCGGGCCTCTGTCGGCGGGGGCGCGGTTTCCTTCTGCCCGCATGCAGCCAGAAGCAAGCCCGTTGCGCCGATAGCGCAAGCGACGCGCTTGGTTCGAATGTTCATGGATCTCTCCCGCTGATTGCGTCGTTCGACTCCTGATTTCCTGCAACGCCGCGAGGGCGGACGTTGCGTCAGAAGGGCGTCAGTTCCGTGATCAGTTGGCTCTCGAGCCTGAAGCGGACTTTGTCGCCCACCACGGCGCCGTCCAGAACAGCGCGCCTGCTCACGGCGAATGGCATCGTCCCTGCGGGCCAGTTGAGCGGCTCGATGGCGTCGTAGGAGATTGTGATCCTGCCGGCCGCCGCATCGATGGCCCGGACCCAGCCGACGCCGCGAATCTCATTCATCTTCATCGTTCGGGCCGTGGGGGGCGCGACCGCCTGCGGACGTGGCGCGGGGCGGGCTGCAGGCCGTGGGGTCGACCGTCCATCTCCGCCACCTGGGTGCGCGTTCGCGACCGAGGCGGCGCCAAGGCAGAGGATCAGCGAGAGGACGTACTTCATGGCTTGTCGGCTTCCGGTCCAGACAACGGACCCTCAAGGCTTGAGGCGGTCGGCCGCGATTTGGCCGTCGACAACAATACGCGCCGCGCAGCGGCCACCCCTCACCGAGCCGCGAATGTTGCTGCGGATCTCGTCGGACTCGCGTCCGTCTTCATCCAAGCTGCGGCCGATCCGTAGCCTGTAGAAGGGTGCACGACGGCCTTTCCGTCATCGCTGACGGGATTTGCCCCTGTCCGACCGCCGCGACGCCGGCAACATGCGCATATGCCATCTCGCCGCCCGGTCAGCGTGGAACACCACCAACGCCACATGCACCAGGCGATGGCGAGATAGCCCACGCCAGGTGCGGCGAACTTCACCGCCAAGCCGCAATGGCGACCAGCGGCAGTGCCACGGTCCATCCGATCTGAGGGTGCAGATGGACGAGGCGATGCGTCTCCGGGTGCAGCGCAACGCGGCTCATCTCCCAATAGGCCACCGCCACGGTCAGTGCGCCGGCGAGGACCGCGACGGCGAGCGTCCGCCCGCCAATGGCGTTCAGGCCCGCGAGACCGGTCAGGGCGGTGGTGTCGCTTAGAATGAAGCCGACGCTGGGTGCGATCGAAGATGCACGATGGTGGGATGTAGCGGAGATATGGATTTCCCCTAGCTCGCCGGAGTGGGGCTTATGAGCGGCGGCAACCGGTCAGCATTTGATGCACGAGCGACCCGGGAGGTCATGCGCTTTGGGCGTTGGCTGCTCCTGACGGCCGCAGCTGAAGCGCCGGCGTCAGGCCGAGACCGGAAGCTCCCAGGGTTCCACTCCAGCGCTGCGGTTCCGGATCGGCCGAGGTCCCGACGCCGCGCCCGGCTGGGCTCCGAGCCGGTCAGACAAACGCTGCCGTGCGGGCGTCGGCCATCTCGCGGACTCGCCCGATCGTGGCCGCGCCCTCCGCAGCGACCTGCGGAGTCACAAGGTCGGCGGCGGCCTGGCGAACGTCGCGGGCGACCTCGCCCATCAGCGCCTCGGCACGACCGACGGGGATATCGATCGTCCTGGCGAGTTGCACAAAGTCCCGCGGGGTCAGCCGGTCATCCTTGCCGTTGAGCTTCAGCGCCATCCGGTCGCCGGCAAGCCCCGGGAAGACCCGGGTCGTCACCGAGTCGTAGAGCGGCGCGAACCGGACCGAGTCGAACCGGCGAGACCCGGGCTCGGCCACCTTGAGCAAGGCGAGGTTCTTCAGGTGCATGTCGCCGTCCGCCATGAGCCATGCGAACAGTGCGCGCTTCAGGACGATCTCCAGATCGCCACGAGGATCTGTCGATAGAGGCCGTAGCCCACGCGCGACACGCTCGATCGTGCCTTCGTATTTCGCCTCCGTCGGGAGATCGAGGACGGAGCAGAAGTCCTCGAGCGCGAGGCGGCGCTTGTCGTCGGCCCCTCGGCGGATGTCAAATCGTTCGACGATCAAGGCTGGCGGCATGCCATCGGGCATGGCCGTCAGGGCCACGGCAGGCACCTCGAAGCCGACCGCGCGACCCACCTCCAGGCAGAACCATTCGACAATCGGAAGGTGTTCGAAACCGGCGGTTCCGGCCGGTTTCAGGATGTGGGTGAACGGCGCATCGACCGCGGGGGTTAGGCGACCCTCCGGCGTCAGCGACATGGGCGCCTTGATCTGGATGCCGGACAGGCGCGGTGTCTCGGCCTTGGCGAAGATCTCGGCCAGACGCTGCTGGAAGGAGTCCTCAAGCTCGCCGCGTTGCGGGCCGTCGTAGCGCCCCGTGAAGGCGCCGGCCGCCGTGAACTGGCTGAGCTCGGCGCCGAGCACATCGCCCGGCAAGGCGGCCAGGTCCTTGGGGTCCGTGGCGATGGCGATGTTGGACATGTAGCGCCTGCCCTGCTTGAGGGCCTCGCGGGCGTCCCGCGACTTGAGCACCTGGGCGAGCCAGCCTTCCGGAAGCAGCGATTCCACAAAGGGCGGCAGCTTGCCCGGCGTGGTCTCACGCACCAAGGCGGGCGCCTGGCTCTTCACGGGCTTCCATCGCCACTCATAGCCGTCGTGGCCAAGCCGGCCGAGCGGCTCGCCGTGCCAGGCGAGGGTGAAGTCTAGCGCCGCCTTGTTGGTGGGGGCCGCGACGCGACCCGCCCGGTTGAGCAGGTAACGTTCGGCGGCTTCGGCTTCGCGATGCCAGCCGTTCTCGCGCGCCAGCGCCCACAAGGCGTCCGCCGCAGCGCGGGGCTCGCCGTATTCGTCGGTGAGCCGTTCCGCCATCTCGCCGCGCATGGTTTCCGTGACGGCGCTGGCGTGTTCGCTGCGCAGCCGGAACGCCTCCAGGAAACGTTGCCGTGGCGACGAGGCGTTGAGACGGAGTTCGCCGAGGTCGTCGCCGATGATCACCGGCACCGTGGACGCGTGCGGGGGCGCCGCGTTCTGGACGATCTCAAGGCCGCGGATGCGGGTCCGCTGATTGCGGCGGCCGCTGATGAACAGCCGGCCGTCGGGCGTCGGCGCCAGCAGGACCGCGCTCGCCGAGGACAGGTAGGCGGTCGGATAGAGGTAGTGCGCGATGCGCGCGGCGTGGGCGACTACTGCAGCGTCGATATCGTCGGCGGCGTCGGCATAGATGCCGCGGATGAGCGAGATCAGCTCGCCGGATTGCCCCAAGGCATGGGCCCGGTGCCTGTCGAGGGTGTCGCCGACAAAATGGAGCGCCATGAACTTTCTCGCATCTGAAGTGCGGGAAAGTTGGGCTTGAGGTCGGCGATGTCAATAACTTTCGCGCATTTCACATGCGAGAAAGTTGGTATCACGTCCTCCGCTGCGAGGTCCCGCCTACCGGGTTCTGATTGGCGTGGTAATCCGGGGTGGCTGGGCGCTCTGGCCTTTCTCCATTTGGCTGAGCAGTTCGCGCAGCCGAGGCTCCAGCGTCGCGACCGCGGGATTGCTGCGAACCCACATGTCAGCCGCATCGAGCGCGCGCTGAGCGGTAACCGACCACCCCTCGGCGCGCTTGAGCTCGGAGATCACCGCTTGCGCCCGTCGTCGGGGCTCCGGGGCCGCCGCAAAGGTTCGCACGAGCTTGCGCGCGTCAGCGAGGGCCTGCTGTCGGCTGGCGGACATTCGGAGGTTCTACCTGGCGGATGACGCGGCTGCGGAACCGCTTGCTCAGGGCTTAGCGTCACGGGCTCGGATGACACAAGCGTTGCCGACCTGCCGCCCCGCTGCAACAGATGGCAAGATCACGCCACACGAGAGGGGCGCATGCGGAAGTACGATCCGCTGGAAGGTCATCTGCGGCGCCAGAAAGCGGCGACGTATGACATGAGCTTTCGCGACATCGAGCGTGTCTTGGGCGAGCTGCTGCCCAAGAGCGCCCAGCGTCCGGAATGGTGGTCCAACGAACAGAATCCCGCAATCCGCCACGTCCAGTGCAAGGCTTGGCTACGGGCCGGCTACCGGGCTGTCCCCTACGCCAACGGCGAACGGGTCCGATTTGAGCGGTGTGAGCCCGCCACCCGTTCCGCAACCACCTAGCTTGGGCGCGGAGACGGCGAAGCCTCTGTCGCCGCCATCGCATGACTACGGGTTCCGGTCAGCGCCATTGGGCCGAGCGATCACCGGCAACGCCAGCGAGGCTTCATAGCTCCCCGTCCGAGCGCCTTCGAAGTCGTATTCATAGAGCGTCACCGGACCCAGCGAGGGGCGGCGCTGTCCCAGGAAGAACGTGAAGGCGTTGGGCGCGGCCACGAAAATGTGGAGGCGCCCGCCCACGACGCGGCGCGCCTTGGCTTCCGCGACGACCGCCTCCGCCAACTGTGATGCGTGCGCCCCGCACCGCACGGAGAGGCCCCCCGCGCCGGTCGTGAGCCCGCACGCGAGCAGTCCCGCCACATTGGGCAAGCCACTGGCGAACGCGTTCACAGCCGGCGCGATGTCGTGCGTCAGGCCGATGGCCACGAGGACATCCCGACCCTGAGGGTCGATGGGGTTCCACGTAAACGCGAAGGTGGGCCACGTCGGGTCGGTTGTTGCGTCGTCGGCCGACCAGATCCGGCGTTGAAGCGTGCGTTGCTCGAGCTCTACGCGCCGGCCCGATTTCACGTCGAGGACCGAGCCGGCGGCAAAGGCCAGCGTCGCGTGGGCGTCGACAGCCAGTCGCAGCTGCGGCTCACGTTTGGCGGCCGAGGTGAGGAAAGCTTCCAGTTGCGAAAAGATCGTGGCGGACCAGTCGTGGGGGTCCTGAATGAAGCGGGCGTCAAAGCGCGGGACCAGGTTGAGCACCTCGTCGCAACGCTCCTCGAGCCGATCGAAGGGGTGCTCGAACGATTTGACCCCGTAGGTCTTCGGCGCATCGAGGGCGGGCCCCAGCAAGCCTTCCTTGGCGCAGGCGGCTCTGAAGCTGTCGCGACCGAATTCCAGCCGGCCCTGGCTCAGCCACTGAAACACCACATCGTCGTAGATGAAGGCGCTCTCGTTCTGCGCCACGGGCCGGAGACCCACGAGCCGAAACACGGGATCGAGGCCTTCGCGCAGTGAATCCAAGGAGTCCGCCACCTGGCCGAACGCGAGCGTGCCGGCGAGCTTGCGCAACTCGTCGTCGTCGATCTGCAGGTGGTCCTGCCAGAGCTTGCGGACCCGCCCGGACGCGCTACGGCCGGTCTTGCCTTCAAAGAGCTTCGGGACGACCAAGGCATAGGAACGGTTGGCGACCATGCCACGCAAGGGGTCGCGATAGTCGACGCCCCAGTTGCTGGTCAGCTGGAAACGGACACCGCGCCCGTTCGGCGCGTAGGCGGTCTGGGCCTGCCGGGCCCTCTGCAGCAGCGATCGGGACTTGGCGTTGATGAACTCGGGGTCGACGAGTTGGCTATAGCCGTAGGCCCCCGGCGCCACGTGCCACTTGCACTGGAGATGGACCCGATCGAGCGGCGCGCCGAAGGTGTCGAGGGGACCATGGCCAGGCTCGAATTCCTCCCAGATGTCGTCGAACCCGCCCGGTCCGGACTCGAAGCCGACCTTGCGGACCCGGCTGCGTGGATCGAGCAACCGCGCCGCCCGCCCCCAGAAGAGCCGGGCCTGGAAGGCGTCTCCATCGCGCCGGGCGACAATGGCCTGCGCCATGGCTCAGGTCCCGCGGCGATCTTGGAAGGGCGGCGTCGGCGTCATGCCCTCCAGCAGCTGCAGCGCCCGGGCAGGTGTGATCGCCTTGTCGGGATAGGCGTCCAGCGCCAGGGTGGGCAACAAGCGCTGGGTAAGATCGGAGAAGGTGAAGCCGTAGGTGCGGTCGCGCGCCGCACCGGTCAGCTGGACGATCCGGTCGATATCGCCGCGGCTGAAACCGACCTCGGTCAGGGGGCCGTCAAGCACCGCGCGGCGCTGCACGTCGTTGGGACGCCGGAACTCAAAAACGTCGGCGGCGCGCCGGCGGACCGCCGGATCGATGGCGCTCAGGCGGTTTGTGCAGAGGATCACCGCGGCCGGCAGGCGTTTCTCGGCGAGGCGATCGACACCCCGGATGAAGGCGTTCACGCCGGCCCGGTCCTCGTGGTGCATCTGGCCGTCTTCGCGGCTCTGGGTCAGGGCGTCGGCTTCGTCGACCAGGAGGATGACGCCACCGCCGGCGCGCGCGCCGGCGGCGCGGCGAAGGCGTTGCGCTGCTTCCAGGGTGGCGTCGAAGGCCGCGGACACCAGCTTGGTCATCTCGCCGACCTTGCCGCTCCCGCGGTTGGCCAGGCTGAGGGGAAACAGGGTCACCGCGATATTCTCCTGGCGGGCCACCGCATCGCCGATGGTTTCGGAGAGCTCCGTCTTCCCGGTGCCGACGTCGCCGGCCAGGATGACCAGGGGCGGACGCCGCTCGAGGTAGTCGAGCAGGATGGCGGCCTTGGGGTGATGACGGCTGGCCCAGGTGCGTGGCCCCTCCGGATTGACAAGGATCGCCAGCAGCTTGGTCAGTCGCGACTTGGCCTCATCCAGCCCCACCAGCCTGTTCAGCCGGCGGGCGGCTTCGAGGTCCGGGAACTCGAGCCGGCGGTCGAACAGGTCATTTATCTGCGGTTGGTCGAACGCCATGGTCAGTTCTGCCTTACGCTGCTGCGGCCGAGGCCGCGGCCTCCGGCGGAATAGGTCAAGTCCTCGGCCCACCAGCCCGCCTCGAGCGGCGGCGTCGACCCCGACACGCGACTGAAGCCGGCCTGCTCCTCGATGGCCTGTCGGTCCTTCTCGGACAGCAGGCTGTAGTTGCTATTATCATTCCGAAAGGAGGTGAAGGTGGCGCCCGCGACGTCGAGGTTGGGCTTAACGCGCCCCGGATCGTCATCGACGTCGAGCAGGCCGCCGGCCAGAGCCTTGTACCGAACCGCGGCCGCCGTCCACTTGCCGTCACGCTTGAAGCCGTAGACGACCTCGCTCACCACATCGCGCCGGAGCAGCTCGACAAGCTCGCGCTCGTAGCGGCCGATCCAGAGGTCAGAGGGCGCGCCATAGAACCGCTGGAAGCGCTTCAGATCGGCGGCCACCTTCGATGCCAGGCGCTTGGCGTGGGTGAGCGTGAAGCTCTCCGTCGCGCTTTCGGTGTAGCTCATGCTCATGATGGGCCTCAGGGATTGAAGCTGGGTCCGAGAACCTTCTGCCAAAGGCGGACAGTTTCGGATTTGGTGGTGGCGTAGAGGGCGGCGTCGATGGCGTCGCCGGCGAGGAGGGCCGCGTCGACGAGCTTGTCCCGGTTCACGGCGGTGTAGAGCCGCGAGACATTGTTCTCGCAGTTGACAGGATCCCAGACCCGCATCGGCGCGGGGGTCGTCACGCAGGTCTTGGGGTCGTAGTAGTCGGCGAACGCAATAGTGGTCCTGAACGCGTCGGTGGCGATGAAGGTGAAGAAGCTTGACAGCGCCTCGGGGTAGTCGTTTAGGGCGACGCCTTGGTCGGCCAGATGGGCCAGGATCAGCTCGATCATGAACGACTTGAAGCGGAAGTCCGGATCCTCCGCCTTCAGCCGCCCGGCCCAGAATTTCACCAGCCGGACCATCTGGGCGAAATGCTTGTCGTTGGCGGCCTTGCGCTTGCGGATGAATTCGAGGTGGAGCGGCACGCTGGTCATCAGCGTCGAGCCGTCATCCTGGGAGACCAGATCGCCGCGCCACTGCGGGTCCCCAGCATAGAGGATCGGCACGATATCGACCTCGTTTCCCGTGGTGATGAAGTTCACGGAGACCGAGTAGGTCTTGCGCTTAATCTGCTCGGGCTTGAGATTCGGGAAAGCCTTCTCCAAGCGCGTCGCCAGCCAGTCCACCAGCTCGCTGACCTTGTGCGGCGCCGAGGCCGACGACACGTAGCAGGCAACGTCGATGTCGCTGATCGACTTCAGCGCCGTCCCCTTCGCCAGGCTGCCGGACAGCATCATCTTGCGCAGCTCGAAGTCCGGATGCTCGGCCAGGTAGGTTTCCAGCCGCTCGCGTAGCCGGTTCGCCTGGGCCCGCAGATCGGTCGCGTCCTCCCGCTTCAAATTCACGCGCTCGTCGGCAAACCGGAGAATGTCGCCGTGGCCGACATGTTCTTTCGTCATTGGGCAGGCGCTCCAGGGGCAGGTTCAACCTGCGCTTGGAAGCCATATAGTAGCTAAAAATTAGCCATACAAGGGGTGTGGCGATAGCTAAATCACTTGACAAACATGGAGCTGATTCGTATCTCAGGGCCTCTGCGATGGAGGATGCGATGACGGCGAAGCGGACGATGACGCTGAACCTCACCGACGCCGAGATGCGCGCTCTGGACGACCTGTCGGTGCGAAAAGACCTGACGAAGACGGCAGTGCTTCGCCAAGCGCTGCGTCTCTATCAAACCATCGAGGCCCGGCTGGATCGCGGCGACAAGCTCCTGTTTGAGAACGACGCCACCAAGGAAAAGGCCGAGCTGATGTTGGTCTGATGGTCGATATTTCGACCATCTACCTGTTCGACACGGCGGCCGGCGCCGCCGTTGAGGCGGAGCTGCGCGACGCGATCGAGGCGAAGCAGCTGGCGGACTGGCGGGTGCATTGGCAGCCCGCGCTGACGGCGGTTCTGCAGGAGTTGCATCGTCGGGGCGTCCCTCCCGCGCAGTGGCCGCAAAGCTGGCATTGGGACTGGCCGGCCAAGGCCGCCCAGGTGCAGGGTCTGATCGCATTCAGAGGTTGCTGCATCGTCTGCGAGGACCTCACGCAGGGGTTGATGCGCGTGGACCTGACCAAATCGGCGCGTGAGCCCACCCAGGCGGGCAAGGCGCTGGTCTACATCGACTACCTGGAAGTGGCGCCCTGGAACCGTCCGGACATCGGCCAGGCGCCGCGGTTCAAGGGCGTCGGCATGGCGCTGATGACGGCGGCTGTCGAGATCAGCCTGGCCGAGGGATTCAAGGGCCGCATCGGCCTCCACTCCCTTCCCCAAGCTGACGCGTTCTATCGGGACCGCTGTGGAATGACCGACCTTGGGCCGGACCCCAGCGCCCAGAATCTACGATACTTCGAGATGACCGTGGCCCAAGCGACGGCCTTCCTCGATGAGGAGCAAAAGCCATGAAGATCGAACGGAGCAAGGAATGGTGGCTCGGCCGCGCCCGTCGCGAAGGCGACGGCTTCATCGGCGCGGGCATGATGGCGTTTGATCCGGCGCCGGAAGAGCGCACCCCGGCGAGTGGAACGGATGAGGGACGGATCGCCTTCGGGAAGTTCGTCAATTTGATGAGACGCCGCCAAGGTTTCTCGATGGAGAAGCTCGCGGAGGAGGCCGATCTCGACGCGAGCGAACTGCTCGTGATCGAGGAGAGCGCCGCCTATGTGCCGGACCCGCGCACCGTCTATCGCTTGGCGCAAACCTTCAAAGTCCCGCAACAGCGACTTATGCAGCTCGCCGGCCTGACCATCGCCAATGACGCCGGACTGCGCCGGGAAGCTGTGCGATTCGCCGCCCGCTCGGAATCGGTGCAAAAATTGACGCCCGAGGAAAGCTCGGCGCTGGAAGCCTTTGTGGCCATTCTCAGTGAGCTGGAACCCAGACCCGGTAAGTGAAGAACCTCTACCTGAAGGCTCGGACCGTCGCCGATATCGACGACCAGATCTCGAAGGTTCTCCGGGGTCTGGGAAATCCCGAACCGCCGGTGGACCTCCGCTTCGTGCGCGAACTGCTGAAACTCGATCGCGGCTTCTACAGCACGAGCGACGACGGCTTGCTGCGCGAGACGTTCAGCCGAATGAAGGTCGCGGGCCTCCAGGTTCTGAAGCGTCCGACGCTGCTGAAGGAAGCCGTCCAGTCCCTAAGCCTGAAGGCGCTCTATCTGCCGGATCAAAAGCGGATCCTGCTCGATAAGGACCTACCGATCTTGAAGCATCGTTGGAACGAAGCTCACGAGATCGGCCACGACATCATACCGTGGCACGTGGGCATGATGTTTGGCGACAACGAGCAGACCCTGACGCCAGCTTGCCACGAGATCATGGAGGCCGAAGCCAACTACGCCGCCGGCCAACTCCTGTTCCTGGGGCGTCGGTTCGTCGAGGAGGCGGCGGATCTGACGCCGTCCCTGTCCGAGGTGCTCGCGCTTGGCAAGCGCTTTGGAAATACGATGACGTCGACGTTGTGGCGGTTCGCCGAGCAGGCGCATCAAAACCGTCCCATGGTGGCGCTCGTGACCGGGCACCCCCATCCGGCCAAGCGCAAAGCCGACTTCAATCCCGCTGAGCCTTGTCGCTACTGCGTCCAGTCGCCGACCTTCATGGAGCGGTTCAGCGGCACCTCGGAGATCACGCTCTTCGGGGCCGTCGCCGGCTATTGCGGGGCGCAGCGTGGGGGCGCCCTTGGAGCGGCCGAAGTGGTTTTGACGGACGCCAACGGCAATGGCCACGTCTTCAAGTTCGAGACGTTCTTTAATGGCCATGAGGCACTAAGTCTCGGAATTTGGCTGCATCCGGAAAAGACGATTGTGAGCGCCTTCCGCTGAAGCGGAACTCTTCTGCCTCCCTGATTCCCGAAACCGAGGGTCCTGAACCAACGCGCGCCGTCAGCGGTGGCCCGTGCCGTCACGGCCACCGACGAGCGGGGCGACTGGGGTGCCTTAACTGTCTCGGCCTTCGCACCGGGCCATGCTGCGAAACCACCGCCGGAGCGCCGAATCTAAAGATTGGCGGCTTGGGCGCCTGGACACCTTCGGATGCGCTGTCAACGCGGGTCACCTACGGGCGTAAAGCAGCCCCCAATGATCCCGGCACTACCCAATCGGGTGGCCACCTTGGCGTTGGGGGCGATGGCCTCGGCCGCAGGGGCGGCACAAGCCCAAGTTCGGGGAGGATCTATGAGCTAAGATCAGGCTTTGGCGTCTCGACCGTCGCCCGGTGGGGGAGATCGAGGACAGCCGCCGCCATCGTCCAGGCGGCGCGGCCCGAGCCCCGCGCCTGCCGGCGGCTGCCCCGCCGTAAGCCGGCGCGTCTTGTCCACGGCCGCGATCGCGGTGAACATGCGGGGCGGACCTCGGGGGAGCAGAGCCATTGTCAGACGCATTGGTGCGCGAGCTTCTGGGACGCTGGCGCAGCGACGCCGGCGCGGGCTACCAGACCTGGTTCCTGTGGGAGGAGCGGCTCAAGAACTTCCGTTCCATCCGCCGGGGCGTGCAGCAGGTGGCCGCCGAGATCGCGGAGGGCCGCTTCGGCGTAGCCTACCGAGGCTCGTCGCTGGAGACCGTCGTGCACTCGATCGCCGAGCAGCGGCAGATCTTCAAGGGGGCCGACCACGCCTTCCTGTGGAAGCCGAAGCTGCGGATCCCCGATATCTACGAGGACCCTGCGAACCAGAGGGCCTTCGGCCAGCTGCTGGATGCCTGCGCCTGCTGCGACACCGAGGAGCGGATGCTGGCGGAGATTCATCGCATCGACGCCCTGAAGATCAAGGGCCTGGGGCCCGCGGTCGCCAACATCCTCTACTTCCTGCATCCGACCATCACCCCGCCCTTCAACACCGCTATCGTCCGTGGCTACAACGCCCTCACCGGCGCCAATGTGAAGCTCGGGCGCTGGGACCAGTACCTGGCCATGCGGCAGGGAATGCTGGCGTTCAACGCACGCCATCGCGATCTCCTGTCCAACGACCTCGGCGCGGTGGCCGCCTTCTGTTTCGACATCGGCATGGGGCTCTATGCGCCGCCGCCGCCCCCCGACGACGCCGCGGCCCGCGAGGCCTGGTCCGCGGCCCTGGCGCAGGCCCGCGCCCGCGCCCGACCCGCGCCCTGCGAGGCGGAGGACCGCACGCATACCGAGGTCCAGGGCTGGCTGCGCGACCTCGGTCGCGCCCTGGGCTACGACGTGTGGGTGGCGCTCAACGACCGCGGACGGCCGTACGGCGAGGGGCGCCTGGGCGACGGCTGTCTGGGCGCGCTCTGCGCCGAGGCCGCAGGCCAGGCCGGGGCCGACGCCGTCCGGCTGATCGACATCCTCTGGCTGAACCGCGAGGGCAGGATCGTCGCGGCTTTCGAGGTGGAGCACACGACGTCGATCTACTCAGGCGTCGTGCGGATGCTCGACCTGGCGCTGGGCGGGGGCGGGGAGAGCCTGCACAGCCTGTTCCTGGTCGCGCCCGACAAGCGTGAGGCGGACGTCCGGGCCCAACTCGCCCGGCCGGCGTTCAGTCGGGTCGGGGACCTGAGCGTGCGCTACCTGCCGTACGGCGAGTTGGAGCGCCATCGCGACGCCATCGCGCGCTTCGGAGCCGGGGTGCAGGCGCTCGAGAAGATCTCGCACCGGCTGACGTAGCCCACGTCGGGCGCGCGACGCCTCCGCGGCGCGGCCGACAAACCGGTGAGGGATGTCCCGGCGCGGCGCGTACACCCTTCAGGAGCTCTCCCGCTCCCGCCCCAATCCCCCCGGTCGAGCGGCGAGGAAGGGCGGTCCGCGAAGGACCGCCCTTCAGCTCCCGGCGCGGCCAGGGGGCGGCTGGGCATGCGGCGATGGGCGGCGCGCTCACGGATGCCGGCCACACGGGTCGCGGCTCAACCGACCCGCACGAGACTCTCGCTGAGGAAGGCGTAGTCCGGGAGGTCCAGGTTGCGGGGCGCAGGACCTTTGCGGATGCGCCCGGCGGTGTCGTAGTGGGATCCGTGGCAGGGGCAGAACCATCCGCCATAGTCGCCGCCGCCGAAGGTGGGGACGCAGCCCAGATGGGTGCAGACCCCGATCAGGATCAGCCACTGCGGCTTGCCCGGTTTGTGTCGGCTGGCGTCTGTCGCCGGGTCGCGCAGCGGCGTGTCGTCGTCCGCGACCGCCGCCGCGATCTCCTGGGCGGTCCGATGCCGGATGAACAGCGGCCTGCCGCGCCACTTCACCACGATCTGCTGACCGGGCGCCACCTTGGCGTAGTCCACCTCGATGGAGGCCAGGGCGAGCGTGTCCGCCGAAGGGTTCATCTGGTCGATCAGCGGCCACGCCAATCCGCCCGCTGCGCCCACGGCGGCGGTCGTGGTGGCGATGTGAATGAACTCCCGACGCGTGGCCGGACGCGCGGCGGGCGTCGCGGAGCTTCGGTCCAAGGCAGTCATGGGCGCCTCCTGGCGGCCCCCGCACGATGACGGTCATAGGGAGTACGCGCCGGATGGCGCCTTTCCCTCGCCCCTGCGCGTCGGAAAGCCGGTTGCGCCGGCGCGTCCGCTCGCCGGTCTCCATCGACCCGCGGTGACGCGGGGCGTCGTCCGGGCGGTCACATCGCCGCGATGCGCGCGGCGATGTGGTCCATGAACGTCTTCATGAGCGCCGCCATGGCGGGCAGGAACACCAGGATGGCCACGAAGATGGCCACGATCTTCGGGGCATAGACCAGGGTCTGCTCCTGGATCTGCGTGAGCGCCTGGATGAGGCCGATGACGACGCCGACGATCAGGCCCACCAGCAGCGCCGGCGCGGAGACCGCCACGGTGAGCCAGATCGCCTCACGGCCGATTTCGAGCACCTCCGCGCCGTCCATCAGGAGCGAGGCCCCCGCGGACTTCCGTGCGTGTCCCGATGCCCATCCGAAATCCACACCCGGCCGTCGACGTCGGGCCCGCGGACCGGCAAGGCGGCCCACACGGCCCAGACAACGAGGCCACCCGCAAGCAGGAGGGCCGTCAGGCGGAAGAGCAGCCGCCCGATCCAGCGGCGTGGTGGTGGGACGGTCTGTCGCATGGGTCGATCCGGTGGGGCGCCTCCGCTGGCCGGCCCCTGGAGGGGTTACGCGCGCGGGCGCTACGATCCCTCGGCGTGTCGCGCGCCGGGCGGGCTCTGTCCGCGCGCGCCGAACTGTTGGGATCCATCGGCGCCCCGTTGTCGCGCCCGGGCGCCTGGAGTGAACGACGCCCGCGCCGCGCGCCCTCGCATGACCGGTGGGGCTGTAAGGCCGCCGCCGTTGCGGCGTGTTACCTGCAGGGCGACGAGGCGCGCATGGCGACGACCGAAATCCTGGGCCGGCTGTTGGTGTCGCTGGCGGTAGGCCTCCTGATCGGGCTCGAGCGGGGCTGGCGCAGCCGCAGGGCCCGGGACGGCGGCCGGGCGGCTGGACTGAGGACCCTGGGCCTGGCCGGACTGCTGGGCGGCGTCCTGGCGGCGCTCGGCGGGTCCTCCGGAGTAGTGCTGGTGGCCGTCGGGCTCCTGTCGCTGGCGCTGGTGCTGATCGCTTTCCAGGTCCTTGAGGCGCGCGCGACGCGTAACGCCAGCGCCACAGGGGTCGTGGCCGGGCTCCTGGCCTTCGCCTTCGGCGCATTGGCGGTGGCGGGTGACCCGATGCTGGCCGTCGCGGGGGGCGTCGCGACAACGCTGATCCTGGCGTTCAAGCAGCCCCTGCACGCGGGGGTTCGTGCGCTGACCTGGCCCGAGCTGCGGGCCCTGCTGGTGCTGCTGGTGATGACCGGCCTGGTCCTGCCCGTGCTTCCCGACCGGACGCTGGACCCCTGGGACGCCCTGAACCCCCGCCGCGTCTGGCTGCTCGCCGTGCTGATCGCCGGAGTCTCCTTCGTGGGGTATTTCGCCATGCGGCTGGGCGGCCGGCGCGGAGGGTTGATGGTCGCCGGCGTGGCGGGGGGGCTGGCGTCGTCGACGGCCGTGACGCTGAGCTTCGCGCGGCTCGCGCGGCAGGACCCGTCGCTGTGCGCCTGGCTAGCGGCCGGCACGCTGTTCGCGAACGCCATGATGTCCCTGCGCGTGCTCGTGCTCTCGGCGGTGGTCGATCGCAGTTTCGCCCTGACGCTCCTGGCGCCGATGCTGGCCTTCGCGGCGGTCTCCGCGCTCGCGGGGACGCTGCTGTTCCTGCGGGGGCCGCGCGGACCGCAGGAGGGGCCAGCTCCCCGGGTGGGCAACCCCGTGGAGCTCGGCGCCGCCCTGAAGTTCGCGGCGCTGGTAGCGGGGGTGATGCTACTCGCCAAGATCGCCGCCCAGGAGATCGGGCGCGCGGGCGTCTATGCCTTGGCGGCCGTCTCCGGCCTTGCCGACGTGGACGCCCTCACCCTGTCCCTGGCGGAGGGCGCGTCATCCGGCCTGAGCGCGCAGACCGCCACTCTGGCCGTCCTGATCGGGGTCGCCGCCAACACCCTCGCGAAATCGGCGATCGCAGGCGTCGCGGGGACCATCCGCCACGCCGTGCTGGTAGCCGTTCCGAGCCTGGCGGCGCTGGCGGCGTCGGTGGGCGCCCACCTGGTCGCGCCCTGAGCCCGCTGGCGCCGCGCCGCCCGGCTGTTAGGATCTGTGCCGTTCAAGCTGAAGGTGCCGGGTAGCTGTGTTGGACACAACGTCACGTCCGGCGGCGCGGGCGTGGAAAGGCGACACTAGCGTTCGGAGCCGCGTCCTCATCCACCACATGAAGATCGCGCGATGCGGGCGCCCGTCCACTGAGGCGTACGGATGGGTCCCTGCCTATAGGCAGCGGTCGGTATCGTGAGTGGCGCGGAGCTCCGTCAACCGCCCGTCTTTCGTGCCGCGCCAGAATACGGAAACCAGCATCTTGCAGGCCGCCGGCCCGTAGGTGGCACGGGCTTCGCCATAGGTGGGCTGTTCCGGCGCGCCTGATCCCGTCGTGCGTTTCACCTTCAGCCCCTGCGAGGTCAGGTAGTCAGCAAGCCCCGCCTCAGGAGTCCCAATGGGAAATCTGGTCCGAATCCGCTCCTGCAGTAGCTTAGCCCGCGCCTCGTGGCCGCCCGCGCTGGCTATACCCGCGAACAAGGCGGTCTTCGGAGGGGTGGTGTCGCCGATCACACAGCTCCCTAGCAGGGCGGCAAGAAGGGTGGCGGCGAAGGACATAGGAAACCTCATATGATCTCTGACTGCAAAGGGGACGCGTCAAAGCAAGATGAAGTCGGATGGCTGGAACGTGGATACGTTGAGAACTCTCACCCAGAGCACAGGATATTCGCCATCCATGTCGCTATCGAACCAGAATGACCCCGCACCGTCGAACTGAAGTCGATCATATGTAATGCCGCCAAATTCACGCAAGTCGATCTTGTCGACGCCCGGCGTGAAGTCGGTGATCGTATCGATGTCATAGTACCATGACTGGTACCATTGATAATATCCGGAATCGACTTGACTTTGCCAAGCTTGGTATCCGCCTCCGAACACGAAGGCGTCCGCCCCGTCTCCTCCGCTGAGCTGGTCCGTCCCCAAGCCGCCGCGGATGAGATCATTCCCAGCGCCTCCGGACAGGCTATCGGCGCCGCTGCCGCCGATCAGGTCGTCGCTGCCGTCCTGTCCGGCTAGGGTATCGTTGCCCTCCTCCCCGAAGAGCACATCGTTGCCCAGATCTCCTGAAACGAGGTCGTTGCCCCAGCCACCCTTTATGACGTCGTCGCCCTGTCCGCCGTAGCCGACGTCGTTGCCGCCCCCGAGTTCGATCTGATCTGCCCCGATCCTGCCGTGGACCCAGTCCTCGCCGAGATCGCCGCTCAGTGCGTCATCGAGCGAGCTGCCGTTGACCGTGTCGTTCCCGCCGTCGGCGCTCACCTGCACGGGCGCCGCCGCGGAAACAGAGATGGCGTCATTGCCGTCTCCGCCGGTGGCCGCGCCGCCAACCAGTATGATCCGGTCGTCACCGCTTCCGCCGTGCAAAGCGTCAGTTCTTGAGCCGCCCCGAAGCTCGTCGTTGCCGCCGCGGCCTCTCGGCGATCACCGCCAGGACCGGGCGTGCCTCGGCCGGTAGATCGGACGCCGGATCGGCCACCAGGTCGATCAGCTTGGCGACGTGACCCGCACCTCGCCGCACGACATAGTCGAACTCGCCCAGATGGCCGCGCAGGGCGTTGATCAGCTGGGTGCGCTGACGGACCAGCAGATCCCGCGTGCGGAAGACCACGGCCGCGCCCTACGCCTCGGCGCTCCTGGCGCCCACGAACCGCGTCGTTGGCCGCTGAGCGGCCTCGCAGATCGCCTCCGCGTCGGCCATGTCGTTCTTCTGCCGCTTCACAAAGGGCTTCACGTACACGCCGGCGGAATCAGCTGGGTCTCATGACCAAGGGCGGCGATCTCGCGGGCCCAGTAGTGCGCGCTCGCGCAGGCTTGCATCGCCACAACGCACGTCGGCTGGCTGGCGAAGAACGCCAGAACCTGGTCTCGTCGAAGCTTCTTCCGGAAAGCCACCGCGCCTGACGCATCCGCGCCGTGCGCCTGAAAGACACTCTTCGCCAGATCGAGCCCGATCGTAGTAATCTCGCCCACGGACGCCTCCTTCGTAGTGGTGCTCAACACCTCCACTCCGGCACTTCGATGCCGTCAGGGGGCGTCCATCCCATCGCTTTCGGCCAGCGGCACGAGATTCTGGCGCCTGGCACGCGCCAGCCGTTCGCCTCGGCTCTGGAGGACATGAGCGCCGTTCTTGGTTCGTCCCTGAGAGCTCACATCTAGCGCACAAGCCTTGAGGTGAGCCCTGTAAGCGGCGCGTCCCGGCGGCGTCTCTATCCAAACGCGACGCTTGTCGGCCCAAGGCCGCAAACTGACGGGAGACCGATGTGACCGCCCACCTTCGACGCCTGGCGCGCCTGGCCGTGCTTCTGCTGATCCCGGTTGCGCTGGCGGGATGCGGCATCAACACCATCCCCACCAAGCAGGAGAAGGCGCGCGCCGCCTGGGCCGATGTGCAGAACCAGTACCAGCGCCGTGCTGACCTGGTTCCCAACCTGGTGGCCACGGTCAAGGGCTATGCGGGCCAGGAGAGCCGTGTGCTGATCGCCGTCACCCAGGCCCGCGCCAATGCGCTGCAGGTGCGCTCCGGCGCCGAGGTCACCACCGACCCTGCGGCCTTTCAGCGCTACGCCACGGCGCAGAACACGCTCTCCCTCGCCCTGGCGCCGCTGCGCGTGCTGCAGGAAGCCTATCCGGATCTGAAGTCCAACCAGAACTTCCTGGTGCTCCAGAGCCAGCTCGAGGGGACGGAAAACCGGATCAGCGTGGCTCGGCGAGACTACAATGAGGCGGTTCGCGACTACAACACCAGCCTGCGGACCTTCCCCACGATCATCTGGGCGAAGACCGCCTACGCCTCGAGCGAGCCGATGCTGCTGTTCCGGGCGCCAGGCACCTCGCAGTCCGCGCCGACGGTCGATTTCACCCCGACCGCGGCCCCTGACGCGACGCCGGTCGCGCCCACGCAATGAGACGTGAGGGTCGCCTGCGCGTCGCGGCGATCCTGTCGCTGATCGCCACGTTCCTCGTCCTCGGGGCTGCTTTGGCCGCGCCCACGTTTCCCAGCCTCACAGGACGGGTGGTCGACGGCGCGGCCATCCTGTCGCCCCAGACCCGGGCCGTGTTGACCGCCAAACTGGAGGCGCTCGAGGCCAGGACCTCGCGACAGCTGGTGGTCGTCACCATCCCTTCCCTGCAGGGCGAGGAGATCGAGACCTACGGCTACCAGTTGGGCCGCGCTTGGGGGATCGGCGAGCGGGGCCGCAACACCGGGGCGCTGCTGATCGTCGCGCCGCGCGAGCGGCGCGTGCGCGTCGAGGTCGGCTATGGGTTGGAAGGGGTGCTCACCGACGCCCTCTCCACGGTCATCCTGCAGGAACGGGTGCTGCCCAGGTTCCGGGCCGGCGACTTCGAAGGCGGCGTCGTTGCGGGCGCCGATGCGCTCATCGAACAGCTGTCCCTGCCGGATGACCAGGCCCGGGCCAGGGTGGCGGCCAGCGCCCAGCCGCCAACGAGCTCCGACGGCTCGGGTCCGATACTCGTCCTGGTCCTGCTCGGCCTCTGGGTCGTGGCGGGCGTGGTGGGCATGTTTACGGGCCGGCCGGGCCACCGCATGGATATGTGGCTGCTGCCGCTGCTCCTGCTCATGAGCGCCGGTCATGGCGGACGTGGTCACGGTCGCGGCGGCGGCGGCTTCCGCGGCGGCGGCGGATCGTTCGGAGGCGGCGGCGCCTCGGGAGGCTGGTAGGATGCTGCTTAAGTCAACGGATCACGACCGCATCGCCCGCGCGGTCGCCGCGGCCGAGGCGACCACGCGAGGCGAGATCGTTTGCGTGGTGACCGACCAGGCGGCGCCCTATGCGGAAGTCCCGCTGGCCTGGGCAGCCATGGGGGCGCTCGTGCTGCCCCTGCTGGTGCTGGCGCTCGCCAGCGCGGCGCAGGGCCTGGAGCTGGCGATCGGCCCGGTGTCTGCGGCGTACGAGATCCTGCGGGCCCCTGTGCTGGCGACCCCCGTGGGCTACGCCCTGCTGCAGGCCGGGCTGTTCCTCGGCGTCTTCGCGCTGGCGTCCGTCCCGTCCCTCCGGCGCCGGCTGATCCCGTTGTCCCTCAAGCGGGCGCGGGTGCGCGACCGCGCCCTGGAGCAGTTCCACGCCGCGGGCCTGGGCCACACCCGCGAGCGGACCGGGGTGCTGATCTTTGTCTCCCTCTACGAGCAGCGCGCCGAGGTGATTGCCGATCCTGGGGTCAGTGCACAGGTGGAGGACGCCGCCTGGGCGATGGTCGTCGCCGACCTGGTGGCGGGCGTTCGGGCGGGACGCGCGGCCGACGGCTTCGTGGCGGCGATCGAACGGTGCGGGCGGCTCCTCGCGGAGCCTTTCCCGGCGGGTCCCGACAATCCGAACGAGCGGCCCGACGCGCTCGTCGAGGCTCCCAGCGCCTAGCGCTTGGGATCCGGGCGTCGCGCAAGTCGCAGTGGAGCGCAGCCTGGGCCTTGACCGTGCGCAAGGCGCCACGGCGGCCCCGCGTGTAAGGACTCGCCAGCGGCGGCGTCTTGGTCTCGCCTGGGCCAGCGCGCCAGGAAAACCATCATAAGGACCGCGTATGCTTAGTTTGACCAGCCTCGGGGGGGCCGGCACCGTCACCGGCTCGAAGCACCTGCTCCAGTCGCAGGGGCGCTCGCTCCTGGTGGATTGCGGCCTCTTCCAGGGCCAGAAGGCGCTGCGCGAGCAGAACTGGGCGCCGTTCCCGGTCGATGCGGCCAAGCTTGGCGGGGTGGTGCTCACCCACGCCCACCTCGACCACTCCGGATATATCCCGAAGCTGGTCAAGGAAGGCTTCCGGGAACGGATCGTTTCCACCCACGCGACGATGGAGCTCTGCGACATTCTGCTGAGGGACAGCGGGCACATCCAGGAGAGCGACGCGGACCGGGCGAACCGCTACGGCTATTCCAAGCACAAGCCGGCCCTGCCTCTCTACGGCGTGCGCGACGCCGAGCGGGCCCTGGAGTTCTTCTCTCCGGCCGAGGTCCACAAGCCGTTGCAACTGCCGGGCGGGGCCAGGCTCGTGCTGCGCCGGGCCGGCCACATTCTCGGGGCCGCCACGGCCGAGCTCGAGTGGGCCGGCCGCAAGGTGGTCTTCTCCGGCGATCTTGGCCGCTACGACGATGAGATGATGCGCGACCCTGAACCCGTCCCGGAGGCGGATTACCTGCTCGTCGAGTCCACCTATGGCAACCGCCGCCATGAGCAGACCGATTCCACGGAGGCGCTGGGCAAGGCCATCGAGCGCACCATCCAGCGGGGCGGGACCGTGGTGATCCCGGCGTTCGCGGTCGGTCGCGCCCAGGCGCTGCTCTACCACATCTGGAAGCTCAAGCAGGCGGGCCGCATCGGGCTCGTGCCGGTATACCTCGACAGCCCCATGGCGATCGATGCGAGCGAGATGCTCTGCAGCCACCTGGACGACCACCGGCTGACCCCCGAGGTCTGCCGCGCAGCCTGCGCGGTGGCCACCTACACTCGCGACGTAGAGGCGTCCAAGGAGATCACCCGCAACACCATGCCCAAGGTGATCATCGCGGCCAGCGGCATGGCCACCGGTGGCCGCGTCCTGCACCATTTGAAGGCCTACGGCCCCGACCGGCGCAACCTGATCCTGTTCTCCGGCTTCCAGGCGGCGGGCACGCGCGGCTCGGCCCTGCTGGGCGGCGCAAAGGAGGTGAAGATCCACGGCCAATGGATCCCGATCCATGCGGAGGTCAGAAACCTGCCGATGCTGTCGGCGCACGCCGACGCCGAGGAGATCCTGCGCTGGCTCGGCGGGTTCAAGCGGCCCCCGAAGCGGACCTTCATCGTCCACGGCGAACCCGATGCGTCGGAGACCTTGCGCACCCGCATCGAAGGGGAGCTTGGCTGGCCGTGCACCGTTTCGGCGCCCATGCAGAGGTACGAGCTGTGACCGCGACCGGGGGCGAGGCGCCGCGCCTCGTGGCGCGACGCCTGGGCCTGGTGACGCAGCACGAGGCGGTGGTGCTGATGCGTACCGACTGCCACGTGTGCCGCGCGGAGGGGCTGACCGCCCACACCCAGGTGGCGATCTCCGCCAACGGCCGGGAAGTCTACGCCACGCTCTATCAGGTGGACGACGACTGGCTCGGCCACGACGAGGCCGGGCTCTCGGAGTCGGTGTGGACGCGCCTGGGCGCAGCGGACGGCGCGCCGGTCACGGTGCGCCACGCGCCCGCGCTGGAGTCGCTCTCCAGCGTGCGCCGCCGCATCTACGGCCAGCGGCTCTCGCCCGGCGACCTGCACGGGATCGTGGGCGACATCGCCGCCGGCCGCTACACCGACATCCATCTGGCGGCCTTCCTCACCGCCTCGTCCGCCCTGCCGCTCGACCTGCCAGAGACGGTGGCCTTGACCCGCGCCATGATCGACGCCGGCGAACGGCTCAGCTGGCCCGGTCCGGTGGTGATGGACAAGCATTCGGTAGGCGGGCTGCCGGGCAACCGCACCACCCCCCTGGTCGTGGCCATCGTGGCCGCCTGCGGGCTCACTATGCCCAAGACGTCCTCGCGGGCGATCACCTCGCCGGCCGGCACCGCCGACACCATGGAGACCCTGGCGCCGGTGGACCTCGACCTGGCGGCCATCCGCCGCGTGGTGGCGCTGGAGGGCGGCTGCATCGCCTGGGGCGGCGCGGTGCGGCTGAGCCCCGCGGACGACATCTTCATCCGCGTGGAGCGCGTGCTCGACGTGGACACCGAGGGGCAGCTGGTGGCCTCCGTGCTCTCCAAGAAGATCGCCGCGGGGTCCACCCACGTGGTGCTCGACATCCCCGTGGGACCCACCGCCAAGGTGCGCACCGAGGCGGCGGCCCGCGAGCTTTCGGACACGCTGTCGAAGGTGGCCGCCGAATTCGGGCTCGCCACACGGTGCGTGCTCTCCGACGGGACCCAGCCGGTGGGCCGCGGGGTGGGACCCGCCCTCGAGGCCCTGGACGTTCTGGCGGTGCTGCAGAACGCGCCCGATGCGCCGCCCGACCTGCGCCGCCACGCCTGTGTGCTCGCGGGCGAGGCGCTGGAGTTCGGCGGGGCCGCGGCGGCCGGCGAGGGGCTCGCGCTCGCCGAGGCCACGCTCGCGGACGGCCGGGCCTGGCGCAAGTTCCAGGCCATCTGCGAGGCGCAGGGCGGCATGCGGACGCCGCCGGTCGCGGGCCACACCCATCCGCTGACCGCCCAGCACGGCGGTCGCGTCATTCACATCAACAACCGCAAGATCGCCCGCCTCGCCAAGCTCGCGGGCGCCCCCGACGTGAAGGCCGCCGGCGTCCGCCTGATGGCGCGGCTCGGCGACGAGGTGGCGGCCGGCCAGCCTTGGGTGATGGTCCATGCGGGCTCACCCGGCGAGCTGGCCTACGCCCTCGACTACGCGCGCCAGAACCCGGATCTGATGAAGGTCGAGGCATGAGCCGCCGAGTCGTTCTCGCCATGCCGGGCAACGCGGGCTTCGCCGGCCGGCTGGCCCAGGCGCTGCAGGTGGAGACGCTGCCGATGGAGACGCGGCGGTTCCCGGACGGCGAGACCTACCTTCGCCTGGAGGGCGACCCTGCGGGGGCCGAGGTTCTGGTCGTCTGCACCCTCGCCGATCCGGACCCGCAGTTCCTGCGGCTAATCTATGCGGCGCGCACGGCGCGGGAACTGGGCGCGACCAGGCTCACGCTCGTGGCGCCCTACCTAGCCTACATGCGGCAGGACAAGCGTTTCCAATCGGGGGAGGCCGTGACCTCGAACCATTTCGCGGCGCTGCTGTCGGGCGAGTTCGACCGCCTGCTGACCGCCGATCCTCATCTGCACCGTCGCAAGACCATGTCGGAGATCTACACGGTTCCCACCGACGTCCTGCACGCCGCGCCGGCCCTGGCGAGGTGGATTGCCGCCGAGGTCGCCCGGCCGCTGATCATCGGGCCGGATGCGGAGAGCGAGCAGTGGGTTTCGGAAGTGGCGGCCGGGGCCGGGGCGCCGGCCGTCGTGTTGCGCAAGGAGCGGCGCGGCGACCGCGACGTGCGGATCAGCCTGCCGGACCTCTCCGCCTGGCGTGACCGCACCCCCGTGCTGGTGGACGACATCGTCTCGTCGGGCCGCACCATGCTGCAGGCCGCCGACGGCCTCGCCCACGCGGGCCTGCCTCCGCCGGTGTGCCTGGCGGTCCATCCCTTGTTCGCCGATGACGCGTTTGCGCGCCTCTCGGCGGCCGCGGCGCGGGTCGTCTCCACGGACAGCGTGCCGCATGAGAGCAACGCGATCGGTTTGGCGGGACTGTTCGCCGAGGCGCTTCGCGCCTAGGGCGCCCGGGTCGGAGCCCCGCGGGGGTCGGAGGGTCGGCGCGGCGTCGCCGCCAGGACCAAGGCCAGGAGGGCGGCCGCCCACAGCGCCGCCGGGACCCCCGCCGCCGCGGAGGCGCCCGCCCCGAGGGCGCCCGCCAGCTGCCCGCCGCTTAAGGCAGCGTATTGCAGGCCAAGGCCGGCCCCCTGCGGGCCCGGGAGGCGCGAGGTGAGGTAGCTCGCCAGAACCGTCAGGGCCGCCGCGGCGGAGGCGACGCCGGTGACCGCCAGGGCGAGGAGCCAGAAGCCTTGGGCGAAGGGGGACAGCGCCAGGGCGACGGCCAGGCCCAGGAGCAGCGGGCGCACGAGGCGGACACCGCGGGCGGCCGCGTCGCGTCCCGAGAAGATTCCCACCTGGGTGAGGAACATCACTCCGCCACAGAAACTCAGGAGCAGGGCCATGGCGGTGCGGCCGTCCGGGCCCGCGCCCAGGGGGACGGCGGCGGCGATCTCCTGCGCCACGACCGCGCCGCCGGCTACCGCCGAGACCCCGAGCAGCCAGGCGCGCGCGCCGAGCTGCGAGCGCAGCGCGGCCTGGGCTCCCGCGCCGCGCCGCGCCCGCGGCAGGATCGCCGTCAGCAGGGCGCCTGCAGCAGCGGCCGCGGCCGGGGCGGCGTAGGGGGCGAGCGGGCCGAGGCGCGCGGCGGCTTCCCCGATCAGCGGCCCGGCCAGGTAGCCGGCGAGCACCGAGGCGTTCAGCCAGGCGAAGCGTCGGGCCCGCGCGTCGCCCGCGGGCCAACGGTCCGCCAGGTAGGCCAGGGCCGCCGGGGCGACGGCGGCAGAGAAGGCGCCGTCGAGCCCACGAGCCAGATAGAGCTGCCAGAGCTCGAGCGAGAGGCCCGTCGCCAAGAACGACAGGGCGAAACCGAGGCCGCCGAGCGCCAGGATCCGCCGCCGCCCGAACCGGTCGGAGAGCCGGCCCCAAAGAGGCGCCGCCACGAGGGCGGCGCCGAAGAAGGCGGCGGTGACGCCGCCCAGGTGCTGCGCGCGCCAGGCCTCGCCGCCGGCGCCCGGAAGCGCGCTCAGGAGGGCCGGCAGGCGCGGCAGGGCGATCCCGTAGCCGGTGGCCACCGAAAAGGCGGTCAGCATCAGGACCGGGATCGTCCACCCGGCCGCCGGCCGGGCCGTGGGCAGAGGGCTCAAGCCGGCTGTTCCACGGGTGGAGCCGCCGGTGTGCGGCGGCCGCGATGCGGCCGAGCCTCGCCCAGCCGCAGCCGCTTGAGCAGCAGGGCGTTGACCGCCACCAGCACCGAGCTGCCCGACATGGCGATGGCGGCCACCTCGGGGCTCAGGGTGAAGGGGTAGAGCACGCCCGCCGCAAGCGGGAAGGCCACCACGTTGTAGCCGACGGCCCACCAGAGGTTCTGGTGCATCTTGCGAAGGGTGGCGCGCGACAGCTCCACGGCCTTCACCACATCGAGCGTGTCGCTGCGCATCAGCACCACGTCGGCGCTTTCGATGGCCACGTCGGTGCCGGCGCCGATGGCGAAGCCAACGTCCGCCTGGGTGAGCGCGGGGGCGTCGTTGACGCCGTCGCCTACCATGCCGACCTTGTTGCCCTGGGCCTGCAGCTCCTTGACCTTGGCCGCCTTCTCGCCCGGCAGGACCTCCGCCAGCACGATGTCGATGCCGAGCTCGCGGCCGATGCGCTGAGCGGTGCCCAGGTTGTCGCCGGTGATCATCGCCACCTTCACGCCCAGGTCCTGCAGCCGCTCGATCGTGGCCCGCGCCGTGGGCCGCGGCGCATCGGCCACCGCGATCAGCCCGATGACGCGTCCGTCCTGGGCGATGTGGGCGACGGTGCGGCCGGCGCCCTGCAGGCGCTCCGACTCGGCCGCCAGCGCGCCGAGCTCGATCCCGTGGTCCTGCATCAGCATGCGGTTGCCGGAGAAGGTTTCGCGGCCATCGACAACGGCCCGCACGCCCTTGCCCTCAAAGGCCGTGAAACCTATCGCCTGGGGTAGGGACATCCCCTTGGCGTGCTCGGCGACCGCCACGGCGATGTGGTGTTCCGAGCCCTGTTCGATGGCGGCCGCAACGGCGACCACCGCCGCCTCGTCGACGCCGGGGGCGGGGACCACCTGCACCACCTTGGGCTGGCCCATGGTGAGCGTGCCGGTCTTGTCGAAGATGATGACGTCGAGCTTCACGGCCTCCTCGAGCGCCGCGGCGTCCTTGATCAGGATGCCGTGGGCCGCCCCGAGGCCCGTGCCCACCATGATGGCCATGGGCGTGGCGAGGCCGAGCGCGTCCGGACAGGCGATGACGAAGACGGTGATGGTGAGGGTGAGCGCGAAAAGCAGGGTCTGGCCGATGATCCAGAACCACACCGCGAAGGTGAGCAGGCCGATCACGATCGCCGCGAGCACCAGCCACTGGGAGGCGCGGTCGGCCAGCAGCTGCGCCGGCGCCTTGGAGTTCTGCGCCTCCTGGACGAGCTTGACGATCTGGGCGAGCGCGGTGTCGGAACCGACCTTGGTGGCGCGGTAGCGGAAGGCGCCGGTCTTGTTCATCGATCCGCCGACCACCTCGTCGCCGACCGTCTTGGAGACCGGCAGGGACTCGCCCGTCAGCATCGACTCGTCGATCTCCGAGGCGCCGTCCTCAATGAGCCCGTCCACCGGGATCTTGCCGCCGGGACGGACCACGACGCGGTCGCCCACCTGCACCTGCGAGGTGGGGACCTCCACCTCCACGCCGTCGCGGAGCACCTTGGCGGTGGGCGGGGCCAGGTCCATGAGCCGCCGGATCGCCTCCGAGGCGCCGGCGCGGGCGCGCATCTCCAGCCAGTGGCCGAGCAGGATGAAGACGAGCAGCAGGGCGGAGGCCTCGTAGAAGTTCTCCGCCTCGAACAGGAAGGTGGTCCCGACGCTGAACAGGTAGCCGGTGCCGACGCTCAGCAGCACCAGCACGGCCATGTTGAACACGCCGCGCCGCAGCGCGCGCACCGCGGCGATGAAGAACGGCCAACTGGGCCACAGGATCGCGCCGCTGGCCAGCACGAACAGCACCAGGTCGAGGTCCCAGCCGAACGGGGGGTCGACGCGCAGCACGTCCATCCCCATGGGAGCGAGGAAGAAGATCGGGATGGTGAAGGCGAGCGCCACCACGAAGCGGTTGCGCATGTCGCGGGCCATCGACTGCATGTCCATGCCCGGCCCGTGGCCCATCTCCGCCATGCTGTCGTCACCGTGGTCGGCGTGAGCCTTGACGGCTGGGCCGCCCGCCGCCGCTGCGGCGGCCTCGTGGCCCGCATGTGCGCCGTGGTCGCGCCGGGACGCCCCCTGCGCCGGCGCGTGCGGGTGGTCCGGTGGGACGGTGTCCTCGCCGGGGACGCAGACGTGGCGCGGAACCACCTCGCCGCGACAGTGGAAGCCGCAGGCCCGGACCGCTTCACGCAGGGTCTCCACGCTGGTGCGGGTCTCGTCGAAGGTGATGGTGGCGGAGGCGGAGGCGAAGTTCGCCGTGACCGCCGTGACGCCGGCCAGGCCGCGTAGCTTGCGCTCCACCACCAAGGGATCGAGCGGCGTGCGGAAGCTGGTGACGTCGACCGTGGTGGTTTGCAAGATGGGCACTCTCGGACTGGCGGTTAGGGAGCCGGACGCTCGGCGGGGCTGGCGCCCCGCAGGCGCGGGACGAAGGCCGGTGTGGAACGCATGTAGGCGCGGTAGGCTTCGCCGAACTCGGCGATCGTGGCCCGCTCCTCGGCCAGAGCCAGGCGCCAGTACATGACCACCAGGACCGGGAACATGAGCAGGGTGAGAAGGGTCGGCCACTGCAGCAGGAAGCCGAACATCACCAGAACGAAGCCGTCGTACTGCGGGTGGCGGACCTTGGCGTAGAGCCCCGTGGTCGCCAGCCGCCCCTCCTTCTGGGCGCGGTAGAGCACCGGCCAGGCCGCGGAGATCAGCCAGAACCCGCCGCCGATGAAGACGAAGCTCAACAGGTGGAAGGGCCCAAAGTGGGGGTTGGCCTTCCAGCCGAACATCGTCTCGAGCAGGTGGCCGGCGTCATGCGACATCCAGTTCACGCCGGGGAAGCGGGTCTGCAGCCAGCCGGCGAACAGGTAGAGGGTGAGCGGGAAGCCGTACATCTCGGTGAAGAGGGCGACCACGAAGGCGCTGAAGCCTCCGAAAGCCCGCCAATCCAGCTTGGTCTTGGGCTTGAAGAAGCTGAAGGCGAAGAAGACGAACAGGACGGAATTCAGGATCACCAGCGACCAGAGGCCGTAGGCTTGCATCGGCTCGTTCATGGCGGCCCCCTAGTGCCGGTGGGGCGGGTTTCCCCCGCCGGAGACATTGGACTCGTCCTGGTCGTGGCCGCCGTGACCGCCGTGCATGCTCATGTGCAGCAGGGGGCAGAGCAGGAGGAGCAGGAACGGCAGCCAGCCCAGGACGTGCAGCCGGTGCTCCGTGAACAGGAGCCCGACCAGCGTCAGCGCGAAGGCGCCGATCACCAGCTTGCCGGCCGTTCCGGTCCAGGCCTTTGGCTTGTCAGGCATTAGGATGTGGCTCCTGTCGCGTTGGTGGCGTGACCGCCGGCGGATGACCCCGCGGCCCCGAGTGAGATCCTCTACTGCGGTCGCTCGTAGGCGAAGACGGCCTTGGCCGGGTCGTTCAGCTGGCCCGGCCGTGCGATGTGGAAGGTGAGCCGGTAGCGCCCCGGCTGCGGCAAGACGACGTAGCCGCCGTAGGTGCTCGTGCCGGCGATCGTCATGGGGTCCAGCCGCATGGAGCCGTGCCCGGGATGGCCGGGCCCTTGGATGTTGAGCATGACTTCGGCGTCGTCCACCCGCGCGCCGGTCTTGGCGTCGAACGCGGCGAGGGTGACATGGTAGGCGTGCTTCGGGGGCGGTGGCGCAGGCGTGGCCGAGGGGGCGGCCAGGCCGATCGCCCTGTGCGCGGCCGGATGGGCCTGCGCCGCCGTCGCTCTCTCGATCACGCCGTATTCGACCTTGAGCCCGTCCACGACCTGCGAGGCGCCCTCCACCGGCCGGGGCTGGCAGGCCGCCAGCGCCAGGGCGCCCGCGGCCAGCATCAGCGTTCGGCGGGGCAGGTGCGGGTGGCGAGCGTCGCGCATGACAGTCGGGTCTCCGGAGCGGCCGAAGGGTTCGCTCTTGGCGGGGATGACGCGCCGCCGGAGGCGACATTACACCGGCGTGCTCGAAGCGTGCGTGCCAAGGCCGGTCCGTGGGCGGGGCCGGCGCCGAAAGCTGGCGATCGCGGGATCGCGCCGCGTCCGGGGTCGGAACCGCCGGAAGGTGTGCGTTAATCCTGGCGGGGGGATCCTGGCGCGGGCGCGACGACGCCCCGACGAAGGTCCCCGCCTCCGCGACGGGGTCAGGATCGCGGTACGGCGACCGCCGTCGCCTCCTCCTCATGGTCAGCATCATCCTCACGGTCAGCATCATCGCCGCGGACTCGGGCTGCGCCGAAGTGTGGGCGTTTGATGCGGCATGGCCCCGCCCACCGGCGGGCCCCGATGCGTGGGAGTTGCGCCGGGGCGGCGCATGCCGCCTTGCGGCCCTAGCTCTGCGGACGCGGGCTCAGGATTCCGGCCAGCGCCGCGCCCGGCAGCAGGGTGACGAGGGCGGCGGCCCAGTCCTGGGCCTCGCGCTCGTCCTCGCAGATGGCGACTTCGAAGGCCGGCTCCTCGCCAAGACGGGTCAGGCAGATGATGTAGCTGTGCATGGCGTGGCCTTTCGGGGCGGCGAGGGGTGGGTGGTGGCCTGGCCTAGCGGGGGCTCAGGCGGCGATGTTGCGAAGCCTGGCCTTGGCCCAGCAGTCGGCGAGGGGGCAGGCGTGGCAGTTCTCGTCCATGGCGGCGCGCAGGGCGGCGCGGGCGCGGTGGAGGCGGACGGCGGCGTTGTTGGCGGTGAGGCCGAATTCGACGGCCACCGCCTTCAGCGGGATCTCGTCGAAGTAGGTGCGCGCCAGGAGGTCGCGGTAGTCGGGCTTGAGGTCGCCGAGCGCGGCCTTGAGGCAGTCCGTGGGCGCCTGCAGCTCGACCTCCGCCTCGGGGTCGGCGAGGGGCTGGGGAAGGGGCTCGGCGGCCAGGGCCTCGGCGGTGCGGCGCTGGACCGCCGCGCGGCGGTAGCGGTCGACCACGAGGCGGCGGAGCGAGACGCCCATCCAGGCCTCGGGCCGTTCGGCGGCGGCAAGGCTCGCGGCGTGCTGGAGGAAGCGGATGGAGGCGTCCTGCCAGGCGTCCTCGGCGTCCTCGGCGGTGGGCAGGCGGCTGCGGAGGTAGCGGAGCTGTCGGGGGCGCTCGGCGGCGAGACGCCGGGCGAGGCCCTCGACGTCCCGACAAGTATCTGCGCCCTCCGGCGAAGATTCCAATGACTGTAAGGTTTGATTGAAACCCTCGTCCTTCAGTTGTTCGGCGGCGGCGCGAAGCATTCGACTGTCCCTCGATTGGTTCGGCAAGACCTTCGATTCGAAATTCGCGATGCTGTTTGATACCGATCAAATGACTTTGGCCTCTTTGAAATAAAAGAAATCCTGAGGGCTTACGCCGTAAGCTGCGTATTCCGACCCTGACCGATGCTGGCGCGCCGGGCGTAATGCCTTCCGCCCGCGCGCGTCCTAGGATTGGCGCCGTCGGCCCAGCGCTTCAGCGTGTTGGATTTGTCTGGAGAATTTCCGTTGAAGGTGCGGGCGAGAAACGTGACCGTGTTGGTGGCCCTGGCCCTGCTCCTGATCGCAGGCGGCTCCGCTGTCGCGTTCTGGCGGCTGAAGCCCGCGCCGCAGCCGCCGCAGGTGATCTACGGCAGCGGGCGGATCGAGGTGGACGAAGTGCGGGTGGGGTTCGAGCTGCCCGGGCGTGTGCTCTCCAACACCGCCGTCGAGGGGGCCCCGGTCGCCGCGGGCGCGATCCTGGCGCGGATCGATCCAGCCGACCTCGAACTCCAGGCCGAACGCGCCGCCGCCCAGCAGGCTGCGGCCCTGCAGACCACCGCCCAGGTGGAGAGCCAGATCGGCCTGGCCCAGCACCACGCCGGCACTGCTCGCTCGGAGCTGCAGCGCTACGAGACGCTCAGCCGCGCCGGCTACGCCCCCGCCCAGCGGCTCGACACCGTGCGCAACGCCTACCAGGCCGCGATCGACCAGGTGGGGCTGCTGAAGGCGCGTCGGTCGGAAGCCGCCGCACAGGCCCGGGCCGCCGCCAAGGCCCAGGAGCTCAGCCAGTCGCAGATCGCCAAGAGCACCATCACCAGCCCGATCGGAGGCGCGGTGCTCGAGCGCCTCGCCGAGCCCGGCGAGGTGGTCGCGGCCGGCCAGCCCGTGGCGGTCCTCGCCAACCTGCAGCGGGTCAAACTCAAGGTCTACGTCGGTGAGCGGGACCTCGGCAAGGTGCGTCTCGGCGCGCCCGCGCGGCTGCAGGTGGACTCCTTCCCGGGACGGCAGTTCCCGGCCCGCGTGGCCCGGGTCGACGCCCAGGCCCAGTTCACGCCCCGCGACATCCACATGGAGGACGAGCGGAGCCGCACCGTCTACGGGGTCACCCTTGAGGCCGACAATCCGCAGGGTGTCCTGAAGCCGGGCATGCCGACGGACGCCTGGATCCTGTGGGACGCCACCGCCGGCTGGCCCGCCAGGCTGTCGGTTCCGGAGTAGTGACGGTGTCCCCCGAACCGATGATCGAAGCGGCGGGCCTGGGGCGCCGCTACGGCGCCCGCGCCGTGGTGGAGGGGATCGATCTGCAGGTGTGGCCGGGCGAGGTGGTGGGGGTGGTCGGCCCCGACGGCGCCGGCAAGACGACCTTGCTGCAGATGCTGGCCGCGATCCTGCGGCCGAGCACCGGGCGCTGCCGCGTGCTGGGGGAGGACGTCGACGGCGGCGCGGCGCGCATCCAGGCGCGGATCGGCTACATGTCGCAAGGCTTCTCCCTGTACGACCGGCTGACCGTGGCCGAGAATCTCGCCTTCGCGGCGGACATCCGCGATGTGCCGCGCGCGGCGTTCCAGAGCCGTCGCGAGGGCCTCCTGGCCATGGCGGGGCTTCAGCGCTTCGAGGGGCGGCGGGAGGGCGCGCTTTCCGGGGGCATGCGCAAGAAGCTGGCGCTGTGCGCCAACCTCATCCACGAACCGCCCCTGCTGATCCTCGACGAGCCGAGCCTTGGGGTGGATCCGCTCTCCCGCCGCGAGCTCTGGCGCATCCTGGACCGGGCCAAGGCTGACGGCCGCTCCATCGTGTTCGCCACCTCCTACATGGACGAGGCCGACGCCAGCGATCGGGTGCTGCTGCTTTCGGAGGGCCGGCCGCTCGCACTCGGGACACCGCAGGAGCTGCGCGCCTCGGCGCGCGGGCGGGTCTACCGGATCAAGGGCGCAAGGCCGGGCGCCCTCGAAGGCGCGCTGCAGGCGCAGCCGGACGTGATCAGCTTCCAGCGGCGGGCCGGGGACGAGCTGCGGGTGCAGCTGCGGACCGCCGCGCCGCCGGTCCTTCCGGACGGCCTGGCCGCCACGCCCGCCGAACCGACCATGGAGGACGTCTTCACCGTCGCGTCGGCACCGGCGGAGCGCCGCGCCCCGGAACCGCAGGCGCGGACCGGGCCGCCGCCGGATGCCCCGCGGGAGACCGTCATCGAGGCCGTGCGGGCCACGCGACGGTTCGGCGACTTCACGGCGGTCGACGACGTGACGCTCAGCGTCAGGTCCGGCGAGGTCCTGGGCCTGCTGGGTCCGAACGGCGCCGGGAAGACCACACTCATCCGCATCCTTTGCGGCCTGCTGGCGCCGTCGGGCGGCGCGGCGAAGGTGGCGGGCTTCGACGTGGCGCGGCAGAGCGAGGCGGTGCGGGCGCGCATCGGCTACATGTCGCAGCGCTTCTCGCTCTACCCGGACCTCACCGCCCGCGAGAACCTGCGCTTCTTCGCCCGCGCCTACGGTGTGCCGCGCCGCGAACTCGCCGCGCGGATCGCCGCGGTGGCCGCCCGCGCAGGCCTCGAGGGCGACGGCCACGAGACGGTGGCGGCGCTGTCCGGCGCCGTGCGCCAGCGGCTGGCGCTCGCCTGCGCCATCGTCCACCGGCCGCAGGTGCTGTTCCTAGACGAACCCACCTCCGGCGTGGACCCGCTCTCGCGCTTCCGCTTCTGGCGGTTGATCGCCGCCCTGGCCGCGGACGGCGTCGCGGTCGTGGTGACCACCCACTACCTGGAGGAGGCCACCTTCTGCGACCGGCTGGGCCTGATGATGGACGGACGGATGATCGCGCTCGGTCCCCTGGCCGAGCTGACGCAGCAGCTCGGCCTGGAGACGGCGACCGTCGAGGACGTCTTCCTGGGGTTCATCGCCCGCGAGCGGGCGAATGCGAGGGCGGCATGAACCTGCGCCGGCTGCTCGCCTTCTCGCGCAAGGAGGTCCTGGAAATCTCGCGTGACCGGTTCACCGTCGGCATCGCGCTGTTCATGCCGGTGATGATGCTGTTCCTGTTCGTCTACGGCATCTCGCTGGACGTCGAGAACGCTCCCCTCGTCATCGTCGACCAGGACAAATCTGCGGCCAGCCGGGAGCTCCAGGCCCGCTTCCTCAACTCCGGGTACTTCAGTCTCAAGGCGGCCCCGGACGATGCGCGCGCCGCCGAGCACGCGCTGATGCGCGGGGAGACCCGCGCGGCGCTGTTCATCCCCGAGGGATTCGGCCGGAACCTCGCCAAGGGCCGGGCCGCCCCCGTTCAGTTCATTGTCGACGGCACCTATGCGAGCACGGCCGCGATCCTCTCCGCCTACGGCCGCGCCATCCTCTACGCCTTCCCCGGCGAGCTGCGCCTGCCCGTCCGGCCGGAGGTGCGCGTCTGGTACAATCCCCAGCTGCGCAGCCGCAACTTCATCGTGCCCGGCCTGTTCGCCGTCATCCTGATGGCCTTCCCGCCGCTGCTCACCGCCCTTGCGGTCTCCCGCGAGAAGGAGCTCGGCACCATCGCCCAGATCTACGCCTCGCCCCTGACCAAGGGCGAGTTCATCGCCGGCAAGCTGCTGCCCTACGCCGGCATCGCCTTCCTCGAGTTGCTGATCGTGATCGGCGGGGGACTGTTGTGGTTCGACGTGCCGGTGCGCGGCAGCCTGGGGCTTCTGGTGGCGGTGGGGCTGCTCTACGTGGTCTGCACCGTCTCCATCGGCCTGCTCATCTCCACCCTGGTGCGGACCCAGCTGGCCGCCATGCTCACCGCCCTGATCGTGACGCTGATGCCCGCCTTCCTGTTCTCGGGCTTCGTCTATCCGATCTTCACCATGCCGCGGACGTTCCAGCTCTATTCGGCGGCGCTGCCGACGCCCTACTTCCTCGAGGTGTCGCGCGGCATCGTCCTGCGCGGCGCCGGGCTCGAGGAGCTCTGGGGCAATGTGGCGGTCCTGGCGGCCTACACCGCCGCGGTCTTCGCGCTCGCGGCCTGGCGCTTCCGCAAGAGGATCGACTGATGTGGGGCCGCCTCGCAGGACTGCTGTCGAAGGAGTTCACGCACTTCCTGCGCGATCCCGTGATGCTGTTCGTGGTGGTGTTCCTCTACACGGCCGAACTCGTCATGTGCACCCTGGCCCTCGGCTTCGACGTGCAGAACCTGAAGCTGGGGGTGATCGACCACGACCGGTCCGAGGCGAGCCGCGCCCTGGTGCGCGAACTCACGTCCGGGGACAACTTCGTGCTGATCGACCAGTTCACCGCCATGGGCCAGGCCCAGGGCCGGCTGCAACGGGGCGCGCTCGACGTCGTGGTGGAGGTCCCCCCGAACTTCGCCGCCCGCGTGGCCGCCGGACGCCAGGTCGCCATCGGCGTGGTGGTGGACGGGTCGAACGGCAACGTCGCCGCCCGCGCCCGGGCCTATGTGATCGAACAGTCGGCGCGTTTCGCTCAGAGCCGCGCGCCGCCCGGCCGGGCGATTCCGCCGGGGGTGCAGCCGGAGGTCCGCGTCTGGTACAATCCGGACCTCACCAACACCCGCTTCATGGCGCTCTCGATGATGGCGCAGGCCGGCCTCATGCTCGGTGTCGTGCTGCCGGCGGCGGCCATGGTGCGCGAGAAACAGGGCGGCACCATCGAACAGCTTCGGGTGACCCCCACCCGAGCGCACGAGCTCTTCATCGCCAAGGTGACGCCGACCATCGTCATCTGCACGGGAGCGGTCTTCCCCGCCCTGCTGATCATGACCCTGATGGGCGTCCCGATGCGGGGCGATGTGATGACCCTTCTGGCGCTCACCGTGGTCTTCCTGCTGAGCGCCGTGTCGCTCGGGGTCTTCGTTGGCACGATCACCGACACCCTGCAGCAGGCGATGCTGCTCAGCTTCTTCGGCCTGTTCCCACTGATGTTCCTATCGGGGACCATCGCGCCGATCGAGACCATGCCCGGCTGGCTGCAGACCGCGTCCCTGGCGAGCCCGCAGCGGCACTATGTGGAGATCGTCTCGGGCCTCTTCCTGAAGGGCGCGGGGCTCGCCGAGCTCTGGAAGCAGACCCTGGCTCTGATCGGGATCAGCGGGGCGATGTTCTCCGGCGGCTGGCTGCTCTTCCGACGACAGTGGTGAGGCCGATGGGGCGGACAGCGGAAAGGCGGGCAAGGCCATGAAGATCGTCGTCTTCGAAGCGGAGGAGTGGGAGCGCCAAGCGTGCCTGGCGCTGGCGCCCGCCCATGAGGTGGTGTGCGTGAAGGAGCCGCTGCGGCTCGATGCTGCGGAAGCCCACGGCGACGCCGAGGGGATCAGCCCCTTCGTCAACTCAGACCTGAGCGGCGCCGTGCTGGCCCGTTTCCCGCGCCTGAAGCTGATCGCCACGCGTTCCACGGGTTTCGACCACATCGACGTGGCCTACTGCCGCGGGAACGGGATCACGGTGTGCAACGTGCCCGACTACGGCGACCAGACGGTCGCCGAGCACGCCTTCGCGCTGCTGCTCTCGCTCACCCGCCATATCGCCGAAGCCAGCGACCGGGTCCGGCGAGGGGACTTTTCGCAGAGTGGACTGCGCGGCTTCGAGCTCGCCGGCAAGACCCTGGGCGTGGTGGGGGCGGGACGCATCGGTCGCCGCGCGATCCGCATCGCGCGCGGGTTCGACATGCAGGTGACGGCCTACGACAAGGCTCCCGACGCGCAGGCGGCGCAGGCGCTGGGCTTCCACTACGCGCCCTTGGCGACGGTGCTCTCGACGGCGGATGTGGTCACCCTGCACGTCCCCGGTGGCCCGGAGAGCCTCAACCTCATCTCCGACGCCGAGTTCCAGCTGATGAAGCCGGGCGCAGTGCTCGTGAACACCTCCCGCGGCGGCGTCGTCGACGCCCAGGCGCTCGTGCGGGCGCTTGATTCCGGCCGGCTCGCCGGCGCCGCCCTCGACGTCATCGCCGAGGAGCGGGCGATGCGGGAGGAGGCCGAGATCTTCCGCGACCGCCTCATCCGCCCCGCCGAGAGTCTGCAGGCGTTGTTGGCCGACCATGCGCTCCTGCACATGCGCAACGTGCTGGTGACCCCGCACATCGCCTACAACACCCTCGAGGCCGTCGGCCGCATCATCGAGACCACGCTCGCCAACATCCGCGCCTTCGCCAAGGGAGCGCCGCAGAACGTGATCGCCTGAGGGCGGTGTAATCGAGCCCAGGCGGCCCGCGTCTCTCGCCAGGTATCATCGGGAGCGCGCAGCCATGGTCAATGCGTCAGGACCCCGCCGCCGGCCCGGCTTCCTCGGGCCGCCGCCGGCCGCCGCCTGCGGGGCGCTCATCCTCGTGCTGGCGCTCGCCGCGCTCATCGCTCCCTTCGCCCCGCCAGCCGCCGCCGGCGCGATCCTGGGGGCGGTCCTGATCGGCTCGGGTGTCGCCGGCGCCGCGGCGCTCGCAGGACTGCGCACCCCCGGCCTGGGCTGGCGGATCGCCTGGGTCGGCGCCGCCACCGTCGCCGGCCTCGCCGTGCTCTTCCACCACTGGACCGGCATCGGCTCGCTTGAGGGGATTCTGGCGGCCGCCCTCCTGCTCCTCACCTTGCCCTTGGTCGCAACGGCCTTCCGTCGCCGCGGCCACGGTTTCCGGGCCTGGCCGCTGCTGACGGCCCTGGCGGGGGTCGGC